>JAGXLO010000026.1 GCA_018334695.1 Candidatus Cloacimonadota bacterium
AGTGAAGACTCACCCTGCATAGATGCAGGTACTCCTGATACAACCGGTTTAAATCTGCCTGCTACTGACCTGGCAGGTAATCCCAGAATCTATAACGGCAGAGTGGATATAGGAGCTTATGAGTATAAACCTGAAGCAGTAGGAGAAGATCCTGACACTAACTTTGTTAATAAGATTTATCTTTTCCAGAACAAGCCAAACCCATTTCAAAATAATACTGAAATATTATTCATCACCTCCGACTACGAAAGAGTAGAGAACTACACTCTATCCATCTACAATACAAAAGGGCAGTTAGTACGCAGATACGAAGGCAGAGCTAATAATTTTGGTGTCAAGACAAAGATAAGGTGGGACGGCAAAGGTAGCAATGGTAGAGAAGTGGCTCCCGGCACATATTTTTATAAATTGGAATATAACAAAAATGCAGTGGTAAGGAAGATGGTCAAGGTAAAGTGAAAAGTGAGAGGGGAGGAAAGAAATCACCGCAAAGGCGGGAAGACGCGGGGAAGAATGTCGATGAGGCTGTGAGAATGTGAGACTGTGGGAAAAGAGGATTCAGGATTCAGGGATTAGGATTCAGGATTCAGGGGACAGGATTCAGGGGAGAAAAGATAAAAGAATAAAGATTAAAGGCAAAAAAAAATACAACAGCACTAAAAAACATTGTCACTCTGATGAGCTCAGCGAAGAAGAGTCTCCCGGAAGGCACCAAAATCTTAAATAAGGATGAGTTTCTAAATTCGCTAAATCTATGAACTATTTAATGAATTCAAATCTCAGCGCTTACTCTCGGCAGATCCCCCGACCAGTCGGGATCGTAGACTTCTTCGTCACGATAAATCGTGACTCATCAAGGATGACAAGTATGGTTTAATTTCAATTATATGTAATTTTTGTCAAAAAACTATAACTAACAATTAAAATTTAAATTATCAAAATACATTCCCCGAAGGGGATAAATAAATTAGCATAGGGCTCTTACCCTATGTTTGCAGTCTAAAGACAGGTTCATTCGCTGGAAGCGATAAATAAGGTAGTTAAAATACAACAAAAAAGCTGCTCATTAACCGCAAGCTTCAACTTGTTGAAACTAAGGTATACACGTAAGATAGCCCTTTCAAGGACTTCCAACCTACTCACATAGTTTTGCTTAGCATCAGTATAAAATATAACCCAAGACCTATCAGATGTATAAAACTGGACAGGTTATGATAAATTGAATTTTTTAACAAAAAATGGAGCATAAAATGATAAAACAAGATTTAAAAAAATATGCAAAATATTTTAAGAATTACACAGAACTGCGCTTGCAGGAAAATAGAAACATACATATTTCTATAGTTGATGGGGACATCATGGGCAATAGTAGTTCAACTTCCAGTGGTTTAAGTGCCAGAGTATATCAATCCGGGAACTGGGGCTTTGCTTCCAATCCTGTAATATCTAGCAGAACAATCAAAGAAGCTATAGCATCAGCTACTAAAAATGCTAAATTTTTACAGAAAAAAGAAGAATCCCATCAGTTTCAATTATCCGGCAATTCTGCTGAATCTGATAAGGATTTTACAACTCAGAAGAAGAAAAAAACAAAGCAAGAATTAGTTGACTTTATGAAAACTATAGATGCACACATTGATAAAAAGTATTCGGATATATCTTCTCATGCTTTAATATTAGGTCTTCTTGATATGGAGAAAAATCTGTTAACTGCTGATGGCTCAAAAGCATATTCCATGGTCCCCCGAGCCAATATCTATGCTAAATTCAGCCTTAAAAAAGACGGTAAACCGGTAGAACTGGCAAATGTGATGGGCGGATTTGGACAATTTGAAGATAACTTTGGGAATCTTGATGAAATCTACCAAAAACTGGCTCAACTTTATGAAAGTGTTAAAAAGAAAGCAGAAGGTGTTTTTGCCAGATCAGGGGTATTTGATGTGATCCTGGATTCCAAGCTGGCAGGTATTCTTGCACATGAAGCAATAGGACATACTACAGAAGCTGATATTGTCCGGGGAGGTTCCATAGCAGGTGATAATCTGGGCCATAAAGTAGCTTCTGAACTGGTTAATCTGGTTGATTTTGCTCACCATGCTGGAGATGATTTGTGTCCTGTCCCGGTTTTTGTGGATGATGAAGGAACAAAAGCAGAGGATGCGGTTTTAATAAAAAACGGAATTTTAAAATCATTTATGCACAATAAAGAAACCGCAAAGCTCTTTGATACTAAGCCAACCGGTAACGCCAGAGCTTATAAATATTCTGATGAAGCTTTGATACGCATGCGTAATACAGCTATCTTGCCCGGTGTTAGCAAACTGGATGATATGGTATCTACGATTGAAGATGGTTACTACCTTGTTCAACCCAGTAACGGTCAGGCGGACTCCACCAGTGAGTTTATGTTCGGAATAACTGAAGGTTATCAGATAAAAAACGGCAAGATTGGTAAAGCAATAAAGGACACTACTATTTCCGGTGTTGCTTTTGATATGCTAAATACCGTAACCATGATATCGGACGATATGTGCTGGCTAAATGCAGGTATGTGTGGTAAAAAGCAGATGATACCAGTTGGTATGGGTGGTCCCGCCATTAAATGCAAAGTTAATATTGGAGGTAAATAATTATGAAAACAAAAAAAATGATAAAATACTGTATAGATTCGATGTTAGAATCTGGTGCAGATAAAGCTCAATGCTATATAAATAAGAAAAAAAGACACGAATTAAACGTTGAAAGTGGAGAGATAAATCTTTTTAGAACAAATTTTGATACTACTGTCAAATTAACAGCGATTGTAGATGATAAGAAAGGAATATATTCCATAAATAAAGAAGATTCTGATTCAATAGCAAAGGCGGTGGAAGAAGTTATAGCTATTGCTACTACATCCAAACCGGATAAAGCCAATGATATATCCCCGGAACAACCACCACAAGTTTTTCAATCAGGCAGCACAAATATGGATGCAAACATAATGTATGATAGACTGGAAGAGTTCCTTGAATATGCAAAAGCTAAGTATCCTGATACAATATACGAACAGTTGATTCTTGCCTATGACAAAAATAATAAATATTTTATGAATTCCAATGGAGTAGATTTGCAATCGAATAAGGGTATATATGGAATGACTGCCATGTTCACTTCAAAAAAAGGAAAAAAAACATCCTCTTTTAATTATACAGGCTTCCGCACACAAGAGCTGGAAAAACCATTGCAGGATTATGGATATCTGGATGAACTTTTGCAACAATCCTCAGAACAACTGCATCTAAAATCCTTTCCCGGTAAGATAAAAGGTGATATTATTATTACTCCCCATTGTTTGACTGAATTTATAAGTTATATTGGTCATTACTTGGGAGATTACTATTTGATTACTGGTAATTCTATTTACAAAGACAGCTTAAATGAGCAAATTGCTGATTCTCAATTTACTTTGCATTCCAGACCAAGGGCAGATGAAATTGACGATAAAAAATTCATTACCGGAGATGGCTTTGTGGCTCAAAATAATACTGTAATCAAAAACGGAGTTTTGAGATCATTCCTGCTTTCTCTATACGGAGCCAATAAAACAGGGCACGACAGAGCTTTGAATCGTAGTAGTAGATGGGTAATAGAACCCGGTGAGAAATCTTATGAAGATATGATTGAAGAAGTAGAAAATGGCATCTTGTTATGTAGATTCTCCGGCGGAAGACCTAATGATAACGGTGATTTTTCCGGAGTTGCAAAGAATAGTTATTATATCAAAGATGGTGAAATTCAATATCCGTTGACTGAAACAATGATTGCCGGTAATCTGGCAGAATTACTTAAAAACATCGTAAATATCTCACGCGATGGAATTGATTTTGGTAGTTCCATTTTGCCCTGGATTCAGTTTTCGGATGTAGTAATTTCTGGTAAATAGGGAGCAGAAAATTAATCAATTTGAGAATTGTTTTTTTATTAAAAATTTGTAAAATAAATTTTTTTATATTAAGGATATAAACTATGCAAACATTTATATTTATTTTGATAGGTTTGATTGCTGGCTTTATAATTTCCTATGTGATTGCTCAGAGTAGAATAAAAAAGTTAAATAAAATAAAAGCTAAATTAAGTGAAGATAAAGCTGTATTGAATACGAGATTGGAAGAGACTGAGAAACAGATTGCTGAATGGAAACAGATAAAACAGGAGCTAGATGCTGAGAATAATGCCTTACAAAAGAACTACGAAGAAGTAAGAGAAGAAAAAGCAAAACTGGAAACAAAGATTGAAGAAGCCCAAAAAAATATCGAAGAACAGAAACAATTGATAAAAAAATCCACCAAGGAACTTACTGATACATTTTCATCTCTGTCCTCCAAAGCCTTAAAAGAAAATAATGAAGAGTTCTTAAAATTAGCAAAACAGAATCTGGAAAATGTGTTGGAAAAGACAAAGAACGAGTTTGGAAAAGAAGCAATAGAAAATACCTTGAAGCCGTTAAAGAATTCTCTGGAAAGATATGATAATGAAATAAAGGAGATGGAAAAGAGCAGGCAGAAAGCCTATGGTGGGTTGCTGGAACAAGTAAAAAATATGAAGGAAACGAACATAAAGCTGCAGGACAAAACTTCCACTTTAGTAAATGCTTTAAAAAGACCAGAGGTAAGAGGCAGATGGGGAGAAATAACCCTGCGTCGTATTGTTGAATTAGTAGGACTTTCCGAACATTGTGACTTTTCCGAACAGGAATCACGCAAGAGTGAAGGTGGAATTTTAAGACCTGATATGGTAGTTTATCTGCCAGGAGACCGTAGATTGGTGGTAGATGCAAAAACACCCTTTAATAGACAATTTTTGAATGCAAATGAGGCAAAATCAGAAAAAGAACGTCGAGCCAGTAAAAAAGCCTATGCCCATGCAGTCCGCAATTATATGAAAAAATTATCTCGGAAACAATACTGGGCGCAATTTGATAAAAGTCCTGATTTTGTTATTATGTTTCTCCCCGGAGAATCATGGTTTAGTGCAGCTCTGGAGCTTGATAAAGACTTGTTTGAAGATAGTTTAAACAATAAAGTAATAATTGCTACTCCCGCTACACTCATCGCCTTATTAAGAACAGTAGCACATTCCTGGCAGCAACAAAAAGTTGCTGAGAATGCAAAACTTATTGCAGAAAGAGGAAAAGAGCTCTACGAAAGACTTGCAGTTTTCCAAAAGCATCTATCAAAAGTAAGGAAAAATCTTGATTCCACTGTAAAAAACTATAATGCCGCCATCGGTTCTCTTAATAGCAGAGTTCTTCCCAGTGCCCGAAAGATGGAAGAGCTGGGCATACAGGAAACAAAGAAAAATGTAGAAGAGATTGAGCCAATTGAAAGAACTACTCGTGAAATCAAAGATGATTAATAGGTTTGAATTTCATTTATAAATAAATTTTTTGTTCATGAATAAAACTATTTTACATATGGATATGGATGCTTTTTTTGCATCCATAGAACAACGGGATAATCTGGAATTGCGGGGTAAACCCGTTATAGTGGGCAGAGAAGATAGCAACAGAGGAATTGTAACTACCGCCTCCTATGAAGCAAGAAAATATGGTGTTCACTCCGCTATGTCTATTTTTAAGGCAAGAAGACTTTGTCCGCATGGTATTTTTGTGGATGGAAACTACGAGAAATATTCTAAAGCATCAAAAAAAATTTTTGAAATATGTCGAAACTTTACTCCCAAGGTCTATCCAATCAGTATTGATGAAGCTTTTCTGGATGTTTCCGGTAGTATTCCCTATTTTAAATCTGCCAAAGAGATTGCGGTAAAATTGCAAGAAAAAATTAAAGATGAACTTTTTCTAACCTGTTCCATCGGGATAGCTCCCAACAAGATGCTGGCGAAAATAGCCAGTGATATGCAAAAACCAGCCGGTATCACTATAATTAATAAGGACAATCTGGATGAATTTTTAAAAGAACTACCAGTAGAAAAAATACCTGGTATTGGCAAAAAAACAGCAGAAAAATTAAAGAATCTTGGTATATTCACAGCTAAAAATATTGAGGATAAATCAGAAACTCTATTAATTAAGCATTTTGGTAAATTCGGAAAACAGCTCTATTACATGGGACAGGGAAAGGAAATTCCTTCTGCTACCTCTCTTGATGAAAGAAAAAAACAAAAAGCCAAATCTATCAGTAATGAAATTACCTTTTATCAGAGCTCGTCCGATCGTAACTATCTCCAGCAGCAGCTCATAAAAATCGCTAATAAAGTTTGCTATAGATTACGTCTAAAAAATGCTACTGCCAAAAAAATTTCACTAAAAGTTAAATTCTCCGACCTTACAGTAAAAACATTGGACAGAACTCTACAGAATGATATTTGTTATGAAGCTGATGTTTACAGAATGGTGACTGAGCTTTTCCGTAGGATCGACTTAAAAAATAATAAAATTAGATTGTTAGGCATTAAGCTGGCAGCATTGGAATTTTCTGATGAAGTTAAACAACTTGACCTGTTTAAGGAGAAAAAGGAAAAAGTAACAAGAATTTCCCAAGCAGTAGATAAAATAAGAAATAAATATGGTAGAAAAATAATTAGTATTGGTAAAAATGAGAATAATAAATCTTAAAATGTTTAAGGATATAATTTATGTTTATTGATTACGCAAAAATTAGAGTAGACGGCGGACGCGGTGGTAATGGCTGCCGTAGTTTTAGACGTGAAAAACATGTTCCACATGGCGGTCCGGATGGTGGCTGTGGTGGTGATGGAGGAGATGTTATTGCTCTAGCAGATCCTGATATAAATACTTTAATCAGATACAATTATAAGAAACATTTTGAAGGCGGAGATGGCAAAGCAGGACAAGGTTCCAATAAATACGGTAAGAGTGGAGATGATGTATTTATCAAATTTCCTCTGGGTACAGTTATTTATGAGATTGACGAAGCAGGAAATAGAATCCAAAAAATTGCCGATATTTCTGATGAAAATGATAAAGCAGTTCTGGCCAAAGGCGGCAAAGGAGGCCGAGGAAATGCAGTTTTTACAAGCACCACCAATCAAGCTCCCACCCGCTTTGAAAAAGGCGAAAAAGGTGAAGTAAAACATCTGGAAGTAGTGCTAAAGCTAATGGCAGATGCCGGGTTAGTAGGCTTTCCTAATGCCGGTAAATCAACTTTGATAAGCCATCTTTCCGCTGCCCATCCCAAAGTTGCCAGTTATCAATTTACCACCCTTCAACCGTGTATTGGAGTCGTTAGAGTAGATGAGATTCATTCATTTGTGATGGCTGATATACCGGGAATAATAGAAGGGGCTCATAATGGCAAAGGACTGGGAATCCAATTTCTCAAGCATATTGAAAGAAATAAGGTTTTACTTTATGTTATGGATATTACTCAGCCCCAGCTTGATGAAAAATTTCAAACACTAAAAAATGAGCTGGCCTCTTACAAAAAAAGTCTGGTTAATAGAGAATCATTGATCGTTTTGAATAAAATTGATTTGATTCCAAAAGGCGATCTGGATAAATATGTAAAGGTAGTAAAAGAAAATTTACAGGATAAAAATATTAAAATCATTCCCGTTTCTGCTGCAACCGGGAAAAATCTGGATAAATTAAAATATGAGGTCTATCATATAATAAAAAAATTAAAATAACATATTGAGGAGCGTCATTTTGAAAAAAGTGGATTATAAATATTGGCTTAGATTAAAATCAATAAGTGGATTGGGCATTAAACAGATTAAAAAATTGTTAAAATACTTTCCTTCTGCCAAGGAAATTTTTAATGCCGGAAGATATAAATTATCTGAATTACAATTTCTCCAACCTAGAATCGTTAAGGCATTGTGCCAATCTGTAGAAACTGATTTTGTTATTCAACAGCTTGAACTGATAAAAAAATACAATGTTCGCCTGTTAAACGTTACCGATTATGAATATCCGGATCTCCTAAAATTTATTTACTCACCACCTATTGTTCTTTACATCAAAGGTAAGATAGAACCCAACGATAATAATGCATTTGCCGTTGTGGGAACAAGAAAAGCTACTTCTTATGGTAAAAACCATGCAAAAACAATAAGTTCCGAATTGGCAAATTCAGGATTTACAATCGTAAGTGGGCTTGCCTATGGGATAGACTCATTGGCTCATAAAGGAGCTTTGGCTGCTGGCGGAAGAACCATTGCGGTTTTTGGTACTGGTTTAGATACCATTTATCCGGCAGCCAATAGGGGACTTGCCAAAAAAATATTACACTCTGGAGCCTTAATTTCGGAATTTCCTTTGGAAAGCAAGGTAGAAAAATGGAACTTTCCCAAGAGAAATAGAATTATTAGTGGAATGAGCAAAGGTGTGCTTGTCGTGCAAGGGAAAAAAACCAGTGGTTCTTTGTTGACCGCTAAAAATGGCTTACGTCAAAATAGAGATATATTTGCTCTGCCGGGTGATGTTGAAAGACCCGAAAGTGTAGGTCCTAATTATCTTATCAAACTGGGAGCAAAAATTATTACAGGCGCAGAAGATATTCTGGAGGACTATAAAATAAAATTAAAAAACGAGTCCGGAGTATTGGAAAAATCTAAAAGCCCATCTGTAAAGATGTCTGAAGATGAGCAGAAGGTTTATAAAATTCTTAAAGAAAATGAGCGCTGTTTAAGCTTGGATAAAATGGTGAGTAAAACTGAGTATTCGGTTTCCAAGCTTTCATCCCTGCTTCTTACCATGGAAATAAAAGGCATTGTTGAGCGGGAAGCTCAAAATCATTACAGGTTAATTTAAAAATAAAAAAAGCGGCATAATAATATGCCGCCGAACATTATGAACTTTTTGCTCTATTAGTCTTATTCAACAATCCCCAAAAGGTCGGATCTTTGTACAAGAAGATACTTTTCACCTTCTAATTCAACATCAGTACCACCATATTTGGCATAAATTACTTTATCACCTTTTTTTACTATGTCCTGTAATTCTTCGTCATTTCCTACAGCAATTATTTTTCCGATTTGGGGCTTTTCTTTTGCTGTATCAGGAATAATTATATTCCCGGCTTTTTTCTCTTCCATTTCTACGCTTTTGATTAGAACTCGATCATCAATTGGTGTAATTTTCATTAAATCCTCCGAATTATTTATTGATTTTATTAGAAAAATCTTCTGTATTGTTACAGTTTAATCTTAGCTTTTCATTAGTCAAGTAAATTTTGAAATTCTGTAATGGTAAAAATAAGAATCGTTCTGTTGTAAATTATATTTCACTTTTTTCAAGCAGTTTTTCCGGATTCATTAGTATCTTTACGTATTGAGCGCGTGTATAAGCCCACGGATCCTTACTGTGTTTTTTGTCCATCTTGCCACGGAAGTCAGACAGAGAGTTATAGCCTTTTTCTTCCATCCATTTTTCCATTTTTTCAAGTAGTTTTTTAATATAATCAATACCATATCTGTACAGAGCACTTACAATCTGCACATTGGAAGCGCCGGCAAGGAGCATTTTTATAACATCACTAGATTTTATTATGCCGGTGGTACTGCAAATATCAGCAGAAATGTTTTCCGATAGAAGCCCTGTATAACGTAAAGCTAATCTGTTGTCTATGCTGCGGCTAAGATTTAAAGAGAATATATTTTCCTCTTTGTCAATATCAATATCCGGTTGAAACAGTCTATTAAATATGACCACACCAGCAACTCCTGTTTTATCTACACGAGATAAAAAGTTTAGGATATTGCTATAAAAATAACTTAGTTTAACAGAGACAGGGATTGAAATTTCATTCTGAATTTTTTGTATAATATTGATTTGTTCTTGTTCAATATCCTTTGAGTTAGATGCAAAATCTTTAGGTGAAGCATAAAAATTTAGCTCAATTGCATCTACTCCGGTTTCTTCTATTGACTTTGCGTATTTGATCCATGTGGATTCATTTTTGGCATTAAGGCTGGCAATTACAGGAATCGAAAGATCTTTTTTGGCTTTTTTGAGCCAGTATAAATGTTCTTTTGGACCTGGATGTTCCATCTCAGGAAAAATTGTAATCATTTCCGGATGACGATACTTATATCGTTCCTGATCTTCTTGCATTTTAAATCTTTCCAGCTGTATTTGTTCCTCAAATAACGATTTTATTACAACTGCTCCGGCTCCTGCTTTTTCAATTTTCTTTAAATAATCCATATCATTAGTTAAACTGCTTGCTCCAACTATTATAGGGTTATTCAATTCCAACCCCATATATTTACTGCTTAGATCAATCATTATTCCTCCGATCTTAGTTTATAAGAATATTTTGTTAAAAGTTATAACGTCTGTCAAATAATTAAAATTTTTGATTAAATAAATATAAACTAAAAAAATAACAATGCTTTTGAAAAATAAATAAAATTTATATTTAACTGTATATTATGGAAGATAATTAAGAGGGTCCTTGGCTCTGCCTTCTAATCTTAGTTCAAAATGAAGATGAGGTCCGCTAGAATTACCAGAAGTGCCCACAGAAGCAATTTTATCACCCTGAGATACTTTATCTCCTTTATTAAAAAAGTTTTCTTTATTATGAGCATATACAGTCATCAAACCATGTTTGTGCTTTAGTATCATTACATGTCCATAGCCGCGCTGCCATTTAGAGTAAACCACCTCACCATCTGCCACAGACTTAATCGCAGTTCCTACAGGACAAGCAATATCGATTCCTTTATGAGGTTTTCCGTTTTGCATACCAAATTTATTTGTAATAGTACCCTTGCAGGGCCATAGAAGTTTTATTGATTTTATGGGAGAGACCTTAGAAACTTCCTTAGCTTTGGTAGAGCTGAGATAAAGTTTCTGTCCCGGAAAAATTCTGTTGGATGCTAAATTATTAAGATGTTTTAATTCATAGATGGTCATATCGTATCTGGTGGCAATGCTATATAGTGTTTCCCCCTTTTGTACTACATGATAATTGCTCTTTGGGGAAGTATCCTTTTTTGTTGATTTGGTTTTTTTGTCGGGAACTTTTTTACTTACAGTTTCTGGTTTCTTGGGTGGCGTGGGGGTTTGGGTGGTTTGGAGGGAATAACTCTTGCTGGATTTCGTCTCTCTCGGCTGCAACCAAATTTTTTGTTCGGGTTTTATCGTATAAGAGCTTAATTTATTATATTGCATTAGTTGAGGAACAGTGAGGTCGTAGATTCTGGAAATACGATATAGGGTTTGTCCTTTTTTTACTACATGGTAGCCTTTTTCCGGAATCTCTCTTCTGGTGACGTAGTACTTGGCACTGCGATTTTTTTCATTAAGATAAATTTTTTGTCCTACCAGAATGGTATTGGATTCCAATTGATTGATTCTTTTTAATTGTTCTACCGTTGTATCATACTTTTTACTTATAGAATAAAGTGTTTCCCCTTTTTTTACAATATGATATTCTTCAGAAGGCGTTACATATTTTGGATTATGAGAAAATGCTAATGTGAAACAAAAAAGTAATAAAAGAAATAGTTTAATAAGAGATTTTAAAGCTTTCATAGTTTACTGGTTCCGAAACTTCTTTTGTCTGGACAGAGTCAACTCGGGCAGCAGGAGGGCCTGTTCTTACTTTATTCAGCAATTCGTCCATATTTTCGTTGTCACCTTTAGCTAAAATTTCCACATCACCATTTCTTAAATTTTTTACATATCCCTTAAGATCCAAAGAGTTAGCAATTTTCTTAGTATAGCCGCGAAACCAGACACCCTGAACACGACCGGATATAATTATTTTTAGTTTTTTCATGATAGATAATTTTTTGAATTTTATTCACAGATTAAATAATTAATATTTGTTTGATATTTGTTGGGAATGAAAAAATTTGTCAAGAGTTCAGTAGTTTACATAGCCAGCTTGAGGAAATTGATAAGTTACAGTGATCAAATATCTTAGCCTTTTAGACCACTGGAGACGAAACTGGAAATTATCTGTTTTTGGGCAAATAAGAACAAGATGATAAGTGGTGCAACGGTGAATGTGGAAGCAGCCATCAACAGGGCTGTACTGGAGGATGATTCTTGAGCAAAATAGGAGAGTCCCACCTGAAGAACCCTGATTTTATCACTATTTGTCATTACTAAGGGCCACATAAAGCTGTTCCAGCTACCGATTAAAGCAAAAATAGCGGTGGTAGCTAATACTGGCTTGGAAATGGGTAAAACAATTCTCCAAAGAATTTCAAAACGAGTGCAACCATCTATAGTAGCAGCATCAAATAAGTCCTGTGGAATTGTTTTAAATTGTTGTCTTAAAAGGAAAATGCTAAAGATATTAGCAATCCAGGGAACAATTAGAGCCCAGAAGGTGTTAACCCAGTGTATTTTTGTAAGCAAATAATATGAGGGTATGAGATAAATAGGCTGCGGAACCATCATCATGCTGATGAATAAGTAAAAAATTGCATCTTTCCCTACGAATTTCATCCTTGCAAAGGCGTAAGCAGCCAAAGAAGAAGTGAGCAATACACCAATTACCACACAAAATGATACAAAAATTGTATTAAGAAAATATCTACCAAAAGGGACTTTATTAAAAGCTTCTACAAAGTTATTAAAATGAAATTTTATAAATGTATCTCTTTTTATACTTTGGGGAGAAACTTCAACGAAAGATTCCTTAAAATGTTTTCTTTCTTCGTCATAGATATTTACTACAGCTTTGTTTTCTTTCTTTTCTATGATCTCCACGTATTCTTTTTCACCGTCTTTTTCTATATAATTTACAATTTCGATCGGCAAAAAGCCAGCACTCCCTTTATTAATAGCGGATTGAGATTTTAAAGAAGTTGAAACCATCCAGATAAATGGGATTACCATTATAGCTGCACAGAGTATCAAAAAAAAGTATCTCGTAAGTTTGTCTAAATGTTGTTTGAACATAATTAGTAATGTACTTTCTTTTCCAGTTTTCTTTGTAATAAAGTGACTGATAAAATTATAAAGAAAAGAACAAGCGCGATAGTACTGGCATAACTAAGATCCATAGCTTCTCCCAGACCGGTTTCAAAAATGTAGTAAACAATCACTTTAGTAGTACCCAGGGGACCGCCAACCGGTGGTCCTGTCATCAAATAAACCTGACTAAACACCCTGAATGTTACAATAGTTGTCATCAATAAGACATAATAAGTAGTAGGTGAGATTAAGGGAACGGTAATTTTAAAAAATTGCTTAAACTTACTGGCTCCGTCAATTTCTGCAGCTTCGTAGTAAATATCGGGTATACTTTGCAGACCGGCTAAGTAAACTATTGTATTATATCCGAGGCTACGCCAGACGGTAACGATAATAATTGCAAAAAGAGCCAGAGATGGTCCACCTAATATTATATAAAGTGTATTAAACGGTATTCCCGTACCTCCGGCTAAAACATGCAACCATTCCTTAAAATTAATTCCTACAGCCCCAAAAAGCAGGTCAAATATACCTCTGCTTTCCGAAAGCCATCCCAAACCATTAATACCAAAAAGAGATAAAAAGTGATTCATCAAACCGCTTTTTTGAGCAAAAATCAATTTCCAGACAATTGAAATTGCAACTAACGAAGTTACAGTAGGTACAAAAAAGGTGGTACGGAAAAATCCTGATAAAGCTTTAGTTTTATTTAACAGATTGGCAAAAAATAATGAAAAGATCAAAGTAGAGGGTACAACGAAAATTACAAGAAAAACAGTATTAAGAAGTGATTGCCAGAATTGCGGGTCATTAAAAAGTTTTACGTAATTTTGAAAAGCAATAAATTTTTCAGGGCCCCGGATCGTCCACTTAAAAAAACTAAGTAAAAAGGATAATGTGATAGGGACAAGCCTAAAGATAATAACAATAAGGGCAGCCGGTAAAATATAAAGGAACGGTGTGAATTTTGATTTTTCATTCATATATTATAGAATCCTAAAAACTTTAAAAGGCTGGGATGGAAGGAATCGAACCTTCACCGGTGGAACCAGAATCCACTGTCCTGCCTTTAGACTACATCCCAGTAAAGTTAAAAATGGCTGGGTCGGCAGGATTCGAACCTGCGCATGCAGGGACCAAAACCCTGTGCCTTGCCACTTGGCGACGACCCAGCATGAATTAATGGCGGAGAGGAGAGGATTCGAACCTCCGGTCCCGATTTAATTCGGAACGGCGGTTTAGCAAACCGCTGCCTTAAGCCAACTCGGCCACCTCTCCTAAACTGGTTAAAAACGGAGGATGAGGGATTCGAACCCCCAAGGGCAGAGCCCGGCGGTTTTCAAGACCGCTGCCTTACCAGTTAGGACTAATCCTCCTACTGTTAAAGAATCTCACAATTTATTTTTCACTTATTTATTGCTTTTGGAATTTAATTTTGTGATGATAAAAACCTAAATTTAAATTAGCTGTGTCAATAATTTTAATAATTTAAAATTAAGATCTATAGTCAAAATATTGTTAATCATTAAATTTTAATAATTAAAAGCGCTTCCAGAAATGAATTCTCTGATTATTGAAGTCTTAGGAATGATATTTTCCGGAACGGTTCTGAAGAATTCCAAAAATTTTATAAGTCGTAAGGCTGATGGATATTGTTCGGATTCTTCGGAAACCTTTTTCAATGCAGGAATAGCATACTTTTTTAAAACTCCTAATTCATATACAAGAGCAGAATTAAACATAGCGTCCGATTCTTCCTGAAATTTAAATACGTATTTTCTTTCACCCTGTCGAATTGAATCCCAGCGACGTAATGTTTCTTCCGCGGAATAACCTCTAAAAAATGAATCTCGAACAATTCTTCGTATAATTCTCGTGTCCGAAGTAGGAATCCTATTGTGATTGTCAAGGTTGAGTTGAGTAAGAGCGCTTACGTAAATCCTAAATTTATTTTCAACAGCTACAGAAGAAGTTAATTTAGAATTAAGCCCATGTATCCCTTCTACAATTAATATTCCGTCTTCCGGTAATTTTTCCCAGTGTCCTTTAGCTTCTCTTATGCCTTTGAGAAAATTAAATTTTGGTACTTCCACAGTTTCGTGAGCCAAAAGTCTTTGAATATGCTCATTCACCAATTCTTTATCAATGGCTTCAATTGATTCAAAATCATATTCTCCTTCTTCGTTCTTTGGTGTATTCTCTCTGTCAACAAAATAATCATCTAAAGAAAGCTTTAGGGAACTTAATCCTTCAGCTTTTAGTTGGATAGCCAATCTCTTGGAAAATGTGGTCTTACCCGAACTGGAAGGACCGGAAACCAAAACTAGCTTTTTCTTCTGGGAATGCTCATAAATTTGACTGGCAATTTTGGAAATTTTGTTTTCATGTAGGGCCTCGGAAATTAGAATTGTTTCGTTAATTTCATAGCTATCAACTTTTTTGTTTAATGAAGAAACATAAGAAAGATCTAGAATATTTCCCCAGCGTGAATACTCTGTGAAAATACGAAATAAATTTGGTTGATGCTTGTATGTAGCAATTCTGTCAGGCTCGGATGCAGAAGGAAAACGTAAAATTATACCCGGTGGAAGATAGTTTAGGTCAAATGAAGTGAGGAAACCCGCCGATGGCACCAAAGGCACACTAGAAATTTCATAAAATTCACCATATTTATAAACTAAAATTTGTTCTCTTTCATAATGACTGAGCAAGTCCAGTTTAATTTTATCATCTTTTTTCCTGAACGTATTTTTGGCATCGATAATATTCATCAACTTACCTTCAATAGGGTCATCAGCTTCCACCATCTCTTGCATTTTCTCTTGTAATTTATTCACATCTTTTTCGGTGATCAGGAATCTTGAATATACCTCACAATAATAGCCGTCGGAAATTGAATGCTTTATTTCTACTTTTACATCCTGAAATATCTCATGTGCTGCTCTTATAAAAACAAGAGAGAGTGAATCCTTGTATATAAGCAAACCCAATCTATTGCTTGTATCAATAAATTCCAGAGTGCAATCGTCCTTGAGGGGACAGGTTAATTCCTGTAAATTATTATTAACTTTTACAGCTGTTAAAATATAATCAACAGTTATTTGGTATTTATCCTTTATTTCAAGAGGAGTTATACCCTTTTTTTCTGTAATTTCTTCTATTATTTCATTATCTTTTTTTATCTTAATTTTCATATCAATCACCAATAAATAATAAGGAAAACAAGATAGATGATTTTTGCAAATGTATGTCAATGTTACCACAAATTTGATAAAAATTATCGTATTACAAATATAAGATTATCTATAAATCGCGTTGAATATTAAAAAAAATTTTCAGTTGAATGTCAAGATGTTTTTTAAATTCTTGACACATTAAGACCTTAATACTGAAAAGTTTACAAATTAAAATTCGAAAGAGGAATATATGTCAATTTCTGTAGCACCTGATGGAACAGAGTATAATTTTCCTACAGAAAGGGAAAATGATGAAGAGATAAAAAATTTAATCAATATTACAAAGAAACAGAGGAAAAAGGGACGCCAAATAGTTGTAGTTCAAGGAATGGGATTTGTTGGTTCGGTTATGGCAGCTGTTGTAGCTGATGCAGAAGATAAAGAGGGCAATTCTCCCTATTTTGTACACGGACATGATCTTGTTACTACCCGTTCGTTCTGGAAAATTCCCACAATAAACAAAGGTACACCTCCCGTTAGTGCAGATGATCCCGAAATTTCCCAGATTTTTCCCCGCACTGTAAAGAAAAAGCAGACTCTAAGAGCTACCTGGCAGAAATATGTTTACAAGTTGGTTGATTATGTAATTGTTGATATTCAATTGGATGCCATTAAACCTGAGCTGGGAGCAGCAGAAAAAGGCTACGTAGATCTTAATGCATTCAAAAAAGGCATCAAAACTATTGGCAAACATATAAAGCCTGAATGCCTGATCCTTGTAGAAACTACTGTTCCTCCGGGAACTTGTACCAACGTAATTAAACCTATTTTGGAAGAAGAATTTGAAGAGAGAGGTATAAATTCCAAGCAGAATCCACCTTTGATCGCTCACTCCTACGAAAGAGTAATGCCAGGTAAAAACTATGTTAACTCAATACGAAATTTCTGGCGTACTTTTTCCGGAATTAATAAAGAAAGTGCCGATAAAGCAGAAGAGTTTCTGGAAAATGTACTCGATACTGAAAATTTTCCCATTAAAAGATTGAATCAAACAAATGCATCAGAACTGGCAAAAGTTCTGGAAAATTCTTACAGAGCTACAAATATCGCCCTGATGAAAGAATGGGCAATTATGGCAGAAGAGATTGGAGTTAATCTTTTTGATGTGATTGAATCAATAAAAGTACGAAAAGGCACTCATGATAATATGCTAAATCCCAGTCTGGGGGTTGGTGGTTATTGCCTTACAAAAGACCCCGTACTTGCTAACTGGTCTGCCAGATCAATTTTTGAATTGCCAAACCATCTTCCTTTTGCCATAAATGCAGTAAATATAAATGATGAGATGCCCATGCATACGATGGAAATAATCGAAAAAGTTTATCCCCATCTGGAAAATGTGAGAGTTTCGATTTTGGGAGTATCTTATCATAAAGATGTGGCAGATACCAGACACTCACCTACAAAAACATTATGGGATCGCCTTATGGCAAAAGATGCTCTGATTAATGTTCATGATCCTTACGTAGAAATTTGGCACGAGCTGGGTGACATGCAAGTTCCCAAAGATCTAAAAGAAGTGCTTACAGAAACCAAAGTACTGGTTTTTGCAGTAGGGCATAGAGAGTATTTGGAATTGGAACCGAAAAAAGTATTGCAATATGCAGAGAATTTGTCACTTGTGGTTGATTGTTCTAATTTTCTAACAGACAGAAAGATAAAAGAGTATCTTAAAGCAGGATGTGAAGTAAGAGGCATAGGTAAAGGTCACATAGATTATTTAAAATCGCAAATTTAAATTAGAAAAGATATAATATGAACAGAATAAAAAATCATCCTATACTGGAAGAAACGCAGGCAGCAAAAGTCCCTTTTTACTGGAATGATAAAAAAATGTTTGCAAAAAAAGGAGAAATGCTTGCTTCTGCACTTATAGCAAATGGAATTAAAATCTTTGGTCATCACGCAAAAGATGATAGTCCCCAGGGTATTTTTTGTGCTAACGGGCAGTGTGCACAATGTACTGTAATAGCTAATGGCAGACCGATCAAATCTTGCATGACACCTGTAGAAAAAAATATGATGGTGGAACCCTGTGAAGGCTTGCCAGAACTGCCTAATATTGATGTAAAACCTGAATTTAAGGAAATATCCGAAATAGAAACTGAGGTTCTAATTATTGGAGCAGGACCTGCCGGATTATCTGCTGGTTTGGAATTAGCGAAAAACGATACCTCGATTATAATTGCAGATGATAAAATGGATATTGGGGGCAAACTGGTTTTGCAAACCCATAAGTTTTTTGGTTCTACTAAAGATTGTTATGCAGGTACCAGAGGAATTAATATCGCCAAGAAACTGGTTGCTGATATTGCAGACTTTTCCTCAGTTAAAATCTGGAATAATAGCGTAGTTCTCTACATTTTTAGTGATAAAAAAGTTGGTATTCTCCGTGATGGTGAGTATTGTCTGGTCAAACCGAAAATTGTATTAAATGCAGCTGGTGCCCGAGAAAAAATGTTGCCATTTCCCGGCAATACCTTACCCGGTGTTTATGGTGCCGGAGCTTTCCAAACTCTCGTTAACAGAGATCTGGTGAAATCTTCAGAAAAAGTATTTATCATTGGCGGAGGTAATGTTGGTCTAATTGCAGGTTATCATGCTCTTCAGGCTAATATGAAAGTTGTGGGATTGGCGGAAGCTCTAGAAAAATGTGGTGGCTATAAAGTTCATCATGATAAATTGGTCAGATTTGGAGTTCCAATCTATACGTCTCATACTGTGATCTCTGCCAGCGGGGAGGAACATCTGGAATCTGTTACTATTGCGGAAGTTAATAAAGATTTTCAACCAATCGGCGGTACAGAAAAAACAATAAAATGTGATACTTTGCTTATTGCCGTAGGTCTAGACCCAATTAAGGAATTTGAGCAAGAAGCCGCTAAAGCAGGCATGGCTTATTTCTCTACCGGCGATGCAAAAGAGATTGCAGAAGCTTCATCAGCTATGTTTGATGGCAAAGTAACCGGTATAAAAGTTGCCAAAAAATTAGGTAAGACGGAAAAGGAGATACCGGCTGAGTGGTCTGAAAAAGCCGAGATTTTGAAATCGCCGCCAGGAAAGACCTATTCTCATTACAGCGAAATTCAAAAAGAAGAGGGTGTATTCCCTGTTTTCCACTGCCTGGAAGAGATTCCTTGTAATCCTTGTATATCTGTTTGTCCCTTCAATTCTATTAAAATCAATTCTGATAGTATTTTGGGACTACCTTCTTTTGAGGGTAAATGTATTGCCTGTGGCAAATGCCTTACTGTTTGTCCTGGTCTGGCAATTACCCTGGTAGATTTCCGCAAAGGAGATGAGAAGCCTGTAGTTTCAATACCTTTTGAATTTCCAAAGTATAAAGTTGAAAAGGGTGACAAAGTAACTGTGGTAGATATAGATGGAATTCAATTAAAAAAAGTAAAAGTTGTGAAAGTCCAGGAGCGGGAAAAGCAAACCAAAATTATTCAGGTTAAAGCCACAAAAGATATTGCTAAAAAAATTGCCGGTATACAAATACAAGATCCAAAAGTTTGTAAGCCGCTGGCGGAAACTTTATTGCCAAAAATATCAGACGATACAATTGTTTGCAGATGTGAAAGAGTAACTGCCAAAGAAATACGAGATTGGATAAAAAAAGGTGTTACTGATATGAACCAGTTAAAACAACTCACAAGAGCAGGAATGGGAGCTTGCGGAGCAAAAACCTGTGAAAATATTATTCTTAGGATGTATAAGGAAGAAGGTTATGATCTGGATGATATAACCAGGAATACTCGCCGACCTCTTTTTATAGAGGTTCCTTTAGGAGATTTTGCAGAAGATAAAAGTAAAAAGGAGTAAGCTTTTGAAAATGAATAATAATTATGATGTAATAATTATCGGTGCCGGTTCTGTTGGTGTACCCGTCGCTTTATTTTTAGCAGAAAATGATTTTGATGTTTTAGTAATTGAAAAAAAAGCTTCTCCCGGACAGGGACAGAATAAAAAAGCAATTGGTGGTATAAGAGCCACGCATTCAGACAAAGCAAAGATTAGTATTAGTCAAGAATCCATAGAAGTATTTTCAACCTGGCAAGAAAAATTTGGAGATGATATTGAATGGGAGACAAATGGATATTCCTTTCCTGCATATACTGTAGAGCATGAAAAGATGTTGAAAGAGCTGCTAGAGATTCAGCAGAATTTTGGCTTGAATATAACGTGGGTCTCCAAAGAAGAATACCTGGAAATCGCTCCGGGGATTAGTAGTGATGGACTTAGAGGCTCTACCTATTCTCCCGAAGATGGTAGTGCATCACCATATTTGTCATTAAATGCGTTCTATTTCAAAAGTAAAGAATATGGAGCTGATTACGTTTTTGATGAACAGGTAATATCGATAAAAAAGCAATCCAATTTTTTAGTTGAATCAGACAAAAAAAGTTATGAAGCACCAATAGTGATAAATGCAGCCGGTAATAATGCTCGAAAGATAGGTAAAATGGTTGATTTGGATATTCCGGTTCAACCTGATAGTCATGAAGGTGGAATTACTGATGGTGTACAGAGATTTTTTTATCCTATGATAGTTGATTTACGAGCAGGACCCGGCTCAAAGAATTACTATTTTTATCAGAAAGAGAATGGGCAGATAGTATTTTGTATTACTCCTGAACCACCCATAGAAGGTACCGATAGCCGAGCAACTTCTGTGTTTTTACCTCAAGTCTCAAAACGCATGATAGATCTTTACCCGCGTCTGAAAAATCTTAAAGTAAGAAGAACCTGGAGAGGGCAATATCCGGCTACACCGGACGGTTTTCCTATTCTGGGCGAGACAAGAAGCAAGGGATTTATTCTGGGAGTAGGTATGTGCGGACAGGGTTTTATGCTTGGACCGGGTGTTGGGAAATTGCTTACCCGCTTACTTACTAATAAACTTTCTGTGGATGATAAAGAAAATCTTGATTCATTAAGCCTTTATCGCAATTTTGGCGGAGAAGAAAAATTTAAATAGTTAAAGGTTGGATAATATGAGTAATAAATTTAAAAACATTGGTATTTTCTATAATCCAAAACATTTTGCTTCTCTGCAACCTGTGTGTGAAAAAATTAGACTATTGAGTGCTAAGAATTTTAAGATTTTTATGCTCAAGGAGCAAGAGGATAATATATTTGAAAATGTGAATTATCTTGATGAATTTGTTGATGAAAAAATTGATCTTATTATTGCTTTTGGTGGTGATGGCACAATGCTCAAGGTTCTAAAACAGGTGCTTACAGAAAATACACCAGTATTAGGCTTTAATCATGGCAAAGTAGGTTTTCTTTCTGAATGTGAAAAAGATGAATTCAATAAGGTTATTAAAAAATTATTACACAATGAGTTCAGTATTGAAAAAAGATCTGTGATGGAATGTAAAGTAAAGAATAATAAATACTTTGCAATTAACGATATAGAAGTAGGTAGAGGAATGTATCCACATATAATTACAGTTGATGTATTTTTGAATGACAGTCTTTTATATCGAACCAATGGGGATGGTATAATTTTATCTACACCTACCGGTTCTACAGCTTATTCTCTTTCTGCCGGCGGGTCTGTTTTGCATCCTCAGTGTAATGCATTAATTATTACTCCCAACAATCCGCATAATCAATTTTCTAAGCCGGTGGTGGTATCGGATAATACTAATATTTCGCTCAGATTTATGAATGGTGAGCATAGTTCGCTTTTGAATATTGATGGTATAAATATTTGCAAATTGAATCCCAGAGCTGAATTATCAATTAGAAAGTCAGATTTTTGTAGTAAATTTGTTAAAATAAAGGGTAAAAATTTTTGTCAGATTATAAGAAATAAATTTAATTTTGGAGAAGATTGATGAATAGAGATAATTCAAAAAATTCTATTAAATTTGATAAAAATGATTTAATATCCATTCCAAACATTGTTACGCTTGTAAGATTAATTATTTTGCCATTTATTCTCGTTGCTCTGGTAAAAGAAAATCATCTACTTGCTTTTTTACTTTTCGTTTTTGCCGGTCTTACGGATATTTTGGATGGGTTTCTGGCGCGAGCACTTGATCAAATTACAGAAACAGGCAAAATTTTGGATCCTGTAGTAGATAAACTTTTTTTCCTTATGATAGCGGTTTTCTTGTTATTCTACACGAGTTTCCCTTTATGGGCATTTATTGTTATCATTGCCTTGGAATTTGCCATACTTTTAGGTGCTTATCATACAATTATTAATTATCATTTTATACCTGTTTCAAACTTTTATGGCAAGACAGCGGCATTTTTTATCAGTGCTGCCTTTTATATGTATATGCTGAATTTAGATTTCTTTGATATTAATATTATAAACGATATATCCCTAAAATACTTGACACTAATTTTAGGTGTAATTTTTTTGCTTATCACAGTGATTTCATATTATTTGGTGGTAAAAAAGAAAATAAAAAAAATAGTAAATGGTAAAAATTTAAGCCCAAAAAGAGAGGATACCTAATGGCATCAATTTATGTTAGTTCTCGAACAAAAAATGTTATTATCATCTTGGTAGTTGTATTTTCAGTTTTATTTGCTTTTGTAAAGTCTGATATATGGAATGTTACCATGCGTCCTGGTGGTAAGCAGGGTACTTCACCCAAACAGGCAGTAAAAATTTTCGAAGAGGCAAAGTTTGCTAAGAAAAGCAGATTGTCGCTTGTACCAAGAAATTTGAAAGATTATGAGAAGTTATTAGATGAAATAGTTGAGGAAAATGATCTTAATGTTATTTTTAGAAAAGAGACTAAAAACAATTTATGTGAAATAATTAGAGTACCACAAGAAAAATATGATGATATTTTGTCACCACTTCTAAACTCTTCGGTTCTTGAAACTTCCGAAATGATAGGCTCTGGAGATTATATGTCCGTAGAAGACCTGAAAAGCAGGATAGAAGGGGCAGAATTAATTAGAGACAAGATACAAAAGGATCTATCTAAAACTATCAATCCTTATACCAGTAAAGACCTGCAAAAGAATTTACGCCAGCAACGTAATGTGGTAGACTCTCTAAAACAAACTCTGCAGTTACGTAAAGCTAGGCAGGGATTGGTTTTAACAAAAATCGACATGAATAAATATTTTGATAAAGCTCAACAGATAAAAAGTGCTGCAAAAACTTTTGCTATAACTTTTGCAATTTCTTTTGTTGTTCTTACAATCATACTATTAGTTATTTATTTGATTTTAATTATATTATCCAAATTGTTTAATGTATTGGGTATAAAGTCATTTAATAAAGGATCTTCCAAATATTCCCGCTATGGTGGGGGATATGGTTATGGAAGCTATGGATACGGTCAGAAAAAGGTTAAAAGAATTTATAAAAGAAAATCAAAGTCAGAAGACGAAGATGAAAAAGAAAAAAATGATGGGGAGGAAAAGTAATAATTTGCTAACAACCCATGATATGGATATATTGGATTAGTTTAGGGCTTGTAGCAATCCTTCTGGAGATATTCATACCAAAATTTATCTTCCTTTTTGTCGGTTGTGCCTTTTTAGGAACTGGTTTTGTTACAATCCTGGGAATTAAATCCCTGCTTTTTCAGCTTGTTTTTTTTATTATTTTTTTAATTATTAATTTTACCATCCTGCAAAAAATATTACAATACCTAACAAATAAAAAAATAACCTAATTTGTAAATATTTATTGATATTCTGTTCTCAAGCAAAATAACTAACTTTTTATAATCCGATTTAACTAAAACTTCCTCTATTTTAGTGATTATTAATTTATTTATTGAGGGACTATTATGAATTTTAAAACAAGAATTATCATTACGCTTTTTATTTTCATGCTTGGATTTAGTATTTTGAGTTCCAAGCCTTTGCAAAAGCTCAGCTCTACCGAGCAGGAATTAAGATTAGATTTTGAGTTAGACAATTATGAAATTAACTATCGCGGTGAATATTCTCATATAGAAGCTGAAGAGTTAATTTATGGACAAACTTCGGGAGATGCGAAGCTGCCCATTTACACTTTTTTAGTAGGAATTCCACCGGATGGTGCTGTTAGTTACC
>JAGXLO010000027.1 GCA_018334695.1 Candidatus Cloacimonadota bacterium
TATCATTAATAAAAATGTTTTCTTCATAATTTATCCTTTATTAAATTTTTTCACCCATTTTTACTCCTCGGGTTTTTTTAAGGAAACTTCCTTCAAGTTTTTCTGTAAAACCTCTTCCCCTAAATCATTAAAAGAAGAGGTGCTAATTAAATGAACTTGTTACCTCCATAATAAACTAATGTAATATTTTTATCATTATTTATAAATAGAATAAATCTTTTATAATTAACTGCATGCAAGTAAGTTATAGCGTAAATGGGGGGGGGCAAACAAAAAATAGAATATTCTAAATTGAATACCTTTTATTTCCGGTAGAAACATCGTCGTTTTTATCATTTTTACATCCTCTAAGTGTTACCAAATTTAAAATATTTAAAATTGGTTTGTCAAATAATTTGTGGGGTAAATTTTTTTTCTTATACAATTTTATAATGGGACTTGAGAAAGCTTCTCACTCGTCACCTTTTTTCTAACTACTAACCTATTGCTTACTTCATCCTGATTTTTTCTTATCTCCCCTCCTAAGAGTATCCATATCCCCTTGTCGCTCTGCCACACAGTCACACTCTCATTCTTTCCTCGCGTCTTCCAGCCTTGGCGGTTTATTTCCACAATTTATGGCATATTTCCAGATTCCGACAGATTCTTCGGTCGCTTCGCTCCCTCAAGAATGACAATGCTAGTGTATTGGGAATTGATTGGTGACTTTATACTCTTATTCTTTGCAACTTAGCGATGAATATTTTTTGCCTTTTTCAACTAAATCCTAATCTATGAATCCTGTATGTTGCTGATTTTCCTTGTTCGCTCTTGTTCGTTAGCATGTGTTGCTAATATTTAAACAAAATCTCATAGTCACACAGTCACAAAGTCCCACATTCTACTTGTCAATCATCACGCGTCACTTTTTTCTAAATCCTGACCCCTGTATCCTGAATCCTCTTGCCTCACTCACTGTCACATAGTCTCAAAGTCATTCTTACTTGCGTCTTCCCGTCTTTGCATGTAATTTTGTGGTAAATTTTTCCCAATTTCCGTCACGGAGTGGTCTATGGCGGCTAACTAACACACAGTCACATAGTCACAAAGTCTCAAAGTCTCCTTCTCACGCGTTACTCGTCACTTTTTTCCTCATATTCCAGAAAAATCATTGACAGAATCTGCAATGTATGGAGTTTTTTGAAAAACACAATAAGGAGACAATGTGCAAATAAATTCTACGATCTTTCTCATTTACAAAATGCGCCGACTCTCCTGTATCTTTAAGAGATAATAGACCCACAAAACTACCTCAATTATAATCAATTTAACTCAAAAACAATACAAAAAATATTTAAATATTTGGAGGAACAATGAGAACAAACAAATTCTATGGTAGAGATTGGATAAGTCCGGAGCTTAACTATTCCAAAGAGGAATGGGAGAGTTTGATAAGATTGGCAGAAGAGCTAAAAACTCGCTTTGCCTTGAATGAAGATACATCAAATATCTTAGATGGTCAAACTCTGTACGCTATGTTTTTTAATAGCTCCCTGAGAACCAGAAGCACTTTTGCCACAGGAATACAACAACTCGGTGGTAATTACATTGAACTGGAACCTGGTAAAACCTATACACCTGCCCGAAAAGGATACGAGATCCCCTACAAAACAGAACGTGTATCAGACGTGGCCCGAGTACTTAGCCGCACCGGTGATGCAATAGCAATTCGCATGTATGGTAAAGCATCCCACTGGATCTATGGTTTTGCTCATGAAACTCTCAAGGAATTCGCACACTGGTCAGACATCCCCATAATTAATATGGAAGATGATGTATTCCATCCCTGCCAGGCACTGGCTGATATGCTCACCATCAAAGAAAAATTCCACGATTTAAAAAAGAAAAAATTTGTTATCAGCTGGGCTTACTCCGGTTCTGTGGAAAAACCCTATGCTGTGCCCCAAAGTGCTGCGCTTGCTCCCTCTCTCCTGGGAATGGATGTAGTACTGGCCCGCCCCAAAGGCTTTGAACTTGATCCAATGGTAACACAAAAATGTAAAGAATATGCCCAGCAGAACAACAGCAGTTTTGAAGAAACTGATGATATGGAAGCTGCTTTTGAAAATGCACACGTGGTCTATCCCAAATCATGGGGAGCTCGTAATTACTTCGCACAGTATGATAAAAACGGAAATAAAACCAAAGAAGCCGATTTGGAAGGCATGAAAGCACTGTTTGAAAAAAATAAGGACTGGATCTGCGATGAAGAAAAAATGAAGTTGATCGATAAAAACGGAATTTATATGCACTGCCTGCCAGCTGACAGAGATATGGAAGTTACCGATCCTGTTATTGATGGTCCCCAAAGCGTTGTCTTTGACGAGGCAGAAAACAGATTACATGCCCAAAAAGCTATCATGGCTCTACTGATGGGTGGAAGACTGTAAAAAATGTAAAATTAAAAATGTAAAATTAAAAATTAAAAAAATAAAAATGATGAATTTAGAATCGAGGCATTTTAAAAAAGGGGGGAAAATGAAAGGTGATGATATTTCTTGTAGGCTTGTGGAATTAGCTGTTCAAGTAATCAAATTAATTCGAATATTACCAAAAAATTATGTAGGAAAACATGTTGGCAAGCAGTTAATTCGATCCGCAACTTCAGGGGGAGCAAATTATGAAGAAGCGAGAGGTGCAGAAAGTAATGCTGATTTTATCCATAAACTTAAAATCGTTCTCAAAGAATTGAGAGAATCAATATTCTGGTTAAAAGTAATTGAAAAAGCCGAATTGATCACAACTTACAAACTTGAAAAAATGCTAAAAGAATTTGGAGAATTAGCAAATATTATTGCTCAATCGATTATCACAATACAAGAAAGAATGGTAAGTAAAAAAATAGGACGATCCGAGAATAAAAAATCTAAATGAAAGTAATAAACCAAGTGATTCGGAATTCAATTCAAGATTTAAACAATTTATCATTTTAAATTTTAAATTTATAATTTTAAAATTAATATTTCCCTAGGAGGAAAAATGTTAGTTAATATGCAAGGAAAAGATGTTATTTCCACGCAGGAATTAGAACTTAATGAAATAAAAGCACTTTTAAAACTGGCTCATAAAATGAAAGATAACAGATACGGCGATGAATACAATACTCTGCTCAAAGATAAAACATTTATCATGTTTTTTTATAATCCTTCCTTGAGAACCCGTATCTCTTTTGAAGCTGCAGCCACAGAGTTGGGTGGGCATGCCCAGTTCTTGCAACCCAAAACAATGCGCTTGAAACAGACCAAGGGCGGTGTGGAAGTACAGGCAGGTGAAACCATAGAAGATGCTGCCAAGGTTCTGGATCGTTATGCCAGTGGAATGGGAATCCGCATTCTGGAAACAGCTGTAGAAAACTACGGAGAAGGCAACGCCCTCATTCGAGAATACGCCAAATGGATGGATGCACCTGTTATCAACATGGCGGGAGATAAATATCACCCCTGTCAGGGACTGTCCGACGTTATGGGTATGGAACAACACAAAGGCAACCCAAAAGGGAAAACACTGCTTATGACCTGGGGCCACGGAAATCTGGCTCGCTCTTATTGCTCTGTGATCGAGAATATGCAAATCTCCTCCCGCCTGGGTATGAATGTAAGATTGGCTCATCCCAAAGGTTATGACTTGCCACAAGACGAAATTGCAAAAGTTAAGAAAAATTGCCAGGCAAACGGTATGAACTTTGAACTGACCAATGATCCAGATGAAGGATATGAGAATGTTGATTTTGTTTATTCCCGCAACTGGTTCGGTCCGGACTTCTATGAAATTGGTAAAGAAGCTGAGATTGAACGAGCCAGTAAAATGACCGATTGGATCTGCAATGAAGAAAGAATGAAGAGAACAAATGAAGGACTTTTCATCCATCCTATGCCAGTGGACAGAGGTAAAGAAGTTACAGATGAAGTCGCCAGCGGACCACGCTCCATTATGGTTGATATTGCCGAAAATAGGCTGCACACACAGAAATCTATCATGGCTATGACCATGGCTGGTAAGAAAATTGAAGTATAATTCAGAAGGAGAAAATTGTAATGAAAAAAAATAAAGATAAAAGACCCCTGGTTGTTATCGCTCTGGGCGGAAATGCCATCAAGCAGGCTGATGAAGAAGGAACAGTAGAAGAGCAATTCGCTAATGTAACCGAAACCTGTAAACAGCTGGTAGAGATGAATCATCTCGGTTATAAATTAATTATTACTCACGGTAACGGACCTCAGGCAGGCAATCTACTTATACAGCAGGAAGAAGGCAAAGACAGAGTTCCACCTCAGCCTCTTGACGTTGTAGGAGCAATGACCCAGGGACAAATCGGCTACATGTTCCAAAATTCCCTGCGTGACCTGTTTCTGGAAGAAGAACGTTCTATACCTATTGCCACCGTACTAACCCAGGTTCTGGTAGATCCAAATGATCCGGATTTTGCTGACCCCAGTAAACCCGTTGGACCCTTTTACACCAAAGAAACAGCATTACAATATAAAGAAGACAAAGGTTATCAGGTAAAAAAGGTCAAACCTAACGGTGAGAAAAACTGGCGCAGAGTCGTACCCTCTCCTGAACCCAAAGAGATAATTGAAGCTGATTGCATAAGCTCTCTTATTGATGCCAGAGCTATAGTTATAGCTTCCGGTGGTGGGGGAATCCCGGTAAAAGAGATGCCAAACGGTACCTACAAAGGACTGGAAGCAGTAATCGACAAAGACAAAGCCGGAAATGTGCTGGCACAAGCCACCAATGCGGATATTTTCCTTATTCTCACAGATGTTAGCAACGCTTATATAAATTTTGGTAAAGATGATCAAAAGCCGTTGGAAAAAATCACAGTTACAGAATCAGAAAAGTATTATGAAGAAGGGCAATTTCTCAAAGGAAGTATGGGACCAAAGATAACTGCAGCAATTCGCTTTGTGAAAAGTGGCGGTGAAAAAGCAATTATTACCTCACTCGATCATGCAGTTGAAGCACTGCAGGAAAAAACAGGTACCATTATAACAAAAGAATGATAGAATGATTGCATGAATGGATGAAGGTTTTTAAGAATATCCGTAAATAAAAAATGTAATATGTCGGAAGTATATATCTAAAAGGAATTAAATGCAAAGTAAAAATAATTACCAGAATAAAGAATCTAAAAAGCAACAAAAATCATTCTCAGGTTTAACCAAGCATCCATCCAATCCTCAAAGCAATCAACCTTCCAATCAACCTCATTCCTATTACTACCAATGCTCAACCTGTCATAAAAAATTTGAATCGGACTTTATCGAAGGTAGTCACAACTATATCTGTCCTGAATGTGACAAAAATAACCAAAAAGGAATGCCTCTAAAAGGAGTTTTGCAAATATTCTATGATTATGAAAAACTCAAGCGAAAATATTCACACTCATTTATAAACAAAATTACTCCCGGTAACATCTTTGCTTTTTCTGACCTGCTCCCCCTTAAAAATAATGTGTCCGAAACATTCCGGAATCTGAACCTTCCTCCAAATAGTCTAAAAAAAGTATTTCATTCCTCCCCTAAAGAGTTATACATATTGGATGAGACCCACAATCCCACCTTTTCTTACAAAGATCGCGCTTCTGTGCTGGTAGCAGCCAAAGCAATGGAACTTGGCAAAGATACAATTTGTGCAGCCTCAACCGGTAATGCTGCTTCCTCCATATCCGGGATTTGTGCTGCAGTTGGCTTGAATGCAAAAATATTTGTTCCCAACACAATTCCCGAAGAGAAACTGATACAGATAAAAATCTATGGGGCTGATGTGGAAAAAATCAATGGGGATTATGACAAAGCTTTTGATCTGGCGATCGAAGCTTCTCACCAAAATTGCTGGTATAATAGAAATACTGCCTTCAATCCTCTTACTATTGAAGGAAAGAAGTCCGGAGCTTACGATATTTATTTGCAGAATAAAGGAAAAATGCCGGACAAGATTTTTGTACCTGTAGGAGACGGTGTTATAATTTCGGGAATTTATAAAGGCTTTTATGATCTGCTGCTACTGGGTTTGATCGATAAAATTCCTCAGCTTATTGCTATTCAGGCCGAAAATAGCAGCGCAATTATCGATTATTTGCAAACTCAGAAATTTAAATTGAAGAAAGCCTCTACTCTGGCAGACAGCATCTCTGTAAATGCCCCACGTAACCTTTATCTTGCTGCTGAATCCATCCAAGAAAGCGGAGGTTTTTCTATAAAAGTATCTGATGAAGCGATCCTGCATGCCGAAAAACATGTAGGAAGTAAATTGGGAATATTTATTGAACCGGCAGCTGCAGCAGCCTGGGCTGGATATGAAAAGTACATGGAAAGTAATAAGAACAATGATGAAAAAATTGTAGTTCTAATTACAGGCTGTGGCTTGAAAGATGCCAAAAACGCTAGAAAGATTGTTGAAGAAATTTGATGAGATCTCAAGCAATACATGGAATAATCTTAGCAGCAGGATACTCTAGTCGTCATCAATTTTTTAAACCTCTAGCTAAATACAAAAACGAATACTATATCCAGAATATTATCCACAAAATGACAAAAATTTGTCATAAAATCATAATAGTAAGCGGATTCAGAGAAGATTTACTTAAAGACAAAATTATTTCTGCTATTTCAAAATCAACTCTAGATAAAATCCAATTTATTTACAACGCAAAATTTGCAGAAGGTATGTTTACCTCAGTTAAAAAAGCTGCTACTAATATCCAAGATTTTATATCAGGAGAAGACCTGGTTATGATCCATCTGGTGGACCAACCGCAAATTCGGCAAAATACATATTCCGCTCTTGTGAAAGCAGCAAAATTAGGCAATTCGGATGCTTATATTCCCAGCTATAAGATGAAAGCAGGTCACCCTATTATTGTGAATCATAAAGTTATTTCAAAAATTCACTCTTCCAGCCATAGTAAGACATTGCGAGATGTTCTTCGTGAAGTAAAAATTCATTATGTTGCTGTTTCAGATAGAAATATTTTAAAAGATATTGACATGAATGAAGATGAAATATCTGTTAAGTAACAAATGGATATTCTCAAAACTCTAATCCGGTTAAAAAAAGAAAATAAAGCTCACACGATTGCCACAGTAGTTGATACTGAAGGCTCTTCTCCTGCTTCAATTGGACAAAAAATGGTTATATTGCCCGATAGAGAAACTATAGGAACTGTGGGCGGAGGAGCTATTGAGCAGAAGGCTATTAAAGACGGTCTTGAGATGCTAAAAAAGCGAAGAAGCGAGACAAAAAGTTATAACCTGGTGCCTGCAAGCAATGAGCACAATGACAGCCAGGAAGATGTTGGGATGCTTTGTGGTGGCAAGGCTACAGTTTACTATGAAACCGTTGTACCACGTTATGAATTATATATTTTTGGTGGGGGACACATCTCGCAAGCACTGGGCAAATTAGTAGATAAGGAAAGATTTAAATTAATTATCGTTGATAATCGTGAGAAATTTGCAGATTCATCACTTCACCCCAATGCCGATAAAACCGTTCGTAGTAACTACGCGAAATTTGCAGCTAGCTTTGCTCCCGCTCCCAATTCCTTTGCAGTTATAGTTACACACGCTCACACAAATGATTACGAAGTTATTCACAATCTCTACAAAAGAAAACTGCCCTTTCAGTACATTGGTATGATCGGCTCCAGAGATAAGGTTAGCGCCAACATCTCACATCTTTACAAGGAGCTTGGCAAAATCTCTCTGGACAACCTTTATTCTCCCATAGGCTTAAAAATTGGTGGAGATTCTCCTCATGAAATAGCAGTTAGTATAATTGCCGAGATACAAAGTGTGATTTTTAATAAGAAAATTAAACATATGAAGATGAATTATGAAAAAATTTAATAAAGAAAAAAGAGTGGATGCCCATAAAAAAATAGCTGGTGAAGAAAAATATGTGTCAGATTTAAATGTATCGGATAAACTCATTGGAGCAACGATTCGCTCTGAATATGCTCATGCTAAAATAGAAGAGATCATATTTGCTCAGGATTTTGATTGGGACGACATTGTTATAATGATAGCAGCTGATATAAAAAACAATTATGTTGCTATGATAGAAAAAGACATGCCTTTTCTCGCAAAAAGTATCGTAAATTATATTGGTGAACCTATTGTTTTGCTTGCTGCAAAAAACAGAAAGAAACTGGATGAAGCTATAAATAATATCGAAATAAAATATGAAACTCTGGAACCTGTCCTTACCTTCGATGAAGCTTTATCTGCTGCGGAAAATAAAGATGATCTAATATTCAAGCAAATGCAAGTGAAGAGAGGTAATTTTTCCACAGCTGTAAAAAGGGCCAACTTTATTATTGAGGATATGGTAGAAACCAGTTACCAGGAACAGGCATATATGGAACCTCAGGGTGTGATAGCCATACCAAAAAATAATGATAAAATTGAAATTCGCGGTTCGATACAATGCCCCTATTATGTCCAAAATGCCATGGACCAGCTTTTCGCCGATACCGATATCAAAATAAATGTAAATGCAAACCCTCTGGGCGGTTCTTTTGGGGGCAAAGAGGACTTCCCTTCTTTAATCTCCGGTCATGCTGCTCTTCTGGCTCATAAAGCACAAAAACCCGTTGAAATTATCTATGATCGTAAAGAAGATATCAAGACAACCCCCAAAAGGCATCCAAGCAGATCAGAATTTAGAGTTGCAGTAAATGAAGAAGGTCGTATCATTGGATTAGAGGTAAAATTGAGTATCAACGGAGGTGCTTATTGTACATTAAGTCCGGTTGTTTTAGAAAGAGCTGTCCTAACCTTTGGTTGCTATTTCATAGAGAATATTTGCATAGATGGTTATGCTCTAAAAACAAACACCGTTCCCAATGCTGCCTTTCGCGGATTTGGGGGTCCCCAGGCCCTTTTTGCTGCGGAAATGATGATTGAAAAAATTGCTATGGAGCTTAACTTAACTCCCCTAGAAGTGAGACAAATAAACATGCTAAAGTTCGGAGATAAGTTGGAAACAGGACAACCGGTAAATTATAGCTTTGGCTTACCTGAGTGTTTACAAAATGTATTGCATAAATCTAACTATATCAAGAAATATAAAGAATTCAAAAAATTTAATATTGAAAATTCGGCTGAAGCAGGATATCTTAAAGGTATAGGTATGTCCCTGGCAAGACATGGGGGAGGATTTACAGGGAGTGGTGAAAATTATATGGATACTGTTGCTGCCATGGAATTACTTCAGAACGGAAAATTAAAAATAATAACTGCTCAAACTGAGATGGGACAGGGAGTGGATACTGCTTATAAAAAAATCGTTTCGGATTTCTTCGAACTGCCCTATTCCCAGATATTAATCGAGAACAAGGATACCAGCAAGGTACCAAATAGTGGCCCTACCGTGGCTTCGCGCAGTACTATGGTAGTGGGAAAACTTATTGTTGATAACTGTGAGAAAATTAAAAACAAAGTACTCGAGGAGCAAGATGACCTGTCAGAATTTACAAAAAAAGCTGTTGATTACTATAAAACGAACGGAAAATTAAAAGTCGAATCAACTTATAAACATCCCGATTTTGTAAAATATAATGAAAAGGAGTTAACAGGTTATGCTTATCCTGTATTTTCCTGGTCTGCTAACGTGGCCGAAATCATGCTCAATCTCACCACATATGAGATTGAAGTTACAAAATATTTTACCAGTCAAGATATTGGCAGAGCTATTAATCCGCAACAGGCTGTGGCCCAGATTGAGGGCGGAACAGTACAGGGGATCGGTTATGCCCTTTTTGAAAATATGTACACGCAGAAGGGCCAAATAGTTAATAATGGTTTTATTGATTATATCATCCCATCCATTATGGATGTTCCCGAAATTGAAGCAGATATTGTGGAAGAAAGCTATTTTTATGGTCCCTACGGCGCTAAGGGTATGGGGGAATTAGTTCTGGTGGGAGTTGCACCTGCAATTGCTTCAGCTTTGATTAATGCCACTAATAAATTAACTAGAAAAATCCCATCGACACCCGAATATATATTTAAATTGCTAGAGGAATAATATGAATATAACATTTAATTTAAATAATAAAGAGACCACAGTAAAGGTGGATCCGAGACAAACCCTTTTACAAACTCTCAGAGAAGATTTGCAGATGTTGGGAACAAAGAAGGGCTGTGGTAAAGGCGAATGTGGTGCCTGTACCGTCTTTTTGGATAACAAAATTGTTAATTCTTGCCTTATTCCAATTAAACAGGTTGAAAACAGAAAAGTTATAACAATAGAGGGTGTAAAGAGAACAAAATATTTTTCTAAAATCCAAAAAGCTTATGAAGACTCAGGAGCCGTACAATGCGGTTTTTGCATTCCCGGTTTTGTTATGGCTACTGTTGATTTTCTTAAAAATATCACCGATAAATGTGATATTTCTGATGAAGAAATAAAGATTGCCCTCTCAGGTAATCTCTGCCGGTGCACCGGGTATATAAAAATTATTAATGCAGTTCACACTTTACTTGCACAGGATTTAGAAATACCGGAGGAGATAATATGAAAACTTTTATATCTCCCAAGACAATATCAGAACTAAATGAATTCATTTCTAACAATAAAAATAGGAATATTATTTTTCTAGCAGGTGGAACTGATTTATTGGTTGATCAGGAAAAATTTAACACGGCTGATATTATTATTGATTTAAACAAAATCTCAGAGCTCCGCAATATTTCTGTTTACTGTGAAAAAATTAATATCGGTAGTACTTGCACCATGACTGATATCGCTAAATATAAACAACTTCAGAACATTTTTCCTCTTCTGGTAAACGCAGCTACCAATGTAGGTTCGCCCCAAATCAGAAATAGGGCAACTATAGCCGGTAATATTGCCAATGCCTCACCTGCAGGCGATACAATTCCTGTCTTATCTGTGGCAGAGGCGAAAATTAGAATTTTTAATCTTGAAAAAAATAAAGAACTATTAGTACCTATTAATAAATTTTTCCTGGGACCCGGACAAACAATTTTGAAAAACGGAGACTATATTGTTGGTTTTGAGGTTCCTTCTAAAATTTTACAAGATTGTGAATATGCCTTCTATAAAGTGGGTCAGCGTCAAGCTCTATCCATAAGTAAACTCTCTGTAACCTGTCTTTACCAGCTGTCCCATAAAAAAATCCATAAAATTAGAATGGCAGCAGGTAGTGTGGCTCCCACTGTAAAAAGGCTGTATAAGACCGAAGAATATCTGCAAAATTCAAATTTATCATATGCTGAAAATGAGGTGATGCGTTTTGTAAAATCTGAAATTGAGCCCATAACGGATGTAAGATCTACTGAAGAATATCGCAAAGAAATTACCGGCAGGTTAGTTTTAAAATGTTTACAAGAAATGAAATCATAAATTTTATTTAGAAAAAAATGCTTTACAAAGTTCGAATAGTCCGCAAAGTGCAAAATTTGAATAAAAATTATATTTGACTGGAAAGAAGTAGAACATGAAAATACTTGTCATAAATTGCGGAAGCTCATCCATTAAATTCCAGTTTATTGAGACCAAAAATCAAAAAGTCTTAGCAAAAGGTCTTGTGGAAAGAATTGGAGAAGAAATATCGTATTTCACTTATAAGTCAGAAAATAAAAAGTTAAAAGATAAAGAACTAATGGCTAAAGACCATACTAGGGGAATTAAGCTCATTTTTAATCAGCTAGCGGACAAAGAAAGTGGTGTAATAAGATCCAAGCATGATATCGATGCAGTAGGGCAAAGACTCGTGCACGGAGGAGAAGAATTTTCTGGTTCTGTTTTAATTGATGAGGAAGTTATGCAATCTCTTTATGACTGCGTAGAACTTGCGCCTTTGCATAATCCTAATAATATAAAAGGTATAGAAGCCTGCAAATCTATTTTAGAGGGAATTCCACAGTGCGGTGTATTTGATACTGCTTTCCATCACACTTTACCCCCCAAGGCTTTTTTGTATGGCTTGCCCCTAAAATATTACAAGGAGCATAAAATTCGTCGCTATGGATTTCACGGAACATCCCACAGATTTGTAGCAGAAAAAGCAGCTGAATATCTGGAACAGAATCTGGAAAATTTGAATCTCATTACCTGTCATTTGGGGAATGGAGCTTCAATAACTGCTATAAAAAACGGAAAATCCGTGGATACATCAATGGGGTTTACGCCTTTGGAAGGCTTGATAATGGGAACTCGCTCCGGTGATCTGGACCCCGCTATTCCCCTTTATCTACAGGATAAATTCGATATGAGTACTGATGAAGTTAATCATCTGTTAAATAACGAAAGTGGTATTTGGGGCTTGTCGGAATTGAGTAATGATATGCGAGTAATTGAGGATGAATTTATGGAAGAAAACAAAAAAGCTATTCAAGCGCTTGGGGTCTATGCATACAGAATAAAAAAATACATTGGTGCTTATTATTCTATACTAAACGGCGTGGATGCATTGATCTTTACAGGTGGAGTAGGAGAAAACATGCCAATTCTTAGAGAGATGGTTTTAGAAAATATGGATCAACTTGGCATCATAATTGATAAAAACAAAAATGATACTCTTGAAGATGGTATTATTGACCTGACTGCAAAAAAATCGAAAGTAAAATTATTAAAAATACCTACAAACGAAGAGTTAATGATAGCTTTAGAATCAGAAGAGATATTGAACAATGAATAAAATAATTGTATTATCCGGTGGCATTTCCCCGGAACGAGAAGTATCTATAGTATCGGCAAATTACGTTACAGAAGCTTTAGAAGCAAAAGGTTATAGCGTAACAAAATTAGATCCCAAAGACTTTGTGCGTGAGCGTGGTCTTGATTATAGGGCCTTTATTGATAAGATTAGAGAAATATCACCACTTACAGTTTTTAATGCCCTGCATGGCGGACACGGAGAAGATGGGACTATTCAGAAAATTTTGGAACTTTTTAACATAAATTTTACCGGTTCCGGCAGTAAAGCCTCACTCCTGGGAATGGATAAAGCCCTAAGCATGCTGATAGCAAAAGAGGAATGCATTCCCGTAGCTAATTATGTGGTATTAGACAAAAATGAAGGAAAGCGAGAAAGCTTAAAGAAAGTCTTAGATAATATCCCCTGTCCCCTGGTTATAAAACCTGCTTCCCTAGGTTCTTCTGTGGGCGTGAGTATTGTTAAAGAAAGAGCTAAGACAAAAACAGCCCTCAAAAAGGCGTATGAAGAAGAGAGTAGAATTATTGTCCAGAGATATGTGCCGGGCAAAGAGATAACCGTTGGTATGCTGGAAGGTAAAGCTTTACCTGTATTGGAGGTTAAACCAAAATCTGGCTGGTTTGATTATTCCAATAAATATGATCGCGGAAAATCAAATTATGAAGTACCTGCTAGAATTGAGGAAGAGAAAAAAAAGATTGTAAGAAAATATGCAGAAAAGATATATTCTGATTTAGGCTGTAAAGACTATGCCAGAGTAGATTTTCGTTTTGACGGGCTTGATTTTTACTTCCTGGAGGTTAATATTTTACCGGGAATAACGGATCATAGTATTTTTTGCTTAGCTGCTGAAGCTGCTGGGATTACTTATAATAATTTGATAGAGAAGATTGTAAAATTAAGTATTAATTAAAATTTTTTTCAACTAAATCAATTACATCAGAAATATCATCCAGAATTATATCCGCTTCTTGTAAATGCTCTTTGGGGAGAGTGGTGGAGATTGCAGCACATTTAATACCGGCTGCTTTTGCCGATTCTATTCCTAAAGGCGCATTTTCTACCACCAGGCAATCAGCTTTGGGCAAACCTAACTTCTTTTGTGTAACTTCATAGGGGTCGGGGCTGGGCTTTCCACGCAAAATATCATCACCTGTACTAATTATATCAAATAAGGAACGTTCATTTTCGGAAAGCGCCTTTTGCATATTTTTTTTGGAGCTGGCTGTAACTAGTGCCAGTTTATATCCCTTATTTCTTAGCTCTCTTAAAGTTTTTACTGCATTAGGATAAAATTTTATATTTACGATGGAGCGATAGAATTTTCTTTTTATATTGATAAAATTGTCCCATTCTTTTTCCGGAATTTCTACACCGGTCTCTTTGATGAGTATTGGCATAAGTTCTCTTGAACTTCTGCCTTCATGTAAAAGGACGGTGAGTTCATCAACATCACCGCCCTTTCTGGCAAACATCTCTTGCCAAGCCAAATAATGATAGTGCAGCGTATCTACAATTACACCATCTAGATCAAATAAAATTCCTTTAATGTTGCTAATTCTCTACTTCCTTATTCTTCCTTTTCACACATTTTAAAAACAATCGTAAACAGGAGTGCTGCATTAGCAGAATGGATAAATGTAACAGCTTTGCCTACACCCAGAAATTGGTTACCGGCAGAAACAAATAGCCACATAATAATTGCGAAAATAATGAGTATTGCTGCAACTATACCTGAAATCAAAGCAAGTGTTTTCATAGTTTTTCTCCTTTCTAAGTTATTTTTGTAAGCTTATTAAGTAAGCTCCAAAACTGAATTTAAAAAAAGAGAAATTTATCTATCTTATTGACTGCTTAATTTTTGTTTAGCCAAATTTACAAATAACCTTGCGGTTTCAGAATCAGGCTCTACCTCTTTCCATTTGGTGGCGTATTTAAGAACATTATCCCAGTCCTTAAGAAAGTTGTAGGAACGGGTAATAAATTCCAGAGCTTCTTTGTCCTCGGAATCCATTTCAAGAATTTTACTATAATAATTTGCCGAAATTTCATAATTTTCATTATTGAATTCCGTAGCAGCAATCTTGTGTAATAGCTTCTTATTTTTCGGTTCGTAGGATAATGCTTTTTTGTAGTAAGTAAGTGCCTTATTATGCTCTCCTATGGTGGAATAACATACTGCTATATTATAAGGCCAATTTATTTTGTTAGGTTCAAGTTCGATCAAGTCTTTATAATATTTTATAGCCTCTTGGTACTTACCATTATTATAATAAATAGTGGCAAGTGCTTCGCGAGATTTCACATCATCAGGGTAATCTTTAATTATATTAAGATATACCTCTTTTGCTTTGTCCATGGAATCCAAGCGGATATAGTTATTAGCCAGCATCTTTTCGGTAACAAGGCTGTCCGGGAAGATGTTATTAGCTTTTTTGAAATACTTTAAAGCAGCTTCATAGTCTTCCGCCTCGAATTCATCTAATCCTTGATTGTGTAATTGAGCCCAGCTGGTTGTATAAATAGCTTCCGCTTCCGGTTCAACAGAAGGATCTACTTCTACAGCTTTTCTTGCATATTCAAAAGCCGTGGCATAGTCCTTCTTGTATTGTCCATAAACTTTGGCCATAAGCAAATAAGCCTCAGCATTTTCGGGGTTTTGTTCGATTTCTAGTTTTAGGTTCTTTATAGCTTTTTCAGGATCATCTTCGTCTCTGACTGCTAATTTCGCAGTTCTCATATACTGGCTCTGACAGCCAACTAATAAAAACAATCCAACTAAAATTATTAGTACGAGATTCAACCTATTTTTCATTCTCTTTCCTCCGTTATTATTTAACTCAAAATTTTAAATTTTTCAAAGTCAGTCAAGAAATTTAATCTTAATTTGAGTATGAAATTTATTCAATTATATTTTATGAAAATAGGGTTTTTGAGATAAATGTTTTTTGTATAAATAATAAAAAAACCCTTCCGAAGAAGGGTTATATTTATTTCACGGATTTTAGAAGTTTGTTTTACCAGCGTCCTGATCTTTTTCTGTCACCGTCACCGTGGAAGGGAGCTTTATTCGGTTTGGATCTAAAAGAGCAGTTTTGTTCAAATTTTTCCTGCTGCTCTTTGGTCAAAACTTTCCAGACCTTTTCTCTTAAATCAATTTTTTCCTTTTCGAGTTCTAGCTTTTTTTGAAAAATGTCTTCCACTTTTTTCTTGGCTTTTCTAAAATCTTTATCTCTAAACATGTCACTTTTTTCCAGTGAGAGTACTCTGATATCTGCCATAATATTAATTCTCTTTTTTGCAAAATCAGTTCTGTAATCGTGAATCAAATCTTGTTGGTCTTCACTTAAATCCAATTCAGATAAAATTCTATGAGTAAGCAGAGGTCTTTCGCTTTCTATTCTTTTATCTTTTCCAAATTCTCTCATTTTTTCCATTTTTTGCCCTTCATGGCAATTTGCAAAGGCAAAGGAAGAAACCAATATGGCTAATGCTATTAGTATCATTATTTTTTTCCCCGAAAATTTGGGTTTTTCACTTTGTTTGAACATTTTGTCTCCTTTTTTAGGTTTTTGTCTTGTAAGAGTAAATTGAAGTTATAAAGTTTAAAATAATTTTACCCCGAACCGAAATCATGATTTTTCTTACTATTTTCTTTTAACTTATTCCACCAGTTTAATCTTTTTTTAATCTCTTTTTCGTAACCAAATTTACTGGGAGTATAGTATTTCTGGTCTTTTGCCTTATCCGGAAAGTATCTCTGAAAAATATAGGCGTCTTTATAATCATGAGCATACTTGTAATCTTTTCCATACTCCAGTTCTTTCATCAATTTAGTAGGAGCATTTCTTATATGCAAAGGAACAGGTAAATGGCTGGTTTCTCGGGCGTGATCAGCAGCTTTTTTATAGGCGGAATAAACAGAATTGCTTTTGGGTGCAGTAGCAAGGTAAACCACCAGTTGAGTCAAAGCCGTGTTTGCCTCCGGCATTCCCAAAAAATGCACTGCGTCCTTTACAGCTACTGCCTGGATAAGTGCCTGGGGATCTGCCAGACCAATGTCCTCGGAAGCAAAACGGACCAATCGGCGTACAATGTACATAGGGTCTTCACCGGCTTCCAGCATTCTAGCCAGCCAGTAGATTCCGGCTTGTGGGTCGCTGCCCCGTAATGATTTGTGTAAAGCGGATATTATATTGTAATGCTCTTCTCTGTCCTTGTCATAGAACATATTGCTTTTAGTAAGCAGCTCTTTGGTCTGTTCTATGGACAAGCTGTCTTTCTGGTTTCCGTAAGCTTTTATAATCAGCTCGATAGTATTAAGGGCAACTCGAGCATCTCCTCCGGCATAGCCAGCGATATATTTCATAAGCTTTTCATCAAATAATTTTCTGTATTGTTTTATACCGCTTTCCGGATTTTTAAAACAATTTTTGATAATTTGTAATATATCTTCGTCGGATAATTTTTCCAGTTTTACCACCCGGCAGCGGGATAAAAGAGGTGATATAACTTCAAAAGAGGGGTTTTCTGTGGTTGCTCCGATGAGTATTATTATACCCTTTTCCACAAATGGCAAAAAGGCATCTTGCTGAGCTTTGTTAAAACGATGAATTTCATCAATAAACAAAATTGTTTTAATGTTTTTGTTCTTGAGGTTGTATTCAGCTTGTTTCATTGCCTGACGTACATCGGGGATTTTAGATAGAACAGCGCTAAAGGGTACAAATTTGGCATCGGTCTTTTTGGCAATTATTCGGGCTAAAGTGGTTTTACCCGACCCCGGAGGACCCCAAAAAATCAAGGAAGTAAGTTCATTAAGTTCAATAATATTTCTTAAGACAGAATCCTGCTGCAGAATCTTTTTCTGACCGACAAATTCTTCCAGAGTCTTTGGTCTTACACGTTCTGCCAGTGGTACTTCAAAATTTTCTACATTATTTTTATCAAACAGGTCGTTATTCATAAATTTGTAACTTTAATGTGATAAAATTATTCTTTGCGCAGGCGGCTGGAGGGTATTTCTAATTGATTGCGATATTTATTAACTCCTCTAACCGAGATCTCAATATTTTTTTCTTTGAGCTTGTTCATTATTTTTCTATCGCTTAGTGGTTTGTTTTTATCTTCGTTTTTAATAATTCTGAGCAGCTCTCTTTTTACCATTTGGGAGGAATTTTCTCCGACGCTGCTATTAAAAAACCATTTTAGAGGAAATATTCCGTAAGTGGTATCCATAAACTTGCCTTTTACCACACGGCAGACTGTACTTACATCCCGTTTAATATTGGCGGCAACATCTTCGTAAGTCATGGGATCCAGCTCTTTTATTCCTTCCAAAAAGAACTTGGACTGCTGGTTTACAATCTCGTTAGCAATCATATCCAAAGATTCTCTTCTGAGCCAGAGAGCTTCTACATAATGTTCGGCTGCCAGGATTTTTCTTCTTATATATTTTATGGAATCACTTTTATTCTTTGATTTATTCAACAGCTGGCGTGCGTATTTTTTATTAACTCTTATCTGGGGAATATCCGGTTCATTTATGATCACAGTAAGCTCATCACTAATTTTTTTCACAATTACGTCGGGCTGGATATAAGAAGGCTGCGATGAATAAAGCCTGGTGCGAGGTTTTGGATCCAGATGTTTGATTACCTCGTTTATTGCTTTTAACTCACTTTGGCTGATTTTATATTTTTCGGAAAGCATGCTAAATTGTTTCTTTTCCAGAGCTTCTATATCATTTCTGATTACATTCACCAATTTTTTGTTAAGGAGTTGGGAAGGCTCTAGCTGGGCCAAAAGGCATTCACTAAGTGTCCTGGCACCTATTCCTTTTGGGTAAATATGCATAATATCATAATGAATCTTTTCTGCTCTTTCCGGAAGAATGTTGAGACTACTGATCATCTCCCCCAGGCTGCCCATGAGATAGCCGTTTTCATCTATACTATTTAAAATATTATCCACAAGCTCTGATTCTTCGTCATTGTAAGCTGTCTCTTTAGCCTGAGATTTAAAATAATTCCAGTAATCCTCTACTTCTATTTCATAGCCTCTGTATTGTTCCATGTTCTGCTTGGATTTGTCATTATTCTCCTGATCAAAAATCTCATCCTGCTGCTCACCAATATCATTCAGTATCTCAGTTATTTCTTCCATTTTATCAGCAAGGTCCTGTTCTTCTTCACTCTTTTCATCTTCTTCTTCCTGGGTAAGTTTCTGCTCTTGTTCTTCCTCAAGCTCTAGATTATCTTCCAAAAACGGATTAAGCATCAGTTCATTCTGTAGTGTTTGGGTTAATTCCAGAATCGGTTTCTGTAATAATTCCACCTCAATTAACATCTGAGGTGTTAATTTGTGTCTTTGGTCAATCTTAACATTATTGCTAATGTCCATGTTTTTCTTATTCTTCATAATTTCAAAATGTTACTAAAACTTATTCTTGTCAACTTTTCTGGTTCTACTCAAATTTATTTAAATTCCCGGAGACATTAAATTGCTGACGCAGAGCAAGTAACTCGCTTATTTGCTCTTTATTAAGAGTTTTGGCGGAACCTAATTGCTGCACCAAATAATTTATGCGGGCAAAATGCTCCAGGGTTTCCATTTTATAATAAGCAGAAGTCATGGTTTCTCCAGTGGTAACTGCACCGTGATTTTCCAGAAGAAAGGCATCATGTTCTTTTATCCAGGGCAGTAGATTGTCTGCAAGCTGCTGTGAACCGGGCGGAGCATATTCCACTTCGGCAATTTTTCCCAGACTAATAATTTCATCAGACAGGATGGGGCAATTGATTGATTTTTGGGAGCAGGCAAAAGCAGTAGCATAAGCAGAATGAGCATGGCATACACTCTGCACATCTTCTCGGTTTTTGTAAATCAACAGATGTAACTTAATCTCGGACGAAGGCTGCAAAGTTCCTTGCAGTACTCTGCCTTCCCTGTCGGTGATAAGCAAGTCATCTGCTTGCATAAAGCCTTTATTCACACCGGAAGGAGTTATCAAAATTCTTTTCTTATCGATGCGACAACTGAGATTGCCATTATTGGCAGCCACATAATTCTTTTGATATAAACGCCTGCCCACCTCGATTATTTGATTTTTTATTTTATCCAAATTCTTCATTTTGAAATCCTTATAAATTATGATTTGTAATATTGTATAGCTTGGAGCTTTACAGTCAAGAAAAGATAATATTTCACAGATTGGGTGCTGGGTACTGGGTTTGGGGCAGAGGGTTTGGCAGGTTTAGAAGGTTAGCGGTTTAGGAGTTTAGAGGTTTGAGGTGTAAGGCAAAAAAATTATATGGCTGTTATTTTATCAGGTATTAAGTAGGTTTTGGTAGGAATTTTTAGGTATTAATTGAACAAGGAATAATTTTCAATTTTTAATTTTGAATTTTTAGTTTTCGTTATATGTGGGTATTTATTGGTATTAGGGGTAAAGTGATGCTATTCAATTTTTTTAGACAGGTATCTTTATTCACTAAACTGCCCGACACTTGGCGGATTTACCACCTTGTCCGACCACCGGCGGATTCACAAACTTATCCGCCCACTGGCTGATTCACTATTCACGTTCTTTGGTTTAGAAGTTTAGGGGTTTAGTTATAGATAGGAATTAATAGGAATTGGTGGGGATTTATGGTTAAAGGAAAGATGTTTTTTTTTAGATTTTAAATTTTAAATTTTAAATTTGTTAAATGTTACACTATCTGAAATAATTAGGTGTCGGGGCGTGTGTATGGGATGTGAGTGGATAGATTGGAGTTTTATGGGTAAGAATTAAGGAAGAAATTTAGTTAAGCTTTTGAAATTTAGTAATTAAATTTTTTGACACCTAATTAGTTTTATATTATTAATAGTGAATATTGTCAAGCCACAAGAAATAAAATTACTTTGTAAACTGATTTTGTAAAATTGCTGAGAAAAAATATAAATATAGGGAACTTATGAAAGTGAAAATTATTAGGATAGAATTTTTATCTAACACTTTACCCAAGAGAGATATACCAAAATTTAGAGGGTTTTTAGCAAAAACTTATCCGAATTACAGTTTAATTCACAATCATTTAAAAAATGGAAAATATAGATATTCATATCCACAGATACAATTTAAAACCATAAACAATCATCCTGCAATAATTGGAATTGATAAAGGGATAGAGGTTTTGAAAAAGGTATTTCTGGAATTGGATGAGATGAAGATTGGCAATAAAGTTAAAAATATACATGAAAAATCAATAAATTTAATAGAGAAAAATTTTGGAGACGCCAATGAATTTATTGATTATAAATTTCTCTCTCCCTGGATGGCTCTAAATCAAAAAAATTTCCAAAAATTTGTAAAATTAAATAAATTTAAGCAACAGCAATTTCTCAAACATATTTTAAGAGAGAATCTTAAAACCATATCAAAAGGCTTTGGTTATACTATACCGGACATAGAAACAATTAATGTTGATGGCTCATTCGAACCCAAAAATGTAAATTTCAAAAACATATCTATGTTATGTTTTACGGGAAATTTCAAATTTAATTTTTATATTCCGGATTACCTCGGAATAGGCAAACAGGTTGCCAGAGGATTTGGGATGGTAAAGCAAGAACAATGATTCATAGAAATTCCCAGAAACGTATATATGGAGATTATAATTATTTCATCACCTGCGATGTAGCCAATAGACGTAACTTTTTCAAAGAAGAATTGTTTTGTGAATTGTGGTTAGAAGAATTGAAATTGTGTAAGGATATGAAAAAATTTAAATTATTTGCATTTTGTTTGAATTATGAACATTTTCATATTTTGATAAAACCTGATAATGAGATTGAAAATTATTCGAAAATTTTGCATTTTTTGAAACGAAATTTTTCGCAAAACGTAAATAAAATAATGGGATACGTTCCAATCTTAAACGAAGGTGAAAATACGCATTGTCACCTTCGTTGTCGGGAAAAACGCAAACCCTGGCAAATCAAGATGGATAAATTCGTTATTGCAACACGAAAAAAAATCATAAAAAAATACGGCAAAGATCATGATATTCCCAAATTCGCGTGGCAAAAATCGTTTCATGATCATATCATTCGGAATCAAAAAGATTTTAAAAATCATTGGAATTACACGATGTATAATTATAAAAAACACAATTTACCAGATGATTGGCAATATACAGGATTGAATTATTCGGAGATTATTGATAATATCTAATGAAAAATTATAAATTCAATGAACAGACAAATGCAAGAATAAAGAAAAGGATAATGAGAAATTTTCTGTTAATAAAATTAATAAAAAATTGAGGTGAAAGGTGATAGAAAATTTTCTAAAAATTGGAGAAATATTACTTCAAAAGGATAATTATTATGAAACAGAGAATGATTTTGAAAAACGAAAAAAGCTTTTATTTTATCAATCTTTGGTTCCAAGGGTAAAAATAAAAAAAGAACAACCTATTTTAAATGGCAAAGCATTGGTTTTGAATTTCGATTTAAAAAATAATCATTTTAAATTTAAATTATCAAATATTGAATTAGATAAAGATAATCGTAGAAAATTATTAGCATTTAAATTAGGAGCTCCCAGAGATAAAAAGAAATTTTTTGCAACTAATAATATTTCTGCTTTTTATGATAAAACATATGTGGACTCTTTAAAATATATTGAGGATAAACGTAATAAAAATAAATCTAAAGAATGGTTTAATAAAAATGTATCTGTAGAATATGATAAATTTCTGGAAAAAATTCTAAATAAATTTTATAGTAAAATAGATGGTCGTTTTTATCTAGATTATAATTTATTAGAATCCAGTCAGAAAATAAAATATAAAGAAATAGAAAAAGAGTATTCGAATAAAAAATTATCCGAATTATATGATAGGTTAATTAACAAAATTTTCTTTAATTCTGACTCCAAAAATAATTCTAATTTTCCTTACATAAATTTTATAAAATTTAATAACAAAACCATTTTTGATTTTAAAGATGGGAAATATGCCAATGATTATATAAATATCTGCTATTATGATTTGCTGAAAAGATTTTCGACTGAAAAAAGCAAAAACAACAAACTCTGTCATTTATGCAATAATAGAACTCGTGTTATCCAGGATTTGCCATTAACTATGAAATTCTATGGAACGACAAATAGTTTAAATTTTGAACAAGTCTCAAGTTCTAATGCTTATAAATCATTTGCTTTATGTGAAAATTGTCTTTTTAAAGTATTAACAGGAATGAAATTTGTACAAAATACGCTTTCAGATTTTCTTTTTAATATAAATGTTTATTTGATTCCAAAAAACGTTGAAGTCGATTCATTTGATTCAAGAGTTTTTAGAAAAATAATTAAGCTGTTAAAAACTAATAAATCCGAGTATAAAAATGAAATAGATGAGTTAAAGGCTTTGTTAAAAACTACCAACAGAAAAAATTTAGTTTTTGATTTCCTTTTCTATTATCACCCTCCAGGTTCACAACAATTTGATATATTGAAACTTATTTCAAATATAGAATTAAATAAATTATTACATAAACTTAATTATTTTGATAAAATTTCCGAGAAATATGATCTGCAAATTTTGAGTTATAACGCAAGTTTAACAATAAACGATTTGCGTTATTATTTATTTCCCTCTTGGTTTTCTCTTGGTAAAAATCCAGAATATAATATTTTTGGGAAGGACCTAATAAATTTATTAGAAAAGTTATTAACAAATGGAAAAATCAGTTATAATAATTTAATTAATAAATTTACAAGAATATTTAAGAAAAGAGTCAATAGAGATAAAATTGATAAATTATCAGCTTTTAAAATGAATCTTTTTTTTGGTATCTTACAAAAAACAAATCAATTAAGAATCGGAGGAAACATGACTGAAAATAACTATATATCTGAAATTACAAAAAAAGAATATAAAGATTTCTTTGAAACCCATTCAAATATTTATGGGACAAATTCTTTTAGGCAGGGATTATTTCTTTTGGGGACTATTATCTCAAAAATTCAATATGCACAAAAAGATAAATCCTCAAATTTCTTAAAAAAAGTTAACTTGGGGGGAATACCTCCCCGTAGGATAACTCAGCTCATTAATCAAGTTAAAGAATTTACAAATATATATCACGATAAAATCTATCTAGAACCTGGAATTTGGG
>JAGXLO010000113.1 GCA_018334695.1 Candidatus Cloacimonadota bacterium
ACTGAAAGGAGATGATATAATTGTATCCGGTAATAAGATACATAATGAAAAATCATATGACAATATGGATATGATATATGTATCTGGTTATAATATTACTGTGAAAGATAACGTCATTTATGATAATACTAATTTTGATGATTGGGATAATAGGGCTGCTATTGGCTGCGATGAAAGTGGCGATATAGATTCTATAAATGTTTTTAATAATACTATAGTAAATAATGAATGTGGTATCTATTGTGGGTATTTTTATTCTAATGAAGATAAGGTGATATCTAAAAATAATATTGTAGTAGACAACGTTATAGGGATTCATGACAACAGTAATGTTGCAAATATTCAGTTTTGCAATGTGTTTAATAACAATACTGATTATCAAGGATGTAGTCCCAGCACAGGCTGTATATCCACTGATCCTATGTTTGCGGACCCTTCTAATGATGACTACTCTCTCATCTGGAACTCTACCAAAATATCCCCCTGCATAGACACAGGAGACCCCGATATGACCTGGGACGCAGATGACACACCTCCTGATATAGGTGCTAAAACCGCTGTTTCGCACAGCTACTTCCACAACCAGTATGATAGTTTAATTATTGACAATGCGGAATGGATTTCCTTCCCTGCCTTGAACAGAACCACAGATGGCTATACAGAAGCTTTGGGACTGCTTGAGAGACAGGAATTGATATTTCCTGGTTATCCTGAAGACGACATTCTCAACCATGTGGAGTATGAAGGGCAAGATAAAATAAAATTCCAATATGATGAATGGCAGAACGATCTTCCCCCAGACGGCAACTTTCACAGTTATCAGGGCTACAAGGTACAGTTACAGGAAGGAATTTCATCAGCCACCATTGGTATAACAGGTAAATGGGAAGATGAATCAGAGCCCATAGCTCTGGATGTAAACAAAGAGAACTGGGTAGGCTGCTACCTGGAGGAACCGGCTACTTTCAGAGATGCTTTTTCTTCTATCTGGAATAAATGGGAATCGGTATATTCCGAGCATTGGGCAGTAGAACGTCCCGAACCCGGTGTAACACCTACAGCAGTTGATACTCTAACTGCAAATCCAGGTGAATTGTATATTATAACAGTATATGAAGATTGCCAGTTGATATGGAACAAATCATCCCCTTCACCCCCTCCCAGAACCAAAGAGATGACCGATTACTTTACTTATGATAAAAAACTGGATTATATTGCTGTAAATATAGATACTGTTTATGGAGATATGCCGCAGGAAATAGCGGTTTATGCGGGAGATGAATGCCTGGGAGCAAGTAAGGTAAACGGCTTTTATCCTGTCCAGATACTTGCCTACCCTCCGGATGGGACAAAGAACGGAAATCTTGATTTTATGCTGTATTATGGTGGTAAGGATAAAGCTAAAGCAGTAACTGATTATAGAGTATATGAACATAAAGTAGCAGGTTATGTCAAAAGACCTTTAGCCTACGACAGAGAGGCATATGTCACGCTTAGACTTAATACGAAAGAATCAGGGCCTGATTTTTCTTTTGGCTTATTAAATAATTATCCTAATCCTGTTAATAGTAATATAACCAATATTAGCTTTGCTCCGGCAAAGAATGCCCAAAGCACAGAGTTAAAGATATATAATGTACGAGGACAACTTGTGCGTAATTTGGATTGTTCTGAAGCAGGATACAATAAAGCAGGCATACCAACAGTCAGTTGGGACTGCAGGGACAGCCAGGGCAGAAAAGTACAGAATGGTGTTTACTTTTACAAGTTGATCTCCGGTAAGAAACAGGCAGTAAAGAAGATGGTTATTGTGAAATAGATATAAACTATTCGGTTCGGGCGTAATTTTTGCGTCCGAGCCGAATCAATTAAATAATGTATAATGTAGAATGTAGAATGAATAATGTAGAATTAAAAACAAATGATTTTTCGGGTTATATGCATAATTTATATGGAGTCGTCGACTCTGCAGACGGAAATTAAGCAAAGGTAATATTATGAAACATAAGTTTTTAAATATATTTTCAACAACTATATTTTTAATGATGATATTAATTCACACTAATTTGTTCTCTGAAGCAAAGTCCAAAAGTACAATCACAGTCAACCTTGATGGTACAGGAGATTATGAATCAATCCAGGAAGCAATAAATAATACAAGTGACGGAGATGTTGTTCTGGTTTATCCCGGTACCTATTACGAAAATGTAAATTTTAACGGCAGGAATATTACTCTGGCCAGCAGATACTATACAACAGCAGATGAAGCTTATATAGATAGTACCATAATTGACGGTAATAGTAATGGAAGTTGTGTTTCAGTATATTCAGGTGAAATAGATGCTGAAATAAATGGTTTTACAATAACAAATGGTAGTGGATATTATATAAGTAATCACGAATTTTATGCAGGCGGGGGGTTATATTTATCAGGAGTTTCAGCAGGATTGTGCAATTTAAAAATAAAAAATAATATAGCTCATTGTGGAGGGGGTATATGTATATATTCTAGCTCAAATAATAATATAGATTTTATTAATACAACAATTAGCAATAATTTTGCCAGGAGTACTGGAGGTGGATTATATTTTTCAGGTGAAGCAGATGTATCTTTTTCAGAAGTAGAAAAATCTAATATTTATTTAAATTATGCTGCAATTGGCTCCGATATATATGCTCATTTATGCTCTCTAAATGTTATTGTAGATACGTTTACAGTACAGAATTCTAATAAGTTTTATGCTTACGCTCCAGATAGTGGTTTTTACCAGGGAGAATTGTATTTACAAATAGATGAAAATAAAATAAATCCCATTAACCATGATCTGTATGTAAATCCTGCTGGTGATAATTCCAATAGTGGTCTTACCCCCTCAGAACCTTTATTAAATATTTATGATGCACTTATCAAGATCAAATCGGACAGTACTCATCCTAACACCATTCATTTAGCAGAAGGTACTTACTCCCCTTCGGGGACAGGGGAGTTTTTTGCCGTAGGTGGAAAGGATTATATTACAATTAAGGGAAGTGGAATTGACAAATCAATTTTTGATGCACAACAGTCTTTTTCAGTCTTTTTGCTTAAGAATATAAAAAATTTTTATCTCTATAATATGAAATTACAGAATGGTTTTCAAAGAAGTGTAGGTGGCATATACATCCATAATACAATAAACTCATTTTTTAAAAACATTAATTTAGTTAATAATCTTTCATATGATGAACATAGTGAATCTCATATTAATTGTACGAGATATTCAGATATTGTTTTTGATAATGTAAGTTTAAATACAACATATTCAGAAGTAATGGGAAAAGCATTTTTATCTGAGTGGCATTCTCATCCTTTGCTAATTAAATGTTCAATAATAGGCAATAAAGTAAGTCAGGAACCGGGAAGAAACTTTGGGGCAATATCAGTAGGGACTTATGCTGCTCCTGTGATAATCAACACACTAATAGCAGACAATTATGGACAGATAACAAGCGGAATAGACGCTATCTGGAGTGGAGAAACAATTTATATAATAAACAGTACTATAGTGGATAACGACGACTGCTCTCAGGGAACAATAAGGTTAGTTGACAATAGTCACATTCATTTAATCAACACCATCCTTCGTAATGAGTCAGACACTGAGATATATTTTTTTCCTCAGCACAATCCCAATTCAGCTACTTTAGAATACTGCAATGTAGATGGTGGTATAGATGCCATAGATGTAAACAACAACGGTACATTAAACTGGGGAGAGGGCAATATAGACCAGGATCCACTTTTTGTAGGAGGAGATCCATTTAGCTATCAACTGAGTGAAGGCTCTCCCTGCATAGATGCAGGTACACCTGATACAACAGGCTTAAATCTGCCTCCTACAGACTTAGCAGGTAATCCCAGAATCTACAACGGCAGAGTGGATATAGGAGCTTATGAGTACATCCCCCAAGCAGTAGGAGGAGATCCTGATACTAATTTTGTTAACAAGCTTTATCTTTTCCAGAATAAACCCAATCCCTTTAAAAATAGTACTGAAATATTATTCATCACCTCCGACTACGAAAGAGTAGAAAATTATAATTTATCAATTTACAATATAAAAGGGCAGTTAGTACGCAGGTACGAAGGCAGAGCCAATAATTTTAGTTTTAAGACAAAAGTAAACTGGGACGGCAAGGACAGCGGTGGCAGAGAAGTAGCTCCCGGCAACTATTTTTATAAACTGGAATACAACAACAATGCAGTAGTAAGGAAGATGGTGAAGGTAAAATGAGAGGGAAAAGTGAGAAGGGAGTAGCATGATACAGGATTTAGGATGCAGGGAATAAGATTTAGAAAATAGTGACCAGTAAATTGTGACGAGTGACAAGTACACTGAATTCTAATCCTAAAATAGGTTGATCACTCCTGATAATAAATTCCAATTAATACCTGCAAAAACCAAAAAAATGCCTAAACTTCTAAATCACTAAACCCAAAACCCTAAACCTCATGCCATACTCCAGCTCCCGGTAACCAGGACCCAAAATTATCTTCCTTTCCCCACAAATTACTTGACAAAAAAGTCAAGCCCAGCATTTTAATTTTACAAAATTAGAGGCAATCATGAGAAACCTATGGGATATACTTTTTAAAGTAGCAACTATAAAACCATATATTTTGCAACACATTTCAAATGACCACTTAAATCAATTATGATAAAAACAATTTTCTTTGTTATTATTTTTCATTTAGTATTCACCTCCTGTTTGGCAATTACATATTACGTAGATAGTAATGATGATAGCAATTTCAATTCTATTAGTAATGCAATAAATTCTACTCTCCAAAAGGAAGGAAACCATAGGATTGTTCTTTTAAATTCTAACAAAAAGAGAGATTTTTATAAACACAGGGAAAATGTTGTAATAGATTTAAGAGAAAAAGAACCAAAATATAATTCAATTTGTGTGAGTAGCAACCTGGCAGATCCAGAAGCAATAAGGATCACTTCCTCACAATCTGCTGCAATTGAGATTTATGGAAGTACAATAGATTCGATTGTGATAGAGAATCTTACTTTTAGCAATAGTAGTTATGGGATAAAGCTGAAGGATAACAATGGATTAATTAAATTAAGAAACTGCAGTATATATAAAAACATAATTGGGATTTTGGATATAAATTCACATTTAGAGATAGAGAATTGTAATATTTCCCAAAATATAGACAGTGGCATAATGGAGACTGACCGAGAATTTACGGATGCAAGAGATTGTATTAAGAATTCATTAATTAATTCTAATGGCAGTTATGGTCTGTATCTTGATAACTTATGGGATATTGAATATTGTACAATATATGGCAATAGAAAAGGAGGAATATTTGGTAAAGATAGAATAGAAGTAATAAATAGTATAATCTATGCAAATGGTATTCAAATTGCTGTTAGTGATAATTTTAAAATTACTTACTCAGACATAGAAGGCGGCTGGACCGGTGAAGGCAATATAGATGCAGACCCTCTTTTTGTCGACCCTGCTAACGGAGATTACTCTTTACAGTGGAATTCTACTAACTTTTCCCCCTGCATAGACGCAGGAGATCCTGATATGACCTGGGATGCAGATGATACACCGCCTGATATAGGTGCTAAAACCGCTGTTTCGCACAGCTACTTCCACAACCAGTATGATAGTTTAATTATTGAAAATGCGGAATGGATTTCCTTCCCTGCTTTGAA
>JAGXLO010000028.1 GCA_018334695.1 Candidatus Cloacimonadota bacterium
TTTGGAGTGCTTGGCTTTACTAAAATGTGCAGCAGTACTTGCAGCAAAACTTATAATTTTTTTGGGCAAGCTATCACGCTTTTCATCATTTTTTACAACAACATGCGAACCGTGATAGATACGACTATGGAAAAACCAATCTTCAGAATTTGCAAACTGGATTGTTAATTCATCATTCTCTTTACTCGTCCTGCCTACGTAGATTCTCCATTTTTTTTGCCCAACCGCTACAGTAAATCTTCTAAATTTTTGCTTTTTTTGCTGTTTTCCCTCACCGGATTGCTCTTCCGGAAACAGCATATTTTCTTTATTTTTTAGATATTTATAATTTTCTGAGTCCTTGATTTTTTTAATCTTTTTCTTGATTTTTTCTAATTCTTTTCTGCTTGACTCAATAAACTTTTTTAGCTTGCCTTTACCGGACTTAGCTTTTTTGAACATTTTAAAATAATTTCTCATGTTTTTCTGAGGATTCCACCTGGGATTCAAAGGTATCTTAATTTTTGGCTGATCCTCATCATAATAATCAATCACCTGTACGGATTCTTGTCCTTTCTTGATTTTATGCAGATTTGACTTTAGCAATTCGCCGTATTTTTTCCATTTTGGTGCTTGCTTGAGCTCTTCCAATCTTTTCTTACTCAAGTCAATTTTATTCTGAAGTGCTTCTTTCCTCTGCAGCATTTTATTAAGAATATTTTCTTTTAAATCATGCTTTTGCTTTTGCTTTATTTTATAACTATAATAGAATTTAAAAGCATCATTCATGTTTGAAAATTCTTCATATTTATCGGATTCAAAAAATGATAATCGTTTACTACCGTAATTATAAAAAACCTTTTGTGAATTATTTCTAAAAGATACAATTTTATCCTTTAGTTTTTCTACTTTATGCCAAAACTCTGATGCTGGTGCTCCTGCTTTATAAAATTTTTTAAGAAATTTGGGCATGTTTGAAAAATTTTTGATGAATTCTTTCCATTCATAATTTAGTTTGTTGCCTACAATTTTTACAAATTCCTGTTGTGACAGATCCAAGATGAATGGTCCCTTTAGCTGTGGTGGTGGTTTGTATTTTTCACCGGGTAAAATCTGCCTGAATTTGCTGTCTTCAATACCTACTTTTTTATGAGCTCCTATTATTAAATCATCTGAGCCCGATTTTTTTTCTAATAAAATAAGATTCTCATAACGATTTATTAACTCCAAGAATAAGGAATAATTTTTCTCCTGCCCAAACATATCTGTTTTTTTAAAATTTAAGATTATAATTTTGTCATTTTCTGCTAATTTTATATCGTCTAATTCAGCCTTAGTAATATGTTCACGGCAGACTCTTGTGAATCCATTTTCGTCCATGTCCTGATTCCTTTTATCATCAAAAAAAATAATAGGATCACCGGAATGTAACAAAACATGTAAACTCCCCTGCAAAAAATTAAGATGGTACATACTCCCGTTTAAACCAATTTTATTTAAACTGGTTTGTGAAAACTTTTGGGTGAATTCCTCATACCATAGCTTTAAAAATAAAAAATCCATATTTTACCTATACTTTCTCCAATTCAGTAATATTAAATTTATAGCTGATATGAGAAGATTAAGTTGTCAAGTTTAGGGACAAGTTTGTTACATTATTTTCTAAAAGTTTGACATATATAAATTTTTTAAATTTATACAGTAACCATATAGTAAAAGACGATATAAAAAAGTATGTAAAAGGTTTAACAAATGGAAAAATTATTAATAACCGGAGGAGCAGGCTTCATTGGTGGAAATTTTATACTTGAGCAGCTAAGTTCAACCAACAATCAAATATTAAATTTTGATAAATTAACCTATGCCGGGGATATAACCAAATTTAAACCTTATTGTAAAAACAAGAATTGTTCTTTTGTTAAAGGTGATATTTGTAACAGAAAAAAGGTAAGAGAGGTAATGCAAAATTTTAAACCGGATGCAATAATAAATTTTGCCGCAGAATCTCATGTAGATCGCTCTATTAATGATCCCGCTGTGTTTGTAAAGACAAATGTCCTGGGCACTACTACTCTTTTGGAAGAAGCTCTAAGCTATTATAACAAATTGGCTCGGAAAAGGAAAAAAATTTTTAAATTCCTGCAAATTTCCAGTGACGAGGTGTTTGGAGAACTCAATAACAAAAAAAACAAATTTACCGAAAACTCAGCCTACAATCCGAGCTCGCCATATTCCGCATCTAAAGCATCTGCAGACCATTTTGCCAGAGCCTGGTATAAAACCTATAAACTGCCTATTGTTATCACAACAAGTTCAAATAATTACGGACCCTATCAGTTTCCCGAAAAATTAATACCAAAAATAATAATAAATGCAATATCAAATACAACTTTGCCCGTTTACGGAGAAGGCAAAAATATACGTGATTGGTTATATGTAAAAGATAATTGTAAAGCAATAGAAAAGCTACTCATAAGAGGTACGCCCGGCGAGACTTATAACATAGGAGGGAATTGCGAAAGGACCAATTTACAGATAGTTGAAGATGTATGCGAAATTCTCGATAAGGTAAAACCAAAAAATAATGGCAAATCCTACAAAAACCAGATAAGGTTTGTTGCCGATCGCCCGGGACACGATTACCGCTATTCTTTAAACACAAACAAGCTAGAAAATGAAATAAATTGGGCTCCTCACCAATCATACAAACAAGGTTTGTCCAAGACTATAAAATGGTATCTGGAAAATCAGGACTGGTGGCAAAATATTCTTTCCCGCTAAAAATTTGCCTGTTATGTAAATAAAGTTAAGCTATTTAACGACTACTACCTAGAAAAAACTACCAATAATTCTCTGCGTATCTATAATTAAGTATTCAGAAATACTTGGTATAAACTAATTTTATCCCAGAATTCCCCAGAGAACACCTGCTGCCACTGCTGAGCCAATAACTCCAGCCACATTAGGAGCCATGGCATGCATCAAGAGATGATTATTTTTATTATATTTTTTACCCTCCTGATGAACTACGCGAGCAGAGTCAGGAACTGCAGAAACACCGGCAGCGCCAATTAGAGGATTAATTTTTCTTTTTAAGAAAAGATTCATTAGCTTGGCGAATAAGACTCCTGTTGCTGTAGCTATACAAAATGATAAAGCTCCCAGAGCGAATATTTTTAGAGACTGTGAAGTAAGAAAAACGTTAGCCTGGGTGCTAGCTCCCACAGCCACTCCCAAAAGAATTGTAACTATATCGACAATAGCATTCCTGGCAACACCTGCTAGGCGTTCTGTAACTCCGGATTCTTTTAAAAGATTGCCGAGAAATAGCATTCCCAGTAGGGGAAGAGAACGAGGTGCTATAGCTATAGTAATTAAAAAGGAAACTATGGGAAAGATGATACGTTCCTTTTTGCTAACAACTCTTGTAGATTTCATTTGTATTACACGCTCTTTTTTTGTTGTTAGCAGACGCATTATTGGAGGCTGTATAATGGGGACGAGTGCCATATAAGAATAAGCAGCAATTGCTATAGGACCGAGCAATTTAGGGGCTAAATGTGAAGAGAGGAAAATAGAGGTTGGACCGTCTGCACCTCCAATAATTCCGATAGCTCCTGCTTGCGTTAAACTAAATCCAAGTAGTATTGCTCCAAAAAACGTTGCGAAAATTCCAAACTGAGCAGCGGCTCCCAAAAGGACCAATTTTGGATTAGCAATCAAAGTAGAAAAATCTGTCATTGCCCCGATACCAAGAAAAATCAATGGTGGAAATATACCCTCTTTTACTCCGAAGTAGATATAACTCATCACAGAATTTGCATCATATACTCCACCAAATGTTCCGGGCATATTACCGATTAAAATACCAAATCCTATGGGTACCAGTAACAAAGGTTCGTATTTTTTAACTATACCAAGAGTGATAAAAAATATTCCTACAACAAGCATTATAATATTGGTATAGCTGCCATGGGCAAAAGCAGTAGTTTTAAAAAAGGCAATCAGCTCATTCATTACTTAACCTCGATCTCCATCAAATTCTTGGCTTCTTCAACTGTTTCACCCTCTTTGGTATTAATTTTTTTCACAATGCCATCTACAGGTGTGGTTATCTCGGATTCCATTTTCATAGCTTCAAGTAGTAGTACTACATCTCCTGCTTTTACTTCATCTCCCACTTCTACTTCTATATCCAAAATCACACCGGGAAGAGGTGCAAGTACTTTGCTTATATTTTGTTCTCTCTCTGAGCTGTTTGTGGGAGACTCCCCACTCAAAGTTGGTGGATTTGTAATAACCTTCTTAGGTCTTTTCACCTGCTCCTTACTCTTACCAAATTCGGGCTCCATTTCTACCTGATAGGTTATTCCATTTATTTCAATTTTTACGTTCAAACCATCATATTCAATGACTTTCCCCTCAAATTTTTTGCCGTTAATTTCCATTTTATAAGTTTTCATGCTTTTGGTCCCATTTCATCTATTGTTTTTTAATATTTTTATAATAAGCATAATTAGACATTAAAAGTCTGGCACTCTCTTGCCAGGCGCTTATTTTAGCTCTCTTCATTGTAAGTAACATCTGGCTCCGTTTTTCAATTTCAGTTTCATAAAGGAAGATAGTAGTTATTGCAGCCAATTGTATGTGGTGATCTATGGGTTTTGATTTTTCTTTCTTATTAATAGGTGTAATAGAAGATATCTTTAGTGATTTTTTCTTTTCTTTACTCTTTTCTGCTTCTTTCTCCTTACTCCTATTTTTAATTTCTCTCTTTTCTGTATATTGTAATAAGCTAACTACAATCAAGATTATAATCAAGCTGGCAAAAACAATAATCATTCCGGCAAGTACAATATTGGCAATCTCAGTGTAATTAGTGGTTTTAGCGGCATCAACTGTTCCCTGTGCATTCAAAACAGAAAAAAAGGAATATAGAAATAAAGACAGAGAAGAATACAAATTTTTTTTAGTCATTATAATGGAATATTCCCATGTTTTTTTGGAGGATTAGTATCTTTTTTGGTAGCCAGCATCTCCAGTGAACGGATCAAGCGAGCTCTTGTAGTTGCCGGTTCGATAATATCATCAATATAACCTTTGCTGGCTGCTTGATAGGGAGAAGCAAATTTTTCTATGTATTCCTGTTCAGCTTCTTCCAGATATTTTTGAGGATCATCAGCTTTTTTGGCTTCTTTGCTGAATATAATTTTCACAGCGCCTTTTGGGCCCATAACTGCAATCTCTGCTGTGGGCCAGGCATAAACCAGGTCACCGCGAACATGTCTACTATTGAAGACACAATAGGCTCCACCATAAGCTTTTCTGGTAATCACAGTGATCTTGGGAACAGTTGCTTCGGCATAAGCATACAGCAATTTTGCACCTTCTTTTATGATACCGCCGTGTTCCTGTTTTAAGCCGGGCAAAAATCCAGGTACATCTTCAAAATTGACAAGTGGAATGTTAAACGAATCGCAAAATCTGATAAATCTGGCTGCTTTCTGAGAAGCATGAATATCCAGAGTTCCGGCTAAGTATTTGGGTTGGTTAGCGACAACACCTACAGAATGTCCATTCATACGGGCAAAACCCACCACAATATTGGGAGCAAAATGGCGTGCTACTTCCAAAAATTCACCATTATCCACAACAAGTTTAATCAACTCCACCATATCATAGGGCTTGGAAGGGTCGTCCGGCACAATAGTATTTAGCTTTTCCGAATAACGATCTAGGGGATCAGAACATGATTCCACGGGTGGATCTTCATAATTATTACTTGGAATATATGAAAGCAGCTTTCTAATAAGTTTAAATGTGTTTTCTTCATTTGCTGTAACAAAGTGACTTACCCCGCTTTTTTGGGCATGGGTCATAGCTCCACCCAATTCTCTGGTGGTTACATCTTCATTAGTAACGGTTTTAACAACTTTGGGGCCTGTAACAAACATGTAGCTATTTTTTTTATCCATAATGATAAAATCAGTGATTGCGGGAGAATAAACAGCACCACCGGCACAGGGGCCAACAATAGCAGAGATCTGGGGAACTACACCTGATGCCATTACATTCTTAAGGAAAATATCAGCATACCCTGCCAGAGAATCCACTCCTTCTTGAATACGCGCTCCCCCGGAATCATTTAAGCCAATAATTGGCGCGCCCATCTTCATAGCCATATCCATTATCTTACATATTTTTTCGGAAACACTTTTGGAAAGCGAACCGCCAATAATCGTAAAGTCCTGAGCATAAACATAAACCACCCTCTCATTAATTGTTCCTGAACCAACGACAACACCATCACCGAGAAATTTTTTCTTTTCCATGCCTAAGTCAGTACAATGGTGTTCTTTGAACATATCAAATTCTTCAAAACTGTCCTCATCCAGAAGCAAGTTAATTCTTTCTCTAGCAGTTAGCTTGCCTTTTTTATGCTGTTTGACAATTCGTTTCTCACCACCGCCAAGTAAAGCTTCTGCCCGTTTGGATTTTAACTTGGCAATTTTTTTCTCTCTATCCATTATTCTCCTAAAAAATTATATATTAATCACTTTTTTCACACAATTCCAGTAACACACCGTCTGTGGCTTTAGGATGGATAAAAGCAATTGAAAGTCCATGAGAGCCCGATCGCGGTTGTTTGTCAATTAATCTAATTCCGTCCTTCTTTAACTGGGTCAATTTTGCTTTAAGATCATCCACTTGTACAGCCATATGATGTATGCCCGGTCCCTTCTTATCTATAAATTTTGCAATAGGACTTTTAGGGGAACTAGGCTCCAGCAATTCAATTCTACTTTCACCTGTCTCAACAAAAGCAATTTTAACTTTTTGATCCGGCACCTCTTCTGTAGAAGAAATTTTAAAACCCAATTTTCTATATAAATCTATTGATTCGTCCAAATTTTCAACAGCAATACCTATATGATCTATTTGTTTAATATCGTTCATGTCTTAATTACCTTACCGTTTTTATAATCTTTTGCCAGCTTAACGCCCAGTTCAGCAGCTTTTATATCCAGATCTATAAATTTTTCTTTTATATTATTTTTGATTGCTTTCTTAAGCTCCTTTAATGAAATTAATTCAGTTAAAGTGGCAATAAAAGCGATAGCAATAATATTTGTAACCAGAGAGGTCTTTAATTTATCTATAGCAATTTGTGTAAATGGTATAGCAATTGTTTCTGCCTTTATTGGATTAATTTTTACATTGGAGGAATCAAAGATTAAAATCCCATCGCTTTTTAGCAATGTAATATATTTATCTGCTGCTTCCTGGGTAAGACAGAGTAAAAGTTCCAGAGATTCTGCAGAAGGATAATAAATTTCTTCGTCCGCAATAATAACATCTGCTCTGCTGGAGCCACCACGAGAAGCGGGGCCGTAAGCTTGTGATTGCAAAACGTTTTTTCCTTCTTTGGAAGCTGCTTCTGATAAGAGAATACTTCCCAGGATAAGTCCCTGACCACCACTGCCGCTTAATCTAATTTGGTATTTCACTTTTTCTCCTCTTTTTTACTTTTCGACTTTGATTTTTTCTGGTTTTCACCCGCTTGCTGTTTTGATTTTTCTTTAGAACTTTCATTTTTCTGTAACCGCTTTATCAAGTTTTCATAGCGAGCAGTAAATTCTTCTCTGTCTTTATCTACAATAATTCCGCGTACAATCTTATCCTGTCTTTTCTCAGGAGAGAGCTTATCAAATGATTTTATGGAGACCGTATTTTCTTTTTGCCATTTAAGCATTTCTATAGCAGAACTCTGTTGATTCATCTTGCCATAAGAAACAGGGCATTGAGCGATAGTTTCTACAACTGCACATCCCTTTTTATTGAGTGCAGCTTCGAATATCTGCCTGGCTTCCATGGTGTGATAAGCAGTAGTTCTGGCTACAAAGCTAGCTCCTGCGCTTTCCGCCAATTTGCATAAATCAAACTCAGGTTCAATAGAACCAAAAGGAGCGGTTGTAGCATAATCACCCAGAGGAGTTGTGGGAGAGGCTTGACCACCGGTCATGCCATATATACTATTATTTATAATAATTATTGTCAGATCGATATTGCGTCTGGCTGCATGGATGAGATGATTTCCGCCAATTGCTGCAGCATCTCCGTCTCCACTAATTACAACTACTTTAAGGCGAGGTTCAGAGAATTTGATACCTGTGGCAAAAGCAATGGCTCTACCGTGAGTGGTATGCAGGGTATTAAAATCCACATATACTGGCATCCTACCGGAACAGCCGATTCCGGAAACCATAACAATTTCGTCTTTGGGAATACCAATATTATAAACTGCACGTAGAAAATCACCTAAAATTGTTCCAATTCCACAGCCCGGACACCAGACATGGGGAAATTTTTTATCATGTCTTAGATATCTATGTATCACTTTTTGGGGAATTTTCTTCATAATACCTCATTTATTTTTTCCAGAATATCTTCTGGAGTAATAAGAGAACCATCATAGCGTTGCAATTCAATATATTTAGCGTGTTTTTGATATTTAGTTACTCTTAACACTTCATTTATCAATTGCCCTTGATTCATTTCGGCAATTATTGTCGCCTTGGTAGATTCCAGCATTCTTTCAACTTCTTTATCGGGGAAGGGCCAGATAGTAAGAGGTCTTATCAAACCAACCTTTTTACCTTTCTTACGAGAGCGAAGCACGGCTTCTTTGGCAGAACGAGCTACCACTCCTGCTGCAAAAATAGCGACTTCTGCATCATCCATATGAAATGCTTCTACCTGTATCAAATCATCCAGATTGTCTGTAATTTTCTTCAGCAACTTATCCATTTTTGCCTGAATTTCTGTTTGCTTATTGGTGGGAAATCCTTTTTCATCATGAGTTAAACCAGTAACGTGAAAACGATAACCCTGACCATAGCTTGCCAGAGGTGAAATATATTTTGGATTGTTCTTAAAGTGCTTGTACCATTCCGGAGGTACGTTTGGATTTACTCTATTGATAATTTTAAGTTCATCTTTTGGGGGGAGTTTTACAGCTTCTCGCATATGCCCGATTAATTCATCAAGTAACAAGAATACAGGCGTGCGATATTTTTCGGCAAGATTAAAAGCTCTAATCGCCAGTTCGTAGCATTCCAGAACGGAATCAGGATAAAGAGTTATACTAGGATGATCTCCGTGTGTTCCCCAACGGGCTTGCATCATATCTCCCTGAGCGGGGCTAGTGGGTAAGCCTGTACTGGGACCACCACGCTGCACATTTACCACTACGCAAGGCACTTCTGTCATCATACCAAAACCAATATTCTCTTGCATCAAAGAAAAACCTGGACCACTGGTAGCTGTCATTGCCTTTTTACCAACCAGGCTGGCTCCGATAATACTTGCCATGCTGGCCAGTTCATCTTCCATTTGAATAAATTTTCGTCCTCGTTTGGGCATTTCATTAGAGAGTATTTCAGCAATTTCAGAGGAGGGAGTAATAGGATAACCACCGAAAAATCCTAGACCTGCATCCAGAGCTCCCAGAGCAACAGCTTCGTTGCCCTGTAATAGAATAGGCTTATTTCTGTCCATATTATACCTATCTGTTGACATTTTTTCTCCTTTCTTTATGAGAGGCTCCGGTTATAGCAAAATCCGGACATAGTCTGTCGCATATTTCGCAATGTATGCACTTATCGGGATTTTTTACATAAGGGGCACCATCAGGTCTTCTTCCTAAAGTATCAGTGGGACAAAATTCTACACAAATTCCGCATTCTTTGCACCATTCGTAGTAAATATGAACTGGAGTTTCTTTGTAATTACCAGGATCTTCTATGGGAGTTTCCTTGACTTTGGTTTTGTCAGGGCTATCCGTTTCTTTAATTATTTTACCTTCATTTTTACTTTCCATAATTACTTCCTCGAAAAATAATAGTTTTTATTGTCAAACATTATCTTTATTTTTTATGGATTAATTATTATTTCTATAACTTATGTTTATGATAAGTGCAATTTCTTGTCAAATAAATAATACTTTTTACTGCTATAATTAACTTTTACTAAGTGATTTGTAGATTTTATTTTTTTGATAAATGCTACACAATGACCGCTAATTATTCTTCTGTTAAAAAAATTCTATCATAAATAAAATCCCTAAAAACCTTGCAGTTATGTGGTAATAGTTTTGTTCAATTTTTAAAAAATTTATATAATAGTTTACAAAAATAATAACAAAACGCTATATTCGGATTCGATTTATTAGTCTCAAAAAATTTCATTTATGAAAGGAGTAAAATGAAAAAAAGATTAGTCCTAGTTATAGGCTTAGTAATAATATGTTCAGCTTCCTTAATCGCAAATGGCTTGAGTTTAAACAGTATTGGTACAAGAGCTCTTGGTATGGGTGGAGCTTTTGTAGGTTTGGCAAATGACCCCACAGCGATTTACTGGAATCCAGCCGGATTATCCGGTCAGCAAGCACAAATATACGGTGCAATTACAGACATTAAATTATATGGCTCCTATAAATATGATCCCGCAGGTGTTGATGTAGAAAATGAGCGTAAGGATAACATTACGCCCAACTTATTCATGACTTATCCTATGGATAAATTAACTTTTGGCTTTGGAGTTTTCGCTCCGAGTGGTCTTGGCGTAGAATGGCCGGGAGAAGATCTGGCAGCTTTTGCCGGAGGCAACCCCGACATAAAATGGAAATCGCAGATTTTTGCTATCTCTATTTCACCGGGTGTAGCTTATCAGGTTACAGACAAATTATCTCTTGGCTTCGCCGGAATTATGTCCTATGGTTCTTTCAATCTTGATAGACCATATGTTCATACAGATTCTACAGGTTCTACCGGTTTTCAGTATGAAGAATCATCTACTGGTACAGGTTTTGGTGTAGAAGGTGGCATGATGTACAAAATGTCTGATATGTTCCAGTTTGGAGCTAGTATTCGCTCTAAGGTCAACCTTACCTTAAGCGGCGAAGCAAAAAATCCTGCCTTAGCAGCTTACGGAGCAGAGAAAAGTGATTTTGACCGAGATGTAGCCTTGCCTTTATGGGCAGCATTTGGCATTGCTGTAAATCCTTGCGAAAAACTAACAATTACTGCTGATGCTCAGTATAGCCAGTGGGCAGAAAGTGAAGATAAATTTATTACAGAATTTGATAATGCCGCCTGGCCCGATAGTTCCGAAATGATACTGGAATGGGAAGATTGTACACAGATCAGATTTGGTGCAGAATATATGGTTAATCCTGCCTTTACAGCTCGTGCCGGTTATTACTATGATCCCGCTCCAGCTCCGGATAAAACAGTAAATATTTTATTCCCATCTGCTACTTACAACGCAATCACTGGTGGTATGAGCTATTCTAAAGCTAATTATAAGATTGATTTTGGTTTAGAATATTTAATGGGAGAAGAGAGAGACGTAGATCCTGCCGAACACAATATGCCCGGCAAGCATTCTCTTGACATTTTTGCCTTTAGTGTGGGAATGGGATATAATTTCTAAATACTATTCATAATAAATCAAGAATTAATCATAAGCCCTGATTTTTTAATCGGGGCTTTTTTAATATATTGTCTGTGTATGAAAATAAACAGCTAATATCTTTCCGGTTAAACGGGCAGCAATACCTCCGCCGGAACCACCATTCTCCACAAAAACAACTGACGCCACCCTGGGGTTATCAATAGGAGCTATAGCTGTAAACCAGGAATGTGTGTTTCCCTCATAATTTTCGGCAGAACCGGTTTTTCCCCCTATTTTTACACCATCAAGACGTGCCATGATACCTGTAGCATTGTTTCCATTAACAGCTTTATCCAAAGCATCCAGGAAGAATTCAATATTTTCCTGTGAAATAGGCAGTTTATAACTTCCAAAATCTTTTTCTATCCTCCTGCCGTCATCATCTATATATTTAAGATAATGAGGAACTTTTACTGTACCTTTATTAGCAAGTCCGGCATAATAAGTGACCACTGATAGTGGAGTTAATAAGACTTCTCCCTGCCCCATAACCAGATTTAAAAAATTTCCTCGAGTCCATCCCTGCTCACTATAATGATCATTATACCACTCTACAGTTGGAAAAAATCCTTTTCTTTTGCTCAACAAGTCTATTCCAGCCGGATCCAATAAATTGTTCTTTTTCACATAAGTATAAAAGCTATCCAATTTAATTTTTTCTGCAATTTTGTAGAAATATGAATCACAGGATTGAATAATTGCATCTTTCATATTCATCTCCCCATGTCCTTCTTCTTTCCAGCAACCGAAAAATCTCCCCCCATATTCTACTCCTCCCTCACAATCCACCAAAATTTCTTCTTTATCAACCAGATCACTTTCCAGAGCATAAGCTGACGTTACCAATTTAAAAACAGAACCGGGGGGATAAGTGGCATCACATATTTTATTGAGTAATGGCTTTTTGGGGTTATTTATAATTCTCTGCCAGTAATCGTTCTCTATTTTTACCACAAACTGATTTGGATCATAATTCGGGTAGCTAACAGAAGCGAGAATACCACCTGTTTTAACATTTATAACAATTGCCACACAGGAGCTGTCATTGGGCAAGATATTTTTTACCTCTTTCTGAAGTTTTTTGTTGATGGTCAATACCACATCTTTACCTGATATTGGTTTTTTGGAATGCTCTTTGTTAGGACTTCCCATAGCTGTACCGGCTGCATCTACCTGCAACACATCATATCCCTTGGTACCTTTTAGGTATTCCTCATAATATTTTTCTAATCCATATTTGCCAATGTAATCAAGATTATCATAGCCTTTTCTTTTCTTTCGCTTATATTCTTCCTGTGAAATTTTGCCAACATAACCTAAAAAATGGGATTGTGATAAATAATTTCTTTTGCTTTCACATTTAATTATTATTGAAGGATAGTTTTCTATATTTTCTTCCAGTTCTATAGCTGTTTTCATATCCACATCATATGCAATAAGGATTGGGGCAAATCTGATAAATCTATGTTTACGTAATATATTGAGGATTGATTTTTCTTTTAGGTTCAATTTTGCAGATAAAAAGGAGGCTAATTTTTCTTGATTCTGTACTTTCCTCAAATCTACATAAACGCCCAAAGAGGGGACATTTTCTACCAATGGATTTAAATATGTATCGTATATTATGCCGCGAGGAGAAGGTTTTTTTACCAATCTTGTCATATTCTTTTTAGCAAATGATTTGTAATGCTCCCCTTCTACAATCTGCAGCTCGAATAATGATATAAACAGAATAACAAACAAGACAAGTATTACAACAAACAGCCCATCTTCTTTGCGGAATTTGTGTCCAAACATTAGTATTCTTTTAATCTAATTGAAAGTTTGTTGATATAATTAAAAATTGCTATCATCAAAACAGATAAAAAAGTATTATATATACTTAAAATCAGAATTTCCCCAATAGGAAATGTTTGATTTATTTGAAAAATATATATTATGAGATTGCTAAACAGAAAAAACAAGAAATTTGTGAAAAGGATAACTGAAAGATAGGCCAGGAGTTGTCCTTTGCTGATCATACTTTTTATATTTGCGAGTACAAAAGCAATTACAATAAATAAAAATGTGGTTATACCAAAACAGGCAGGATTATTCAGGTCTATAACAATACCCAGCAAAAATGCAAAAATTAGAGCTGGAACCGTTTTTTTAAATATGCTTATATAAATTATCAATGGCAATAGAAGATTTGGTGTAATGTTCATAAAGCTGATGTTATCAGCAGAAAAGTGCTGGATATAAACAAGCATTATGCCTAAAACAATAAAACGTATCATTTTTTTTCTCTTACAATACAAATTGGGGTCTGCTCGGATTTTTGACCCTGAGGATTATCATCCATAATCTTTTGTAATAAATATTTATCAACTCCTTCTGAACTTCCTATTACCCAGGAGCCGCCGATATCATTAATATCCATAATAGCAGCATCTAAACCTGTAATTTTTTTTATCCTTCTACAAATTTCATCGCTGTATAGAGGACCTTTTATAACAGTTTTGTCATAAGGTGGAATAAAAGATGTATGAGCTGCATCAACCAGGGCAGCTTGTTTTCCTGCTATCTTATAAAACCAGCCTCTTTTCCCAAAGATCTTGCCGACAAATCCAATAAAAGCAGCTGAAATTATTCTAAATTTTCCTGTTTCTTCTATAGCGCATTGCATACTGGTGGGAGAGCGTAAACCCACACCATATTCCACATTTCTTACACCGCGCCAGAGGAAATTAGCAAGAAATCCTACTTTAATATCTGTTTCAAATATTGCTCTTCCCTGCGTCATTGCTACCGGGCTCTCGCTTACCACAATTATATCTCCGGGCTTTGTAATATCACCGGTATATCTGTTTACGATTTCAACAATATCATCATCAGGTCCCAGTATCTTTGTTTTTACTGGTATACGAAAATACGTTTTATTCTCAACTGTTCTAATATTATGCATAACTCTAACTATTTTTTCTTAATACTGCCACTTCTTCTGTTGTGGAAATATTTACAAATGGTTCGATTTGGGCTTCCAAGAACATATTATTGCTTGTCTTTTTTATGCTAATGACTTTACCTACAGGAATTCCCGGAGGATAATTTGTACTTAATTTGGAAGTTGTTACTACGTCACCGATATCAATATTACAGCCAATTTTTATTTTTCTTAAATATAGATTTCCATGTAAACTTGTTTCCAATATTCCATTTACTCTACCTCTTTCAGTTATCGCTCCTGCCCTAAAATATTTATTTCTGAAAGTTTGTACCACGGAATAGGTAGGATAAACAGAAACAATTTCACCCACAAGACCATCTACTGCTACTACAGGTTGATTTTTTTTTACACTATCATTCAAACCCACGTTTATCATAATTGTCTGATAATAGAAAAAGGAGCCTGTACCAATTATTTCGGCAATTTCAATAATTTCATTATCCAGTGAAACTTTAGTATCCAGTAGATCTTCTACTCTTTTTGATCTTTCCAATTTTTCTTGTAGAACTCTATTTTCTGATTGAAGTTTAAAAACTCTTTTTTCTAAATTTACCACTTTATCAACTAATTCGGTATAGGAATTAACGTAAGTTAAGCTGGCTGTATAAGGAAGAAAGAAGATACTGCCAACAAATTGTGCTTTTTTTATCCTGTCTTCGCTTTTCCCAGCCATGAAAATGATAGATATTATCAGAAAGATATAGAATATGAGATTTTTTTTAAAAGCCATCTATTTTGTTTCTGGTATAATTACGTCTTTATACTCCTCGATTTCATCCAATATTCTTCCACTCCCCATAACCACGCGTGTTAATGGTTCATCAATAAGAGTAACGGGCAAATCAACGCTTTCTTCTATTTTTTTATCTAAACCTTTTAACTGAGATGCGCCACCGGTAAGAATTACACCTCTATCGGCAATATCTGCGGATAATTCAGGAGCAATTTTTTCAAACAGTATATGCACAGCATGGACAATTGCATCGACTGTTTCTGATAATGATTCTCTAATTTCTTCGGAAGTAATTTGTTTTGATACAGGGTGCCCTTTTATAAGGTCTCTGCCTCTTACTTCCATGCTTAGTTCGTTTTCAAGCGGATAAGCCGAGCCAATATTTATCTTTATCTGTTCCGCTGTTGATTCACCTACAAACAAATTATGTTTATTTTTCAAATAATTTATTATAGCCTCATCCATCTCATCTCCCCCGATTCTGATGGAGTTATGATCTACAATATGAGATAGTGACATAATAGCGATCTCTGTAGTACCACCGCCAATATCAATAACCATATTTCCGCAGGGTTCGTGCACAGGTAAGCCTACGCCTATGGCTGCAGCTAAAGGTTCGGATACAAGGAAAACTTTTCTGGCACCTGCATGTTTGGCAGATTCGCGCACTGCTCTTTTTTCTACTTCCGTAACGCCTGAGGGAACAGCAACGATCACTCTGGGACGTATAAGAAATTTTCTTTGTTGAGAACGAATAATAAGATCGCGCAGTAATTCCTCAGTAATCTCAAAATTAGCTATCACTCCGTCTTTCATTGGTTTAATAGCTCTGATTTCCGCCGGTGTTTTCCCCACCATCTTTTTAGCTTTCTTGCCCACAGCTACAATTTTCTTGGTCTCGTTCTCCATAGCAACTACAGATGGTTCATCCACCACAATCCCATGTCCTTTTACGTAAACAAGTGTGTTTGCCGTGCCCAGATCGATTGCTACATCATTAGTTAACAAATTCAAAAAATAATCCCAAAACATTATGTTTCTCCTTAAAAATTTTATTTATGCTCAAATTTAATCAGATTTGTACAGTTTTTTTGGTTGTTGAAACTTATTATTGCCTTAATTTCTTTGTCAATATTTAAATTTGTATCAGAGCAGAGATGATTCCTCAGTTTCTCTGATTTTACCTGATTGATTTCATATACAGGAAGAGGATTTTTCTTACCAAAAGGTGCCAATTTTTCCGAAACAGCTTCTTTTATTTTTAGATATTCTGCAAAATTATCAAAACTATAATCTGCAGTAACTTTTTTGGCTTCTACCGGTTCATATTCTTTTGCAATCTTCTTTATTCTTTGCTTGATTTTTTCTACATTTTCCGGTTTTGCAGTAAAGCCTGCCGCTCTTTTGTGACCACCATAATTAACTAATAAATCTTTAAGTTTAGCCAAATTTTCCACCCAATCAAAATTACCAGGACCTCGGCATTCTCCATTGATTGTATCAACATCCAGATAAGATAAAATCATACAGGGCTTTTTATAATTATCCGCCACAAATGATGCTGCTAACCCCAAAAAAGGAACGGGAATTTCTCTGTTATTATCAAAATAGAAAAAAATATTATTATCTGGGGAATTTTTATATTCTTTGGAAATTATAGATTTTACCCTGTCTTTTTTGAGTTCATTCTGATTATATTCTCTTTCTAATTCTTTATATATTTTCATTACATTTTTAATATCTGATTCCAATAACAATTTAAGACCACGATGCTCACCTTTCTTACTTCTGGCAATCGTTAGAATTATAATCAGTTTCTTTATCAAAGCTTGTGTGGTTAATTCCTTATTATTTTCTATAAAAAAATCAATGAAAGTATTATCGGTGTTAAACAAATTTTCATATACATAACGAGAAAAAACCCTGTTGTCGCGCAATAATTCTACTCTATCTGCCAATGTTCCCAGACCACATAAAATAATATCAAAATCACGTAATAATTTTTTATTCACCCCTCTTAAAACATGATACACAACTCCTACCCCGGCTAGAATGTTTAATTTGCAATCATCTCCTGCTAATTTTGGATCACAAATAGCAGCTGCTTGTGGCAATTCTGCGGTTATATTATGATGATCAATAATTATCGTTTTTATATGATTTTCTAAAAGATATTTAACTGCATTTTTTTCTGCAATACCTATATCAACTGTAATTACAACTTCATATTCTTCTGCAATAACTTTTTGCAAAAAGTTTTTATCAAGTCCGAATTTATGAATATTTCTATTTGGAATATAATAACTTACATCTTCTATCCCTGTTTGTTTTAAAAATTCATATAAAATAATAGTACTTGAAATACCATCTACATCATCATGTCCAAAAATAATTACTTTTTTATTATTTTTTATTACTTTTTTTAATTCGGCTGCAGTCTTTTTAGCCCCTTTTATTTCTCCAAAATCAGATAAATAATCTAAAGAAGGATCCAAAAAAAACTTCTTATCTTCTATTCCTCTATGTTCTAAAACTTTATTTAGTATTGGCTTAATTTTTTTATTTTTCACTTGAATATATTTAATTTATTCCCATTCTTCCAGGTAAGCCTCATCAGCTTCGGGAATTTCTTTATCCCTCTTATACTTTTGGGGATTTAGCCATCTATCAAATGATTGAAAACCTACGGTAAATCTAAAGAAACTGTCTTCACGTTCATTATCTGATAAATTACCCCGTTTTCCATAAGTAAAAGCCATACTAATTTTTCCCTGCTTCTGGAAATTTAGCGGAACATCAAATCCCAGGCTCAGGGCTTGTTCATTTACATAGCTGCTATTTGACTTGCAGGGAAGTTCCTTGTAGTAGCCACCAATTCTGATGGGAAAAAGTGACTTTCTTCTATAAGGAATAAAAGATACACCGGCTGAAATTAATTTAGTATTTCTTTCATTCATGGCATTATTTGTGGCATCTGTCCAGAAACGCTGACTAAAATTACTTTCTATATAAAATTCTTTGTTTATCTGATAACCTACACCCAGACCTAGTTGAGAAGGTAAAGAATAATCTGATTCTAAGTTTAATGTATAATCAAAATTTGAATTGTTGGTGAATTCTACCGTTTCAGTATTATCAGAATCAAGATCCAGGGCTGATTCATAAAATCCACCAAAGGAAAATCGGGATATTGGATAAGTAGCACCCAGAGTGAAATTTATTCCTTTCATTATCCTTTCATAGCTGGATTCATAATCTATCAAATCGTTATCTTCAAAATTAATTTTAAGACCATTATATTTATTGCCATAATTAAAACCTAATTTAAACCCAAGGGCTAATTTACTCAAATTACGGGTTATTGAAATGCCAAATTGATTTACAGATCCCTGTAACAATGTGGTGGATGTATAATTTCCATACTCACTCAACGTATCAGTGATAGAAGTTTCCAGACCATAGCTGTATTTTTGCGAGAAATCAAAACCCAGGGTAGTATTTTTCATCAGGGGAATTATAACTTTTGCTTTTGGGAAATTCGTAACAAGTTTATCAAACGAATCGCCCGATATTTTATATGTTAGATTATCTACACTGGCTTGTGTAAAAAATCCCGCATTATAGATCGTATTATTCAAAGCTGGATTAGACATGGAAAAATTTTTACGAAAAGTGGTTGCTATTCCGGTATATCCCATTCCAACCGAAAAGTTATCCAAGCCTTCACTTGATTCAACAAAACCGATTTCAGAAAAAATTGAATTACCATTGGCAAAAGAAAAAATCAATACTAATATTATTAAAACCAAAAATTTTTTCACAAATTCTCCTTAATTTCTATTCTTGATTACTTATTGTAAAAATTATTTTTAATTTAGGTCTTATATTTCCTGCTTGCTGCGAAAATCTAACGTAAGAGTAGTCCTTGCTTTCATAAAGCGAACTCATAAAAAACATATTTGTTTCCAGTAAATCTCTCAATTGAGCTTGAAAAATGCCCGAAATTACAAAAGACATATTACCACTACCGGTGTAATATGATTTCTCTCTTCCCGAAATACTACCATAAGAATCATAGTTAGTAGTATCAACTATGTAATAGGGATAAAAGGTTAAATTGCCGCTTCCCAGATAAGAATCATAAATAAGAACAGTATCAAAAATCACTTCTGCTCTATTAATAGAAATTCTGGAAATATCATCTGTGCTAATACTATCGTTTTGAACCAGATAATTCACCACACTGTCTCTATCAATCCTTAGAACCGTTCTGCGTGGCGGAAGATTTGAAATTAAACCATAATTAAAATTTGATGTGTTAGTATTTTTTGCTAATAATGCATCCTTTGAAGGTATATAAACAAGAGTATCATTTTTACCGGATTCTCCTGTGGAGTAGATTGTAAGTTCAGGTTCGTAGCCAGACTCTGATGAATAAAATTCTGTAAATATACTATCAGGATTATTACTATACATGCCAAATCCATAGTTGATGGTGTCATTTTCAATCCAGTATTCAACTAGCGTTGTTGGTAATTCAAAATAAAGAGTATCAGCAACATAATTAAAATTGGTTACGATCTCTGCTCCCCAGCTATTAGCTAAGGAATCCCAGGTAACTGTATTTTCCAGCCATTGGGTTGTTATTTCCTCTAAAGCAAACATCTGGTCATCACCATTGCTGCCTTTCCTGACCATAGAAACTACACAGGAATCAATGCTGACAGAATCCAGCCATGTAGTATCCGGTAATGTAAGATATCTAAAAACAGTTTTTGTTTCTGTATAGTGATAATCTCCTACAGCCAATGTAGTGTTTTCACTGTAATTATAGATGGTATCTGCATAAGATTCTACAATATCTATTACATTAAAAAGAGTATCTGTCCTTATTTGATAATCCTGACTATAACCAAAGGGAGATTTTTTATCAGAACAGGATAAACTTAAACCGATAATTATTATTAAGATTATATAAGATAACTTTTTCATTCCTATCATAATATCCTTTTACTATATAATTATTAAAATTAGTAGTATTAGTAGTCTATGTGAATATGTGGAAAACATAAAGGGACGTAAATATAGTCAATTTTTTCTTGATTTTTTTTTGTGGATAAAAATGTTGAAAAAGTTAAGTTATCCACAAAATTTACGAATCTATAAAAACTTTGAACCAAAATTTATGTTTATACACATTAATCCACACACATTATTAATTATTTGTGAGTAAGTTTCTAACTATCATCTAACAAATTATTTACGTATAGTTTCGGTGATTTCATCAATTTTTGCCTTCAAGTTTGTATCATCATTCATTTTTTTTATTATATTTTTTTTTGCATATATAATGGTAGAGTGATCTTTCTTATTGTAGTGATGAGCTATTTCGTTAAGCGAGATATCGGGCAGGAGTTGAGTGGAAAGGTACATAGCAATTTGTCTGGGGAAAGCTATTTCTTTTTTTCTGGTATTTTCTTTGATTTGATTTTTACCTATCTTAAAATAGCTTGCTACTTTTTCTTGAATGAGTTCCATAGTAATTGGCTTATTCTTACTTATAAGAATATCACCCAGTCTGTCTTTTATCTCATCCAACGTTAAGTTGGAGGGGTCAATATTTTTATAGGAGGTATAAGCCAGAATTTTTATCAAAGAGCCTTCAAGTTGGCGGATATTATCGTGACAATTTTCTGCAATAAATTCTATTATTTCATGATCTAATTCTACATCTTCTTCTTTGCACTTTTGTTTTAGTATTGCAGCTCTTGTTTCATAGTTTGGTTTTTTAAGGTCAGCCAGCAGCCCCCATTCGAAACGAGAGATTAATCTATCCTGCAACTTTTTTATCTCTTTGGGTGGTCTGTCGCTAGTAAGAACAATTTGTTTTTTAGCATTGTACAATGTATTAAATGTATGAAAAAATTCCTCTTGGCTTCCCTCTTTTCCGGCAAGAAATTGAATATCATCTATCATAAGCACATCATAGTTTCTAAATTTTTTACGAAAATTAATTGTATCATTATTTTGAATAGAGGCAATCATTTGGTTAGTAAAATCTTCAGAAGCTATATAGGAAATCCTTTTGTTTCTGGAATTATTATAAATATAATTTCCTATCGCTTGCATCAGATGAGTTTTACCTAAACCTACACCGCCGTAAATAAATAAGGGATTATAGATTTTTCCCGGTTTATTAGCTACAGCATGTGAAGCCGAGTAAGCAAATTGGCTATTATCACCAACGATAAATCTATTGAAAGTATAGCGCTGGTTCAGACCAATTTTATCTGGTGCTTTCAAATCTTTTTTTAATTTATTCTGATTATTATGATTATTTGTAGGAGTACCTATAAATTCGATGTTTATATTTTTTTCAGTAAGATTATAAGCAGTCTCTTCCAAAAAAGCTTTGTAATGTTGGTCTAGCCAATCCGCAAAAAATTTAGTAGGGGCTTTTATTGTAAGGGTATGATCTACCAAACTAAATTGTTTGGTCCTGTCAAACCAGGTACTAAAAGTTTGAGGATCAATTTGATCTTCAATTTCTTCTAAAATTAAATTCCATAACTGAGTTTTCATAAGTCACCTATTCTTTGTGTAAATATGCCTATGGCAAGCATATAGTAGATTTTTAGTTAAATTATTCACATTTTACTAACATAAAATAAAATTCTCTAAAAGACTACTATATAGCCAATTAACAAATGTATATACGAAATTCTGTAAAAGTTATTCACGATTATCTAAAATCTGAAAACTAATTTTGTTCACAGACTTAAGCTTGTATTTTTGCGGTGTCAAGAAAAAATCTATTTTCAAATTTATAAAAAATACAAATCCCCAAACTGCGGATTTTTTTGATTTTTTTAAATTAAAATTTTTTGTATTTTTTTAATAAGTCAAAATAAATCCTTTGCCTAATTTTGGAAAATATCTTATAAGTTAAGTCAAAGAATGATTAGAATATCTTTAAATTTTAGTAAACTAAAAGATTTGCAACGAATTGTTTAATAAATTTTTCAATATGATGAATGAAAATTTTTTCATTAACACTATGCTTTAGCTTGGTGCAAAAAATGAAAACAAGGTTGATGGGGAAGAATTAAAAGAAAAAAGTGACGAGTAACTAGTGACGAGAGACGAGAGAAAAAAAAGCAAAAAGCAAAAAGTGAAAAGAGAATCCGCCAGTGGGCGGACAAGTTTGTGAATAGTGAGGAAAAGAAAAGATAAAAGACAAAAGATGAAAGGAAAAAAAAAGAAGTTGAATACATAATAAATTTTAAAAAACACAATATTTTTTCCCCGAAGGGGATAAATAATTTAGCATAGGGTTTTTACCCTATGTTCATAGTCTAACGACCGGTTTATTCGCTGGAAGCGATAAATAAAAAAAAAGGGAATCAGCCAGTGGGCAGACAAGTTTTTGAAGGAGAGAATTCAGGATATAGGGAATAGGATTTAGGGAAAAAATATAAGAATAAGATAGCAGGATTTTGTACCAGCAGACTGGAGTTCAGGCTTGTACTGGACTTTAGAATGCTGGCTAACAAGAACAAATAAATTATAATAATAAACATTGCAAAGTCCCCTCTTGAGAGGGGTGGTTCCGCTTTTGAGGAAGCGGGGGGTGTAATACAATCCACAACTCCCCTCCTGCGTTGGGAAGTCGCCTATTTTTTCAAATTTTTTGCTTAACACCCCAACATTAATCCCAAAACTTTTGACATAAAATATAAAATGACCTCTGCTTTGGTTAAGCAATATTACTTTTGTACTAGCACATAAAAATTTTAACTGGCGGAGTCTATGAAAACATTACTTGTATCAACAGATGAAATAAATAAGAGGATGTAATTTTGGCTAATTTATTTAATAAAAAGGTTCTAAAAAATTCTCTGGAAAAACACAATATTCCTGATGAAAAAGAAAAATTTAACAGAATAAGAAAATGGAAAAAGAATTTAAAGCGAAATAAAAATATCAATGAAGAGGAGCTGCAAGCTGCTTTTCTAAAAGGGATCTTCGGCCTTCC
>JAGXLO010000029.1 GCA_018334695.1 Candidatus Cloacimonadota bacterium
TTTCTGGGCATCTTTAATAATTTCTTCCTTTTCTGCGTGTGCCTTTTCGATGATTTTTTCACTTGTCAACTTGGCATTTTTTATGGCTTCTTCTCTATGCTCATTAGCTTCCTGTTTGGCTTTTCTCAAATGTGCTTTCTGTTCTTCCAGAATTTTTTCTGATTCTTCTCGTTTTGCTTTTGCTTCTTCCAGGTCGTTTTTTATCTGTTCTTCTCTATCCTGTAGATATTTCGAAACAGGCTTATAGAGCAACTTTTTTAGAATAACCAGCAAAATTGCAAAGTTGATAATTACCAGGATTAGTGTATAATCAATACTTACCATAGATATGGCTCCTAACCTTAATAGATTTTATTCAGCGACTTTACACAGCAAAGATCAAAAGGAGAGCGATAACCAGTGAATAAATACCGGTTGATTCAGAAACTGCCTGTCCTACAAGCATAGTTCTGGTAAGAAGTCCGGAATTTTCCGGGGCTCGTGCTATACCTTCGCAAGCTTTTCCTCCCACAAAGCCTTCACCAATTCCCGGACCTATTGCGCCAAAGCCCATGCAAATACCGGCTCCCAGCAATGCTGCAGCTCTAATTATTTCTACTCCTGTTATTTCCATTTTTCCTCCAATTTAATATATTTAAGTTTCATTTTTTTATGTTACGCGACAAAAAGTAATAAAAGTCCTATTACTAATGAATATACAGCTGTTGATTCTGCCACAGCTGCACCTACAAAAAGAGTTCGGGTAATCAGATTTGTCTGTCTGGGGTTTCTTCCAATGCCCATACAGGCTTTTCCACCTGTATAACCGATACCAGTACCTGTTCCAATACATCCCAAGCCCATTACCAGTCCGGCAGCAAAAACAGAAATCAGGTCGGGAAGGTTATTTGCAGCTTCTTTTACATTTCCAAATAGAATGAGAAGGGCTATCAGCAGAGCAAATATTGCGCCTGTTTCTGCCAGAGCCTGAGCTATAAGCATTGTGCGAAGCAAGTGGTCACGAGCTTTGGGTTGTTTCATCATAGCATGGCAGGCTTCTCCAGCCACATAACCTTCTCCAAAGCCAGCTCCAATTGAGGCAAGGCCAACGCCAAATGCAGCCCCCAGATAAGATACTAATTGATAATAGCTAACTTCCATAATGATATCCTATTTTATGGCAACAGCAGTATAAGAGAGAACGAGCATCGTAAAGACGAATGCTTGAATCGTTCCTATAAAAATACCAAAGAACATATTTAAGCCAACGGGTAAAAGTATATATCTCGTAAGATTGGATATGACTAAAATTATTATGGCACCTCCCAGAATATTACCAAAAAGACGGAAAGAGATCGAGATAAGATTGCCAAATTCAGAAATTATATTAATAGGAGCTATTAAAAATACCGGTTCTGCAAATTCCTTGAGATAAGGGAATAACCCCTTTTCTTTTATGGCAAAAAAATGTACCAGAACTATAGCCATAGTGCCCAGACCCAGAGTAACATTTAGATTACGAGTTGGCTCCATATTTCCGGGAATGGGTATCAGTCCAATGATGTTACAGAGTTCTATAAAAATAAAAATCGTAGCAATATAAGGGGTAAAATGAACCTTTTCTTCACCTATTGTATCCGTGACTATTGTACGGAAGAAAGTATAAAGATCTTCTGCAATAATTTGGATTTTAGTGGGAATTAATTTAACGTTTTTATAAACAAAGAAGCCGAATAAAATTATGAGGAGATCTACAGCCAAGATCACTTTTATTACATTCCAATTAACAGGAAACCTACCAGCAATCTTTACTATGGTATCGGATTGGAACTCTTCATCTATTCGCTCTTTTATTGATTCTTTGCTTTTTACGTTTCTAACAACAAATTTACCATCTACACGACCTATTTGCAACTCATAATTTAGCCCTACAGAAACTGCTGCTTCCAGTATAATTATGGCAAGTATAATATAAATTATTTTTTTCTTCTTAGCCTTTTTCATATAAAATTATTATACATTTTTTTTAGTAAGGGCAATAATCAGTCCATGTATTATTATAAGAAGATAGAGAGAAGCAACTCCCGCAACAAGAGCGAATAAATTAACCGGTAGAGACTTAATTATAAGTATCAAGACAGCAAATAGAATCAGGTATCTCACATAAAAATTTTTGAAAACACTTTTTTTGGCATGCCCGGGTGTGAGCTTTGTATCCTTTTCTGTTCCTTTAGCCTGAAAATAAAAATTAACAGTTACAGCTAAAGAGCCCAGGAGATAACCCAACCAGACATGAAAATTTTTCCAAAAGACCAAAACACACATTAGATTTGTCAAGAAAATGAGTTTAAGAATTGTTAAAAAGTAATTTTTAAGGACTTTATTCATTATCTTCATCTTTTTGTATTAATTTATAGCCCGAATAAGCACCAATAATTATCCCAAAAATTAATGAAACTATTATTGCGACACCACCCAGGTGAAATTTTTTATCCAAATACAATCCCAAAAGGAAAAATCCGATGATTGAAACCACCATTGTTAAACCAAGGTGGACAACAAGACCCACACCTTCGAATATTTCCTTGCTGTGTTTAGCAAACTTCTTTAGTTTATCATCCCTTTTGTTTGGCATTCTTATCGTACATATTACATTTACCGTCAAACACAGCTCCGGATTCAATTATAAGATTTTTTGTAGTGATATCACCGATGATAACTGATTCTTTCGACACTTGGAGTTCCTTTTCGGCTACAATATTTCCTGTAACTTTTCCCAAGATAGTTGCAGCTTCCGCCTTTATGTCTCCTTTTACTTTAGCTCCCTTTCCAACTACAATATAGCCTTGCACTGTTATATTTCCATCCACAGATCCGTCTATTCTAATACTGTCTGAGGTTTCAATTTCTCCCTTAATATGTGTGTCCTGACCGATAAGGGCGTCCAAATTTTTATTCTTCTTCTTTTTCATAAATTATTCTCCGTTATTTTTTAATAATTTACCCGGGTCCACCTTTTCACCTTTGTAACGAATCTCAAAGTGAAGATGCGGTGCAGTGGTTTGTCCAGTCATGCCAATTTTTGCGATCGGTTGTCCCTTGTTTACCATTTCTCCTGTTTTGACCAAATTGATTTGATTATGCCCGTAAAATGTTTTAAAACTATTCAGGTGATCTAGCAATAAGCATGTTCCGTAAAATTTATCACTTTTTTTTGTAAATTCAACCACTCCGGCCCCGGCAGCATAGATAGTGTCCGACCTGGACCCTGCCAGATCATAAGCAGGATGATTACTTTGCGGAAGAAACCCGCGAGAAATTACAACTTTGTGTGTGGGATATTTATCGGGAATATACTGTTGGTACTTTAGTAATTGTTCCTGATATTGCGTTAATTCATCGCGATTGGAACTGATTTGGTTTTTGTGTTTTGAATTAAAGTCATTGGGAAAAACAGAATTCCCGGAATTCAGTTTTATGCTTTCGGTTAACTGTCCAACTTTATTTTTCAATTCAAGGTTCTCCCGCTTTAATGCCTCCAATTTAACCTGATAAGAATTTGTTTTTATCAGGGAGTAAATTGAGATGGCAATCAATATGAGCAGGATTATTATAAATATGACTTTACTTTTGCTTTTCATAATTTAATTAATATTTTGCAATTTTCCAATTAAATTGTTCAACTCATCAGCCGAATAATATTTTATTATCAGCTTTCCCTTCTTTAAGCCGTTGATACTGACTTTAGCACCAATTTTTTTGGACAACTTATCTTCAATATCACGCACATTAGGATCTTTGCGTACATGTCTGGTCTGCTTTTTGGATTCATCGAATTTGGCAGCAAGCCTTTCTGCTTTTCTTACGGGAATGTTTTTTTCTATAAGTTTTTTCGCAAATTCTTCTCTCGATTCCTCTGCTACCTGTAAAATTGCTCTACCGTGACCGGCAGAGAGTTTGCCTTCTTCCATGTATTTAAGAATTTCATCAGAAAGCTGCAGCAATCTTAGGGTATTAGAAATTGCCACTCTGCTTTTTCCGACTAGATCAGCAATTTTTTGATGTTTCAAGCCGAACTCATTTACAAGTCGTTCATAGCCACGAGCTTCATCAATCGGATTTAGATTTTCTCTTTGAATATTTTCAATTATAGCGAGAGAAAGCATTTGCATATTTTCTGCTTCTCTCACAATAGCTGGTATTTTTTCCAAACCAGCCAGTTCTGCAGCAGTGATACGTCTTTCACCGGCAATAAGTTCATATTTATTTTTATCTTTTTTTCGCACAATAACCGGCTGTATAACACCATTTTTTTCTATTGACTTTGCTAATTCCTTTAATTTCTTCTGATTCGACGCTTTTCTGGGTTGGTAGGGATTAAATTCTATTTTATTGATATCTATCAGGTTGTAACCTTTGTCATCGTTATTATCTTCGCCTACCAAAGCATCCAAACCTTTTCCCAGTCTGTTCATTTTATGTCCTTTCCATCCAAATTTATAATCTCCGTAGCGAGAGAGAGATAGTTTTTTGCTCCTCTGGAATTTATATCGTACTCAAGAACTGCCTGGCCAAAGCCGGGAGCCTCGCTTAAAGTTACATTACGCGATATTATTGTATTAAAAACTTTTTCTCCAAAATATCTCCTTACATTTTCTTCCACCTGTTTTGACAGGACTAATCTCTTATCATACATTGTCAGGAGAATCCCAAATATTTCTAAATTGCTGTTAAGGCGTTTCTTAACAAGCCTGAATGTTTTTATCAGCTGGGCAATCCCTTCCAGAGCATAATATTCAGCTTGTATGGGAATAATAAGATTGTTGCAAGCAACCATAGCATTGAGAGTAAGTATATTGAGGGAAGGTGGACAATCTACCACGATGTAATCAAATTTGTTTTTTACAGGTTCAAGCGCTTTTTGCAATCGTTTGTGCTTGTCAGACAAAGAAAGCAATTCAACTTCTGCTCCTATCAATTCCATGGTGGAGGGTATCATTTTTAAATTGGGAATATTCGTTTCCAAAATAGCAGAAAAAACATCGCCGCTGTCCAGTAACAGATCATAAATTTGATTATTTTCTTTATTTTTATCAAAGCCCAAACCGCTAGTACAATTAGCTTGTGGATCAATATCTACCAAAAGCACTTTTTTATCCAGGCTTGCCAGGCTGGCAGATAAATTAATGGAAGTGGTAGTTTTACCAACTCCGCCTTTTTGGTTAGTAATAGCAATAAGTTTACTCATAAATCATTTTTTTCCTATAATCAAAAATTTATATCCGCCGTAATTAAGCTCGGAATCTTCAATAACGGTTTTATCATATTCAAAAGCTACAGCAGAATCGTCCAAAATATTATCAGTTTGCTCCATACTTCTATAAAGAACAATTTTTCCTTCATCTCGTAATAAATGAAATGCCTTATTAATATAATTTTTCTTAATCTTAACTGCTCTAACTAAAACATGATTACAGCTATAATTGGGAATTTCATTAACATTCTCAAAGCGTTTTCTTAAGACGTGGCATCCAGTTAGGTCAAGTTTTTCGATTAAATATTTTAAAAAAAGAGTTTTGTTTCTTCTGGATTCAATAAGGTAGAGTTGCAGAGAAGGATAGAGAAATTTAATAGGAAGTCCGGGCAAACCTCCCCCTGATCCTAAATCGATAACCGTTGAATTACTGAAATCAAGATGTTTTGTTATAAGAACTGAATCCAAAAAATGGCGTGTCCAGATTTTTTTTGCAGACTTTTTTGAAATTAAATTTATTTTTTTATTCCATTCCTTCAATATTTTTTCATAATTTTCAAATCTTTTTATTGGCTTAGAGGAGAAGTTATGATTTTTCAGGAATGAAAGAAAAATTTTTTTATCTTTATTCATTCAATGATTTCAGGTGGATAAGTAGAGCAGATACATCAGAGTAGGTCACACCGGGGATTCGGGATGCCTGTCCCACAGAAACCGGAGAGATTCGATTCATCTTTTCCCGGGCTTCGTAGGATATATTGTTTAGCTCCATAAAATCCAGATCCAGTGGTATTTTTTTATGTTCCAGTGATTTGAATTTTTCAATTTCCTTCATCTGTCTTTTAATATACCCTTTATATTTCACTTCTAATTCAATTTTATTCTTTATCAGGTCACTTATATGTTCTGAAGGCTTATATCCGTATTTTTTCAGATCATCAAAATCAATCTCCGGTCTTTTTAACAAATCAATCAATTTATATGATTTATCCGAATCAGTTTTTGCATTTTTTTCTTTGATCTCATTCAATATTCTTTTCTTTATTGTAATAGTGTTTTTGAATCTCTTATAGCGTTTATCCGAAACCATTCCCAGTTTATAACCCAGCGGCATCAATCTCTCATCTGCATTATCTTGCCTTAGATATAGCCTATATTCGGCTCTAGCTGTGAACATACGATAGGGTTCATCGACTCCTTTGGTAACTATATCGTCTATCAGAACCCCGATGTATGAATTATCACGGTAGAAAATTACTGGTTCTTTACCTTCCAGGCTGTTTACAGCGTTAATGGCAGCCACCATACCCTGAGCAGCGGCTTCTTCGTATCCGGATGTGCCGTTTATTTGTCCTGCGAGATACAAGCCTTTGATCTTTTTTGTTTCCAGTGAAAGTTTTATTTCCGAGGTCTTGATACAATCATATTCGATTGCATATCCATAACGCATAAACTTGGCATTTTCCAGCCCTTTTATCGAATGGACAATTTTGTATTGTATTTCAGGGGGAAAGCTTGTGGGAATGCCGTTGGCATAGACTTCATATGTATCTGTTCCCTCTGGTTCCAAAAATACCTGATGGCTGTCTTTCTGCGGAAATTTTTTGATTTTATCTTCGATTGAAGGGCAATACCTAGCTCCCACACCGGTAATATTTCCACTAAAAAGCGAAGAGCGCTGGATATTATTAGAAATAATTTTATGAGTTTCAGGATTTGTTTTCGTAAGGTAACAATTTACATAGTTTTTTGGTTTGATATCTGTGTAATAAGAGAATTTTGTTGGTGGTTCATCCGGTTCTTGTACAATAAGCTCATCTGTATTGAGAGTACGAATATCAAGTCTTGGAGGAGTACCTGTCTTGAAACGGACAAGTTGAAGACCATTTTTTTGTAATGATTCAGAAAGCTTATTGGCGGCAAATTCTCCGGCTCTACCTGCGGCATAATTATTCATTCCGATATGTATCTTACCTTTTAAAAAAGTTCCGGCTGCAATGATCACTTTTTTGGCAAAATATTTTTGTCCATATTGGGTTTGCACGCTCTGTATTTGACCATCTTTTACTAAAATATCTTGAATTAGTGCTTCTTTAATATCCAGATTGTCCTGTTGTTCAGTATAGGAGCGCATTACAAGTTGATATTTCATCCTATCAGCCTGAGCTCTGGGTGCCCAAACTGCGGGGCCTTTACTTTTATTTAGCATGCGAAAATGTATTCCCGCCTTATCAATTGCCTTGCCAATAGTACCGCCCATTGCATCAATTTCTCTGACCAGGTGACCTTTTGCCAAACCACCAACAGCTGGATTGCAAGACATACGACCAATTGTCTCCAATTTGATTATAAACATCAGGGTTTTAGCGCCGCGTTTTGCAGCCGTTATAGCTGCTTCACAACCAGCGTGACCTCCACCCACTACTATTACATCGTATTTGCATTTCATGAGAATAAATTAATTTGTTTCACGTGAAACATTTATTTTCCCACACAGAATCTGTCAAAAATATTATTTATAATATCCTCACTTGTTATTTTACCTATAATCTCTTCCAGATACTCACTGGCTTCCCTTAGATCGAAAGCAATAAATTCGTATCCGGATTCCCCTTTAGCAGATTTTAGAGCTTTTAGTAATGATCTCCTGCATTTTTTGGCTGAAGAGAGCTGTCTTGCATTGCTAAGTATGCCTTGAGATATATCATATTCCTCTAAATCGATTTTATCTATTATCATATCCTTTAGCACATCAATATTATGTCCTGTTTTGGCGGAAACCGCTACTATATGTTCACAGTTTTTGTCTATGGAAGGCGGAGATTTAAGTAAATCAAGTTTATTAAGAATAATAAAATAGTCTTTATTTTTAATTCTCTCAGGAATTATGATCTCCTTGTGGACGGAAGTATCCTCTATCCACAAAACAAGATGGGCATTTTTTACTATATCATAACTTTTCTTAATACCTGATATCTCTATCTCGCTGGTACTCTCCCTCAAACCCGCCGTATCGAATAATTTTATCCAATATCCCTCTAAGGAAATATCCTCTTCTATAAAATCACGAGTTGTTCCCGGAATATCTGTAACAATTGACCGCTCATTCTCTATCAGCCGGTTAAATATGCTGGATTTGCCGGCATTAGGTTCTCCGGCAATTGCTATCCTGTAACCTTCGTTGAGTATAATACCCTCGTCGGCTGTTGCAATAAGCCTGGTTATCTCATTTTTGATAAATTGTATTTTGTTTACAATGTTCTTGTGATTTGTTTTTTGGTTACTATGTTCCGGAAAATCAATGTCCAACTCTATCTCTGTACGAAGTTCATTAATTTCCTTAATTATACCTTCAATCCCCTCATACAACTTACCTTCCAGCCTTTCTATAGCTACTTTCTGGGATTTACGGGTTTTGGCATCAATGAGATCCACTACTGATTCTGCTTCCGTAAGATCCAATTTACCGTTTAAAAAAGCTCTTTTGGTGAATTCGCCTTTGCGGGCAAGCCTGCTAGCCCGGGAGAGAACTAGTTCCAGTATAGTACGAGTTAAAAATTTTCCTCCGTGACAGCTTATTTCTATCACATCTTCCCCTGTATAGCTGTGTGGTGCTTTATAATAAATTACTATTACCTGGTCAATTAGCTCATTTTCGTCGAATACTTTTCCCAGATAAGTAATATTTGGTCGATATTCTTTTACGGGAGTTGAGGGTTTAAAAATCTGTTTTATAATAGCTAAAGATTCAGGACCACTAATCCTTATGACTGCTATACCACCTTTTCCGGGAGGTGTAGCTATGGCTGTAATTGTATCATTATGATTTGTCATAGTAATTAATAAAATACCTTAAAATTTCTTCTCCTGTCAAGCCAATTTCTTCATAAAGTTTATTAGTAGCACCATGGGTGACAAATTCATCTGGAATGCCAAATATTTTTACTGCAAAATCCAGACCTATCTCATTTATTGCTTGTAAAACCTGGCTGCCGAATCCGCCGATACGAGCATTGTGTTCCACGGTGACAATATGCTTAACCCCTTCTTTAGCAAGATATACCAGTATCTTTTTGTCCAGAGGTTTAATGAAGCGAGCATTTATGAGATAAGGTTCTATTCCTTTTCCTTTCAATTTTTTATAAGCATAGTAAGCTTTGTCAAACGCAGTTCCAATCGAAATTATGGCAGAATCATTACCTTTAAAAATCATTTCTGATTTTGCATAGCCCAGCCTGGGACTTTTTAATTCACTATATTGTTTGGCAACTCCACGCGGGTAACGAACAGCTATGGGACCTTTATCATATTTTGCCATGTATTTTACCATCTTTTTTAACTCATCTCCATCGCGAGGTGCCATTATCGTTAAATTGGGCACACAACTCAAATATGATAAATCAAAAGTGCCATGGTGAGTAGGTCCATCTGCACCCACTAAACCACCTCTGTCTATAGCGAATCTAACTGGAAGATTTTGTAGAGCAACATCATGAACGATTTGGTCATAGGCTCGTTGTAAAAATGTGGAATATATCGCCACAAAGGGTTTAACATCCTGCATGGCCATACCGGCATTAAAGGTAACTGCATGCTGTTCACAAATTCCCACATCAAAAAATCTATCCGGATGGTGTTCCATAAAATACGATAATCCAGTTCCTTCTGCCATGGCTGCAGTAGTAGCCGTAATCTTCTCGTCTTCACCTGCAAGCTTGCTTAGAGTTTCAGCAAAAATATGAGAATATTTTTTTTGTATCTTTTTAGTTCTCTTGGGTTGGGTCTCCCCGGTTTGTTCATTAAAAGGTGCAATACCATGGAATTTTGTTGCATCATTTTCGGCAAGCTCAAATCCTTTGCCCTTTTTAGTTACTACATGCACTAAAACAGGACCTGTGATATTCTTATTTACATTATTCAGAATACGTTCCAGGGTAGCAGTATTGTGACCATCAATAGGTCCGTAATATTTAAAGCCAATGTCTTCAAAAAAGCCATTTGGGATCAAAACACTTTTGAGACCCTCAATGTGTCTAACAATAGAAATTAGTTTTTTACGTATTTTTCGGGGAAAAACCTGTACCTTATTCCAGAGCTCTTCTTTTATCTTATTATAAGGTCTTCCCGATAATATATCAGCCAGATAATAATGCAAACCGCCCACATTTTTGGAAATTGACATTTTATTATCATTAAGAATGACAATCATATTTTTCTTCATTCCCCCCAGGTTATTCATCCCTTCAAAAGCTTCACCTGCAGTAAGAGCTCCATCTCCAATAACAGCTATAACTTTTTTGGGATTGCCGTTGAGCTCTTTTCCTGTATAAATTCCCATTCCGGCTGAAATTGAGGTGCTGGAGTGACCTACACCAAAAGCATCGTATTTGCTTTCAGATATATTATTGAAGCCACTTATTCCATTAAATTGTCTTAAAGTATCAAATTCTTTATTACGACCTGTTAATATTTTATAGGCATAAGATTGATGACCAACGTCCCACACAATACTATTTTCAAAGGGATCAAATGTCTTTAATAAAGCAACAGTAATCTCTACAACACCCAAGCTGGGAGCGATATGCCCGCCGTTCTTTGCTGTGACTTCTATGATCCTCTCGCGAATTTCTTTGCATAATTTATTAGTTTCTGCTTTAGAAAGAGATTTTATCTGTTCGGGACTTTCAATATTTTCTAACATAGGTACTCCATTAAAAAATTATATATTACTATCGATCCAATTTAAAATTTTCCCCTTACCAAAATTCGTTTTAGCCGAGAATGTTATTAATCTTTGGGGATTGATAGGATTTATTTCACTCTTCAAATTTTTGGTAATACTTTTTATTTTTGATTTTTTTAATTTATCTCTCTTAGTAGCTGCTATAATAAAGGGTGTACCAAAGGAATAGATCCAATTGATTGCATCGACATCTTTTTTGGTTAAAGAATGTCTGATATCAACTATGATAACAAATCCACTCAAATTGTTTCTGAATTTGATATAATCTTCCATAAGCTCTTTCCAGTTAAACTGTTTTTTCCTAGAAACTCTGGCAAATCCATATCCCGGAAGGTCGGCAAAGTGCAGTTTTTCTTTCTTGTTATTATTATCGTAACATACTACGTCATAAATATTTATAGCTCTAGTTTTGCCGGGCTTTTTGCTTGTCTGAGCCAAATTCTTGCGGTTTAAGAGTGAATTAATCAAAGAAGATTTGCCCACGTTAGAGCGTCCGATAAAGGCAAACTCCGGTAGAGTACTGGGCTTTAACTGATCAGATAAGTGAGCGCTATAGGAAAAATCGGAATTAATTATTCTCATCGGGTCTATAAATTGCAGTGTATTTTTCAGATTCTTTGACTGCAATCTCCTTTACTTGAGCATCATAATCTGAAAATGCATTAATGCTTAATTGATAAATAACTTTAGCGATATTTTCAGAAGTAGGATTTTTATCGGTAAAATAGTCGAGATCATTCAAATAAGTATGGTCGAATTCCGAAATTATTTTATAGAAAATCTCTTTAATCTCCTTAAAATCTATAGTTAAGCCTATATCGCTGGTTTTGTGGCACTCAATTGAAACTTCAATTTCCCAGTTATGTCCATGAATTTCAGAGCATTCCCCCTTGTATTCAACAAGTTTATGTGCTGCACTAAAACTATCCTTAACCTTTAATATAAACATTTCATTCCTTTTTGCTCATATTTTAACTGAGGTTCATTTGTTGTCAAAGATTTAATAGGTTCTTTTGAACAAAAACTCTAGTCTATAATTTTAATAGCTTTTGATATCCCAAAATGTTAAAACATAATCAATGATATTGCAAGTTCAAAGGTTAAGAAGAAAAACTCAATGATTAGCCTTAATTATATTTTGCTAGTATTAAAGTAATAATATCATATATATCCATTTTAAATGGACTTTGAAACCCCAAATTACTTGACATCATTATCAACACTTAAAAGGCTGACAAAAATTGGAGGAAAAATGATAAAAAAATCTTTGATTGAAAAAGTGTTGTTAAAAGCTGCTTCTACTGGTGCTGACTTTGCAGAAATTTATGCAGAAAACAGCATGAATTCAAAAATTCAACTACTTGATAGTAAGATAAAAAAGTCTATAAACGGTTATGATTATGGCGCTGGTATTCGTGTTATTTTTGGAACTAAAGCAATTTTTGCTTATACAAACGATCTTTCTGAGAAATCCTTGCTGAATGTTGCAGAAACGGTTAGTAAAGCCGATGAAGGCGAAGAAGTGATTTCGGGTGTTAATCTAAAAAAAGAAGAAGTCGATAATATTCATAAAGTTGAAGTAATTCCATCCGGGGTAGAAAAAGCGGAAAAAGTAGAATTTTTACACAAAATTAACAAGTCAGCCCGTGAAAATTCCAATTTAATAGCACAGGTTAATATAACTTATTCTGAAATCGAGAAAAATATTCTGATTGCAAATACAGAAGGTCTTTTTAAAGAAGATAGCAGAAACTATGTAAGGATAAGTTCCAATGCCATAGCGGCTAAAGGTGGAGAGATGCAGACAGGTGTTTACAGACCGGGTTCTCATCAGGGTTACGAATTTATACGTTCGCTGGATCCGGATGAGATTGGCAACAAGATATCAGAACAAGCCGTTACAATGTTAAACGCTAATTACGCCCCATCAGGTAAATTTCCGGTAGTAATAGGAAATGCTTTTGGTGGAGTAATTTTTCATGAAGCTTGCGGACATGCTCTCGAAACGACATCGGTCGCAAAGGGCTCCTCTGTGTTTGCAAACAAACTTGGTAAACAAATTGCCTCTAAATGCGTTACTGCTATTGATGACGGTACCATACCAAATCAATGGGGTTCTACAAATATTGACGATGAAGGTAACCCCACTCAGAAAACTGTTCTTATAAAAGATGGTATTCTCAAATCCTATATGATAGATAAATTGGGCGGAATCAAAATGGGGCTGGAATCTACAGGATCGGGTAGAAGGCAATCCTATCAATTTGCACCCACTTCCCGCATGAGAAATACCTACATTGCAGCTGGTAATGACAAAATTGATGATATGATAGCTTCTATTGATAGAGGAATTTATGCTAAAAAAATGGGTGGCGGTTCAGTTCAGCCCGGCACAGGCGATTTCAACTTTGCTGTTCAAGAAGGTTACTTGATAGAAAATGGGAAAATAACAAAACCTGTTAGAGGAGCTTCACTAATAGGAAATGGAGCAGATATTATACAAAAAATAAGTATGGTCGCCGATGATCTTAAACTCGCCGAAGGAATGTGTGGCTCTATGAGTGGAAGTATTCCAGCTGGTGTAGGACAACCTCATATAAAAGTCGATGAAATTGTTGTCGGCGGAAGAAAGGAGCAATAATGTTTGATAAAGAATTTCAAAAGCTGTTTGATTTAGCAAATAAAAAAAACATTGATAAATTCGATTTTATTTTATCCAGTAACAAATCTCTTTCCATAAAAGTTTTTAGACAAGAAATAGAAAATTTTACTTCTTCTGATCAAATTGGCTTGGGAGTTAGAGTAATAAACGGCAAGAAAGTTGGTTATGCTTATACAGAAAAGTTCGACGAAGAATCCTTTGCCGGGATGCTGGAGGAAGCGCTGGAAAATTCCCGTATTATTGAAGACGAAGAAGAAATTAAATTACAAGACTTTGAAGATATAGAGAAAAAAATTAAAATCTACTACCCTGAATTAGAAGAAATACCAATCAAAGATAAGAAAAATCTGGCAATGCAACTGGAAAGCATTCCTCTAAGCTATGATAAAAGAGTTATCGCCGTTCCTTACGCAATTTATGGAGATTCGATTCGGTTTATTAAAATAGCTAACTCAGAAGGACTTAATAAAGAATATAAAACAAATGGTGCTTACTCCTTCGCTTATTGTCTCGCTCGCGGTGAAAATATGAACAAATCAGGAAACTATATGGATAACTCTCACAAATTTTCTGAGATTAATTCCAAAAAAATCGGTGAAACAGCTGCGCAAAGAGCTTTGGATCTTTTGGGTGCAAAGAATATAGAATCAGGAAAATATCCTGTGATTTTTCATCATGATGAAGCCGCTACTATGTTACAAACCTTTGCCAGTATTTTTTCGGCTAAGAAAGTCCAGGAGGGACAATCATTACTAAGAGGCAAGCTAGAACAGGAAATTGCTAATAATAAAGTTAACATAATAGATGACGCCTTATATGAAAAAGGCTTTGGTACCAGACCTTTTGACGGTGAAGGCTATCCATCCCAGAGAACAGAATTGATAAAACACGGTGTTCTTAATTCTTATATTCATAATACAATTACTGCCAAAAAAGCCGCTACAAAATCTACTGGTAATGCCAGCCGATCTTACAAAGGTTCTGTAGGAGTATCCTCTTCTAATATGTTCTTTCTAAAAGGGAATAAGAAAAAGCAAGATCTTTATAAAATGGCTCCTAAATCAATAGAAATTGTTTCTCTTGCCGGTATGCATAGCGGTTGTAATCCAATTTCAGGTGATTTTTCTCTTTCAGCAGAAGGTTTTGTCTGTGATAAGGATGGCAGAAAATATCCTATCCAAAATTTTACTATTTCCGGAAACTTCCTGTCTATGTTACAAAAAGTTACGGCAATAGCAGATGATTTGGAATTGAATTCAAATAATTTCGGTTCTCCTTCCTTGCTTGTTGAGGAATTGGATATTAGCGGTTAAAAAGATTCAAAAAATTATACAAAGGTAATGATGAAAGTTGGCTTTTTACAGTTTTATCCAAAATTGTTTCATGAGAAACGAAATCTGATGAGAAGCAAAGAGTTGCTGCAGGATGTCGATGCCGATTTGATTGTTTTACCTGAACTAGCAACCAGTGGCTATATTTTTGCAAATAAGAAAGAGTTAGAACCCTATACAGCAGAAGCTCGAAAGGGTAGAATCGCAGATTTTTTCCGGGATTTATCAGCAAGTCTAGATGCAGGCTTGGTGGTAGGATTTGCCGAAAAAGCACAAGGAATATTTTATAATTCGCAAATGCTTGTTAAGCCTGATGGCAATATTGATCTATATCGCAAAACACATCTGTTTTTTAAAGAAAAATTCATATTTGAACCTGGAGATACTGGATTTCAGGTATTTGAATTCAGAGGTATAAAATTAGGCTTAATGGTTTGTTTTGACTGGATTTTCCCGGAAGCTTGCCGCACTTTAGCCCTGAAAGGAACCCAAATAATTTGTCATTCAGCAAATCTCGTTTTGCCTTTTTGTCAAAAAGCTATGATAACCCGCTCCATTGAAAATCGCGTTTTCACAATTACATCCAATCGTATTGGAAATGAAAAGAATGCAGGTGAGGAGTTTGGATTTACAGGTATGAGCCAGATTACAGATATCAAAGGGAATGTGCTAGTCTCAGCAACCAAAAAAGAAGCATGTGTAAAAGTTGTTGAAATTGAGCCGGCTGTTGCAAAAGATAAGAATGTAACCGAATTTAATGATATATTTTCTGACAGAAAACCTGACCAATACAAATTTTAAAATTGCATAATAGAATACTATCAAAAGCGAAATAATTTAAAAAAATATTAATCATTAGCTAAAAATTACCTAACATTTTCTGAAAATATTGACAGCAAAATACATAAGTTAAATTGATGAAACTCATTATTCTTCGGAGGAAACAATGAAAAGAACATATCAACCACATAAAAGAAAAAGAAAAAATAAACATGGTTTTCGCAATAGGAAAAAAACCAAAAGTGGCAGAAAGGTTTTGAAGCGCAGAAGAAAAAAAGGGCGAAAAAACCTGTCAGCATAAGCTTTTGATAAAAGTGAAAAACCTAAGAAAGCAAAAAGAGTTTGACAATCTGCGAACTCATGGAAAAAGATACAAGCAGAAGCATTTAGACTTGGTTGTCGCTCATCCTGATGAAAATTCCAAAATAGAAAAGGATGATTTTGGACTAGCTGTAATTACCGGAAAAATAATTGGTAATGCAGTTAAAAGAAATAAAGTAAGACGCTGGATAAAAGAGTGGTTTCGCCAGACAGACTTTTCAATCAGACCAGCTTTGAATTATCTTGTTATTACCAAAAAAGGAATCTATACATCAGGCAGGAAAGCAATCATTAAAGAATTAAAAAATGCTCTTGAAAAAATTAAACATAACTTTAAGTAAAATTTTTGTTTTTTTTATACAAATTTACAGAAAAGTGATATCACCTTTAACCCCGGATAACTGTATTTATTATCCAACCTGCTCTGATTATTCCATACAAGCATTGCAAAAATACGGTTTCGTAAAGGGAATAATTATGTCCGCCTGGAGGGTAATTAGATGCAATCCGTGGAACAAGGGGGGATATGATCCTCTTAAATAAAGGAGAAATAAATAATGGATAATAGTAAGAATACAATTATTGCTTTAGTATTGATAGCAGTTGTTTTTATTTTAAGTAACCAACTTCTCTGGAAACAACAAGAACAACCAGCTAAAGAAGAAACACAGGGTGAAATTCAGGAAAAACAAGCATCCTCTCGGGATAAGCCAGTACAAGAACCAGCCAAAGAAACAACTTTACCCGAAACTGAGTCTGAAGTTCAAACCGGTGCAGAAGAAGTGGAACCCCTGGCTGCTAAAGAAGGTGAGTTTGGTTTTGAGCAGGCAAAAAATTTTGATGATAAGATTACATTAGAAAATCAATATCTAAAAATTATATTCTCAAATCGTGGTGCAACAATAAAACAGGTTATTCTAAAAGATGTTATGCAAAGCAAAGAAGAACAGGTTGCTGTAAGATTGTTGCAATCCGAAAGAGGCTTACTGGGAACAAAGCTCAACGGTGATTTTGGCAATATTGATTTATCCCGACTTAAGTTTAAACATGAAAAACAGCCGAATCAAGTGCGTTTTTATCTACAAAAAGATGGAGTAGTGCGTATAGAAAGACGGTACACTATTACTGACGATTACAACTTACGTATGAATTTCAATATTAATCAACTTGGATTTGTGGATTCATACAAACTTGGCTTGGATTCGGGAGTTCATTATGATGCAGAGTCTAACAGGTCAGAAAGCTACCTTAAGGCAGTAGCAAAGGTAAATAGTGAAATTAAGGATAAAGATTTTGGAGATGCAGAGGATGATGAAGGTTTTATTGGTAATATTGATTGGATCGCGTTAAAATCAAAATATTTTATGATTGCCGCTATACCCGAAGGCAGAGTTGAGATGGATGAAGTACAACTGGGTGTAGATAAGAATATAATAACTGCACAAGCCGATGTGGAAGTAGCCAGACGCGGATTTGAACATAGTTACGAACTATATCTTGGTCCAATGATTATTGAGAATCTAAAAAAATATAATAATGGTTTGGAAGACGCTATGAATTTTGGCTGGTCTTTGATTCGTCCTATTAGTAAATTTATGTTGCAGCTACTTACCTGGATTCACAATGTCATTCCTAATTGGGGCATTGCCATAATTATACTTTCAATTATTATAAAATTAGTACTCTCACCTCTAACTCATAAAGGCACCAAGTCATCCCAGAAGATGCAACAGATACAGCCTAAAGTAAAAGAAGTACAAAACAAGTACAAAGACAATCCCAAGAAAGCTCAGCAAGAGGTTATGAAGATCTACAAGGAACACGGTGTTAGTCCGTTGGGCGGCTGCCTACCCTTGATTTTACAATTCCCGATTTTGTTTGCACTCTATCCGGTTCTGCGCTCTGCTTTAGCCTTGCGGCATGCTGATTTTATTTTGTGGATTAATGATCTTTCTGCACCTGATCCTTATTATATATTGCCAGTTGTGATGGGAATAGCAATGTTTTTACAACAAAAACTAATGATGCAGAAAACAGCCGGTGGGGCGAGTCAGCAGGCTCAGGCAAAGACCCAAAAATTCATGATGTATGGTATGCCAATTTTTCTGGTTTTCATTTTTAAATCGTTTCCTGCAGGCTTAGTTTTATACTGGCTTTGTTATAATATTCTTTCAATTATAGAACGCCTGTGGATCATGAGTAAACAAGAACCTACTACTGTTCAGGTAGAAACTGAATAATCTAAGTTAATTTAAAGATATATAAAGTGTGCTAGGCGGGGAGTTAGCGGTGCCCTGAACCTGCAAGCCGCTATAGCAGGGCTGAATTCCTTACCAAGGGATTTGATGTCCGTGTATGATGTATGCAAGTAGTGTTGATAATCAAGCCTAACGCAATTGGCTACTGTGAACCTTGTCAGGACCGGGAGGTAGCAGCAATAAGCAGACCAGCCAATGTGCCGTTAGTTTACTTGGTTTGAGCCAACTACATATGTCTGCTCGGAATAGAATTTCGACGTAAGGTGCACACAATATTTTACAAGACCTCATTATTAAAAATTCGGTTTTTTTATTTAGATAAATTTATAAAATTCCTTATTTTTTACTGCTCACAATTTCTTTTAATGGGTATCCAGGCTTTTTCGTATCCTAATTCTGCCGCTTTTAACCAGTCCTGGCAGGCTGATTCCTTATCTCCTAAAAGACATTTGGCAATACCTCTGTTATAATATGCCTCAGCATAATTGGGATCTATCTCAATAGCTTTAGTAAAATCAATAATAGCATCGGACTTATTTCCTAAATCGGATTTGGCAATACCACGATTGTTATAAGCCTTTGCATTGTTTGCATCAATTCTGATTACCTTATTGAAATCCTTGATTGCTCCAATATAGTCTCCGGAAATTCGTCTGGCAATCCCACGATTAATAATTGCTTTGTAACAGGTGGGGTCAATATTTATTGCAGTTGCAAAATCCTGTATTGAACTAGAATAATCTTTTCTAATACGTTTTATTATACCTCGATTAATATACGCATCAATTAAATTTGGATTAGTTTCTATCGCCTTTGTAAAATTATGAATAGCTTCGGAATAATTTGTAGAATTCGCTTCTTCTATCCCTAAGTGATTGTACTCTTCAGCTTCGCTCAAATACGTATTGTTCGATTCGCTAAAACCTTTGTCCATAATTCCTCATTCGATTTTGTTTTTTGCCTTTAGATAACTTAAAAATAGGCACCAACAGACAGCAATTTTCAATAAAATCATAAACCACACCGCAATGTCAAATAATTTGAATATTAAAATTAGAAATCAAAGTTTCATTATTATATAAAATTATTCCATAACTTTATTATACAAAATTGTTTTCACTTATTAGCAATAAAATAATTTTGAACTAATCCAATCTTGACAGAAAAATCCATAATATCAATTTCCATAAAACTATATACAATAAATTAATTATAAGGCTGTGAACATGAATTATAAACATCTTTTCGGTCCGGTGCCGTCCAGGCGCATAGGCGTGTCTCTGGGTATTGACCTTGTACCATATAAAACCTGTACATATGACTGCGTTTATTGTGAGTGTGGCAAAACCACCAATTTAACTATCAAAAGAAAGGAGTATGTTCCTACGAATGAGATTTTGCAAGAGCTGGAAGATTTTCTAAAAAAAGAACCCGAACTCGATTACATTACTTTTTCTGGTTCGGGGGAACCTACCCTGCATATTGGAATCGGCAGAATTGTGGATTTTCTAAAAACCAAATATGCTCAATACAAAATAGCTCTTTTAACTAATGGCGCCCTGCTTTATGATAAAAACGTACAAAATGCAATTATGGATGTTGATTTGATTATGCCCTCTTTTGATGCATATTCATCTGGTATTATTACAGAGATAAATCAACCTGCCAATGAATTTGATGCAGAGCAATACAGAAAAGGATTTAAAGAATTTTTTGACAGATACGAGGGAAATGTAAATGTAGAAGTTTTTATTGTTAAAGGAATCAATGACAATAAAGAGGAAATAAAAAAAATTGATGATTTTCTCTCCACTATAAATATTGATATGATACAATTAAATACCATGGACAGACCCGGTACAGAGAATTGGGTTGAATCAGTAAGCAGGGAGGAATTAAATATGATCAAGAGATACTTTACACATAATAATGTGGAAGTTATTGCCAAATTTACATCAAGGAAAAAGAGTAAAGCATACGATTCGGATATAAAATCACGAATACTGGAAACAATCAGCAGAAGACCGTGCACAGCTCAGGATTTAGCTACTGCACTGGGGTTACATATTAATAAGATTAATAAGTATCTTGATGTGTTAGCCGCTGAAAATGAAGTTAACACAAAAAAGCTAAAACGCGGCACGTTTTATTTTATAAAAAAGTAAAAAGGATTAAAAAATATTATGAGTACATACATTGCCTGGTTTAGTTTTGTTTTAGCAATCGTCATAATGCTGATGGTGGGACGAAAGAATTTATGGTTAGGATTTATCATAGGAGCACTGCTATTGGGAATATTTAATCTGGAGGCAAGTGAGATAATCAAAAACATCGCAGGAACACTTTCTGATCCCTCAATATTGCTTCTAGCAACAGCTGTGGGTACAATCGCTATGATAGGAGGTGTGCTGGAGGCATCCGGCTTGATGACTCAGCTTTTTAAACATCTTAGTATGAACAGAAAATTATTTCTTATTTTTGGACCAGGCTTATTTGGGATGTTGCCCATGCCCGGCGGTGCACTGTTGTCCGCTCCTCTCGTAGAAAGAGCCGGTCAGGATATATCAGCCAAAGAATATGCGGGAATAAATGTATGGTTTAGACATACACTCATTTTGATATATCCTTTAGGTGCTTTACTCGTAGTTTCCAAAATTGCTAAGTTACATCTATATACAGCTATGCTTTATCTACTGCCGGGATTTTTTCTTTTGACAATACTTGGATATATTTTTCTGCTACGACATATAGATGGGAATCTTAGTACTACAGAATCGTTTAATTTTAAAAAAATTTTCATGCCCATCGGTATAATTGCTGCGGCTCCAGTAATGCATGTAGTTTTGATTTCTGTTTTTCCGGGGATTCTAAATGAAATAGCTCTTTTAATAGCTGTTTTAACCAGTATATTCCTGGCAATTTGGTTAGGAAAACTGGAACTTAAGATGATAATCCCCGTGGCAAAAAAGATGAAACCCTGGAAGTATTTTCTGATTATTCTGGGTATGTTTATCTTTCTTAATATTTTTAAAGCAACTGACATCTCTAATATGATCGCTAAAATTGTATTCTGCAAAACTTTTCTGATAGTAGGTATAGGTTTTATTCTGGGCTTTATCACAGGAAGAACTCAAATGCCTTTTGGCATATTATTGCCGATATATTTCACCCGTTTTCAGGTTAATTCTGTTTCATATTTAACTTTTAGTGTAATGTTTTTTTCTATCTTTATGGGATATGTCATTTCCCCAATACACCCGTGTATCTCAGTTTCCTTGGAATTTTTTGATGTAGATCTAAAAGATTTTATTAAAGCACTAATCCTGCCGGTAATTTTAGCGATGCTTGTACCCTTCCTAATTTCACTTATTTTTTTATAAACTCAGGAGCTATCAATCATAAAAGATCCTTTGAAGCAGCTGGCAGATAAGTATGGATTTGACCCAAAGAAAGTAAAAACTCTGGTGTGCGGGAAAAAGTATTCTGCTGTCATGCTACAAAATGGTCAGATTGGTGTTTGTGCTAATTTATTTCGCAAGTTTGATTTTAATAAAAACGATTTGTTTAATATCGATTTTGATAATATTGTGCATCGTATTTTTATTAATGCCTATTTTACTGCAACTCTGAACTATAGAAATAGGAAATTAGGCTCAGCTGATATATTTGAAGCTATCGACTTCCATAAATTTTCTAATATTGTGATGGTAGGATTGTTTCGACCTATTTTAAATAAGATGCAAAGTAGGGGCTTGGAAGTTGCTACCTTTGACAAGAAACAAATTGATAGAAGACTTTTACCGATGCAAGAAATGAAGAAATGTATTAGCTCAGCTGACTCCATTATTTTGACTGCTACCTCTATCTTCAACAAAACTTTTTATAATATTGTTAATAAAACAAAAGAAGGATGCAAAATTTTCATTTTGGGACCATCTTCGACCATGAGTCCTGAGATCCTAAATTACAAAAATGTCGAGATGATTTTTGGAGCAGTTTTTCCTCTATTTGATGAAAAAGTTTTGGAAGTTATTGCTAAGGGCGGGGGTACGAGAAAATTTTTAAAATTAGGAAATAAGGTATTTATAAGTAGATGATGCGTCTGGTATATAAACTATTTAAGCACTGCGATTATTAATTAGTTTGTAGTAATAAAGTTTATTTTTCTCATCATTAACAATGTAGATATTATTTTCCTGTTCTATATAATAAATTCCCTCAAATTTATCATAAGTTAAATTGGATTCAAATTTAATTCCTTCAGTTTTATTCCATAAAAATAATTTTTTAGATTTATCGCTAACTAGCCAAAATGATTGCCGCTCTCTATCATAACACATTCCGGACAGGTCGTCAGCAATGTTCATTTCAATTGATTCTTCGCTACTAAAATTGGAATTCAATTCGATGAAGAGTGACGGATTCTTTTCTTTGATTATAAAAAAATTTCCGCTTGGGGTGATGCAAATTCCTTCTAGTCCACTATTATCCTGTCCGCTAATAATTTGGTCATAACGAGTAATCAAATTGCCTTCCATTGAGATATTTATCAAATTTCGATTTTCCTCTTCCACAATCCAGAGAGAATTGCTGATAAAATCATATGCGATGCCTTCCAAATCTTCTACTACAAAAGTTGCATCAGAGTACCTTGAGGCAATTTCAGTA
>JAGXLO010000114.1 GCA_018334695.1 Candidatus Cloacimonadota bacterium
TTGATAGTTCCAATATCATTTTGAGCGGATTTTCCATGGGTGGATATGGAGTTTACAAGACCTATTATGAGCATCCGGGATTATTTAAGGCTATTGCAATTATTTCCGGTCATCCTAATTTGGCGCAGGAATGGGGTAAAGCAGAAGCTGAAAATTTTTTTAATATTGATAATCTCAAAAAATTTGAAAAGGTTCCAATATTTATCTATCACGGTCGCGGTGATTTGAACTGCCCCTTTGCTTTAACCCAAAAGTTAGTGGATCAAATGAAAAAGAAAGAATATGATGTTACATTTGTGATAGGGGAATCCGGGCATGGAAATATGTCCAAAGAAGATAGAGCTGCTTATTATTATTGGTTGAAGGAGCAGGTGAAGTAAGACTAAATATGAGAGTGGGAGTCTAAGCGACTGGGCGGAATGACAAAGGGGCGAAAGTGTGAAGATGTGAAGAGGCGAGAAGGTGAAGGGTCGAAGGTGCGAAATAGCGAGGAGGTGAACAAGGCAAAGAATAAAAATTTGATAAAAATAGGCATAGTTAGCTAAAGAATATTTGGATTGTTTTTGGAGTGCATCGACTGTGTCGATGCTTTTTTTCTTTTAATAATCACCCCAAAGCCAACTTGGACCAACCCATAACTCAACTACTGAGCTGTCGCGGACAATTCCGTGCCGGAAAGTAAAAAAGGAGGGAGTAGACTTTGTGACTATGTGACGGGGTGATTATGTGTCTATCAAAGCGGATAAAAAAATGAAGTTAGAATTTTTTGTTTAAAATCATATATCATCAAAATAATTTATGAGTAAAAAAATAATTCTTGCATTACCTCTTGCCTAACAAAAACTCTGATATGGGAAAAAAGTTAGGCAAAATTTGATAGCTATTATTGATTGATAATAAATTTAAAACAGGGTTAAAACTGGAATGGTATCCAATTTTATCGGGTAAATCTTTCTATTTTTATATTAATACTAGCAGATATGACATACACAATTCAGATACAGAATTTCCTGCTGTTATTTCTTGACAATAAATTTAAGCAGGGTTAAAAATGAGAAAAAATAAATTATAGTAGGATAGTTATTAAATGTACATAAAAAGAAACTTGGAAAAGACAATTGAAAGATATATAAACAAACCTGAGATCATTGCTGTAATCGGGACAAGACAATGCGGTAAGACAACTATGATTAGCCATATGCTTGAACAGTATAAAAATGTAAATATTATAACCCTGGAGGATGTTGATAATAAGATTTTGTTTGAAGAGGATATAAAATCGTTTATCAATTTGTATGTAAAAGGATATGACTACCTCTTTATAGACGAAGTCCAATATGCTAAAAATAGCGGCAAGCAACTTAAATATATTTACGATACAGAAAAAATTAAGATAATCATTTCGGGTTCATCTGCCACCGATCTCTCTATTTCAAGCCTAAAATATCTGGTGGGAAGGATAATGATATTTGAACTATATCCCTTTTCGTTCAAAGAGTTCTTATCCTACAAAGATGAACGTCTTTACAAAATCTATCAAAATAAAAAATTTAAACAAACAATTAATCGAGAGCTGCAAAAGTACATAAAAGAATTTATAAAATATGGTGGCTATCCTCGTGTAGTTACGTCCACTTCAGATGAAGAGAAAAAACTTATTTTAAAAAATATATTTAATACTTTTCTTCTGCGAGAGATTAAAGAGATTTTAGAGCTGAATAAAAGTGATAAATTGGTAAAATTATTGCACGCTTTAGCCTTCCAAGTTGGTAATTTGTTAAATTATAATGAACTTTCTCAGATAACCGGCTTTAATTATAAAAATCTCAAAAAATATCTGGCTATTTTGGAAAAGACATATATCTGCCAAAGATGTTATCCTTTCTTTTGCAACAAAAGAAAAGAATTAGTGAAAATGCCTAAAATTTATTTTATTGATCATGGTTTTAGAAATCAATGTGCGGGACAGTTCGAATTTGAATTACAAACAATTGGAACTATTTATGAGAATCTGGTTTATTCTGAAAATTTCAAAAAAGGTTATAAACTAAAATATTGGAGAACTAAATCCCAGGCAGAAGTTGATTTTATTCAAAATGACCAGATTCCGCTTGAAATTAAGACAACCCCTAAAATAACCCGCTCATTTCTCAGCTTTATTAAAAAATACAAACCGAAAACCGGATATGTGGTGTCAGAAACTGAAAAAGAGAGTAGAAAAATTCATGGCTGTGAAGTAAAATTTTTACCGTTCTCAAAATTTATTTGAAAAATCGTCTACACCTCACATCTTAAACCCCCAATCCTCAATTTCTGAGCTGTCATGGACCATTCCATGAAGATGCGACTGGGCGATGGGGCGACTATGTGAAGAGGCGAAAGCCCAAGGCCCAAATTCTTTTTTTATCCTAAAAATTGACATAAAAAAATATTTCCAAAAATTGTGAAAAATAACAAAAAATAGAAATATAATATATAATACTATGAATTATCTTGAATTTAAGCGCAAAATGGAAAAATTTCATGTGTTTTCAATACGTGAGATTGATAAACAGTTTGATGATTTTGATAGCAGAAGATTAGTTGAATGGCAGAAACGAGGATATATCTTAAAGTTAAGAAATAGTTATTATTGTTTTGCTGATAACAAGGATGAAAATGGAATTAGATTTTATGCAGGAACTGTTATTTATAATCCGTCTTATATTAGCTTGGAATCAGCATTATCCTGGTATGGTTTTATTCCGGAAGCTGTATTCCAAACAACTTTATCTACTACCTTAAAGACAAATAAATTTGAAACGCCAATAGGCAACTTTTCTTATCGTCACCTAAAAAGTGATTTGTTTTTCGGTTATAAATTAAATGATTTCAAGAATCACCATTATCCTTTTGCCTATCCTGAAAAAGCTATTCTTGATTATTTATATTTACATCCTGAAATAGCTCAAACATTGGATTTAAAGCAATTGAGGTGGAATGATACTGTTATGAGGGAAACAATAGATATCGACAGATTAAATAATTATGAAGCTCGAGCAAAGAACAAGTTACTAAGTGAAAGAATAAAAATATTAAAGGAATTTATTGATGTTAGAAATAAGTGAGCTAAAGTCTTATTACTCCACTAAATTACAGAGTCATCCCCGCTTCATTTTACGGGAGTATCTTCAATATAAAATCTTAGAAATTATTTATAGTTTAAAAATCTCAAACAATTTAGTATTTTTGGGTGGAACATGCTTGAGACTAGTTTATGGTAATAAGAGATTCTCGGAAGACCTAGATTTTGACAATTTCAACCTTTCTCAAAAACAGTTTACAGAGATGAGGGATAAAATTACTTATCAATTAGAAAGAGAAGGATACAAAATTGATACCAGGGTTGTTTTACGAGCTGCCTGGCATTGTTACATAAAATTCCCCAAATTATTATATGAATTGGGTTTGTCTGATCACCCAAATGAAACTTTACTTATTCAGATAGATACTGAACCACATCACTTTAAATATGATCCAAACAGAAAAATTTTAAATAAGTTGGATATATTTACTACAGTTCTAACCGTTCCGCTGTCTATCGTATTATCCCAAAAAATATATGCTGTTTTAAATAGACCCCGCAGTAAGGGTAGAGACTTCTTTGATATAGTTTTTTTACTTGGAAAGAACGTTTTGCCCAATTTTGATTATTTAAAAGAGAAAGTTTCGATTAGTAATATGGCTGAACTTAAAAAAAATATATTAGAAAAATGTGATGAAATTGATATGAATATTATGGCAGAAGATGTTGAACCTTTTCTTTTCGAGCAAAAAGATAAAAAGCGAGTATTACAATTTGAGAATTATATAAAACAAGAGTTCTAAAGTGAAATGCTAATCAGTAAAACTTTGCATAAATTAGAGGATAATTAACAACAAATTCCCACCAATACCTACAAATACCCTAAACCACTACACTCCTAAACCACTAAACCCTAAACGCCTCCTCTCCTAAACATCCCACCTCGCACATTACACCTTATCCCCTATACCTCACACCTTATACTTCGTACCCCATACCTTCAAACCTATTCCTCAAACCACCCCACTTTCTCCATAGCTTCTCTGGCAATTTCACTGCTTTTTCCATCTCCTCTGGCGACGCTGATACCTACTTTTTCATCAACCAGGCTGGACATCTCTCCCACGTCCTCATTGCTAAAACCGGGACAGAGAATTATAGAATGCAGCTCTACCTCATCCCTTAGCTCTTTCACAATAAAAAATGCTTCCTTTTTGGTAGAGACAAACTTAACATGCAACTTGTATAAATCCGTTTCCATGATCGTGCTATCTTTGGTCGGATCAGCATCGGGTACATGTGCTATAAATAATGTTGTAAATTTCATAGTATTCTCCTTTGATTTCTTAAAGATAAAATCTTATGCCTAATTCGAGACTATTTGTCTGTATGGGCTCAGCATTTAAAATATCCGCTCCCGTCTTAAATTCCTGCTCTCCCATACCTGTAAAATGATAACCAAAAAGCAGGTGGCAGACTGGTGAGAGAGGGTGGCTAAAACCTGCTTTAAAATTGTAAGTGAAAATATTGTTGCAGCCCAGGGTAGGAGGATCATCTGCTAAAGTAATATCATTTGCCTGGAATTGGATTGCTCCCAGGCCGGCTCCGATGTAAGGAGTGGTTTTAAGACAGGTTTGTATATCATAAAACAGATTAATGGTAGCTGCCCACATGCTATAGTTGCCTTTAATATCTCCTCCGGCATAGGCGGGATCATTGATTTTAATATCTTTCCCTTTATTATTGCCATAGGCTATCTCACCCTCCAGGTGCCATGCCTGCAGACGATAACCGAGAGCCAGATTTATACCTGCTCCGAACTCGGTGTTTGTGGTTGCGGGTGACAGGTCGGGTGAATCTGTCTCAATAGAGAAGGGAAAAATAAGGGAGGGGGCTAGAGATATATAAAAATTATTGCCGGAATTTGTCATGCAATCCGTATCTGCCATAAGGGGGAAAATTATGATAAAAATAGCTATGAAAGTAATTGATAGTTTTTTCAAAATAACTCCTTTTTTTAAATTGATTTATGAAAATGATTAAGTGCTGCTGACAAATGTTAAGTTAAAATATTTTTGTCAATAAATCAGATTTCAAGTTACTATTTGGGAAGAATTAATTTAAAGAACCAGAAACCAAATTTGTAAAGATTGACATTCATTACTAGTGTTATAAAAACATGCTAAATATTATGAGAGAGTTAAGACAATTGATATGAAGGATGGCCCAAATTTTTGTATAGCAAATTATTTTCAATTAACAAGAGTAAAATAATTTTAAAAAACGTATAGGTCGTGTAATAATAGTCACTTACAAAGATTATTAAGTGTAAGTGAGTGGCTATTCTAGTGCCTGTAACACAAAATGTATTATATCATTTTACTCCCTTAAATGTAATAAATTACCTAACTTTAAGCAAATATTAGGTGAGGTATAATAAAAAATTTTGTTAATTTTAGATATAAATTATTGGATTTGATTTAGCAATAATTGTATATAATCTGGGGATAATGAACACAATCTAGCGTAATC
>JAGXLO010000115.1 GCA_018334695.1 Candidatus Cloacimonadota bacterium
ATCCCAGGACTATTTTTTTCTGTTTCTGCAAATTTACAAAAACATAATCATAAAAACCTTGTTTAGATTGAATAAAGGCTCTGTTGCCATTGATTTTTTCTACTTCTCCCTCACTGCCCAGAATAAAAAAGTAGCTAAAAAATTTTAATTTAGCCCTATTTTTTTTGTGATTTAACGGCATTTCACAGCACGGCGCATAAGTGCTACCCAAAAATTCTTCTTTTCCATCCTCATCAATATCAGCTGCTTCAATCTGTACTATGCCAGGCAAATCCCTTCTCTGCCAGAGAATTGTAGAATTATGTACATCATAACACAATAATGGATTAGCTATAAATCTACCCAGATTCAATTGCACCAAAAGCTCATCATATCCGTCTCCGTTTACATCGGCAGAAGACAGTATGTTAGCCCGAATCGGCAAGAATTTCTTATCCATAAACTTAAATAGTTTCTGCTGATAAAAATTTCTGGCTTTAAAAAAGTTAACAATATCATAAGTATCATAATGATCAAAGGAGCTTACAGTATCGATCTGATTATTTAGGAGAGAAACAAGATAATTATAGCGGGGGCTATTATCCAGGTTTTTAAAATCAAAATATCTTTGCAGCTTAGTAAAAAAAGTTTTTTTAAAATAAATTCTATAGCCATCTTTAAATTCTTTTACATAAGTCTTTCGCTGCGACTCATCATCAAAAATCTCGTGTTCATAAAACTTAGTATTATTACTTGTGATTGTGGTATCTTGCAAAAAATAAAATAACGAATCAAGATTATATAACTCTTCCATGTTATATGTAAAATCTTCAGCTTGAAGTGTAACCAGAGACATAGTAGCCGGCATCTGTAATAAGGTAAAAAAGACCTGCTCATCATTTATTAAAACATCCGTCATTTTTCTTCCCCTAAAGCTCAATTTTGTCCCCACAAAATCAGTGTTTCTTTTCAGATGCAAGGGATATTTGTAAAAACTTATTTTCGTACTTTCTTCCCCTTTTCGCAATAAAATAAATGAATTTTCCTTTTGCGGATTTGGTATATAATATTCTGCCTTATTTAGTTTGGCATGATCTGCCTTAAACTTTCTCCCCCCCTGAAATATTTTTCCCGGATGCACAATAAAATAGACAATTGTCAGAATAATCACCAGCATCCAGATATTCTCAAAACTCAATAAATCTTTAATAACTTTTTTATTTAATTTCATTTGTTATATTTAATTACAAATTTTATGCCAAAAAAAATTATAAAGCCTAAATTCAGAAGCAGTTATCTCCGCAAACACTAATATCTGGCGTTTGTTACAAATATTTTTTACCAGTTTCAAAATTGCAACAACTTCTGTCAACCATACTGAAAATAGAACAATCTATCATAAATCCCGTAACATTTTTGCAACATCGTGTTGTATTTTTGTAACAACTTTTCACTATAAACCATCTAACTTATATAGAAAAAAATAATCAGAATATTTATTTGTGGTTTCGTATTTTTTTAATCCACTTATAAGACGTGAGATATGAATTTGTTAAAATATTGGTAACAAAAAGATATGATTTTTGGGGAATTTTGGCACGAATTTTGCACTACAATATATTACGCAGGAAAACAAAAGGAAGGTGTGTAGAATATATGAGTTATAGAAATTGGCTAATTATTAAAATTAAGTTCTCAAAATGTTAATGTATAAATAAGGGCATTTAAATATTAACCACTATACGAGAATGTTTGACCCCAAACTCATTTTACAACCTCGTTTATATACAAGGGACAGGGAGGAAAATATGTATAAGAACCACAGTCCATAGCTTATAAAAATAGGGTCTGCCTCCGGCTAGAGAAACAGACCCATGGTTGGGAGGAATTGCCACCAGGCTAATTCAACCCTTTTTAATATGTAAATAAAAAGAAAATAAAATGTCAATATTTATCTATATAAGGAGATAAAATGAATTTAAAGAAATTTATAATAATAACAATATTTATAATGCTGACGGCTGCAGGAGGACTGTGGGCTGATACATTCAGTGTTGGGTCAGCAGACTTTTCTGAAGGTTTTGAAGTTAATGAACATTCGTGGAATAGCTATGAAAGTGTGCTTGAAATCGTTTCCAGCGGAACAGATGGAATAACATCATCTGGTGGTGATTATCATCTAAAAATTACGGATCCGGCAACCGGAGACCCAGGATCATATACTTGGCTGGGTGGTACAGATTATGGATTTAATCTGGGCTGGTCAAGTTCTATTGATATCTACATTAACCTTTCAGATTCAAAAATCCAGACTGGTGAGTACGGTTTTCATTTGAGTCAAAGCATTAGCGATACGGATGGCTCGCCATATTTACAAGACAACATCTGGCATGTCGGTGCTGTAGATGATGGTGAGGGAGGATACGAAGTTGGTGTGAATACCGGTCATGGCACGAACGGAACTCCGAGTAACAGTGTTATCAATCCAGGGAATTATCATAATGTAGATTATGGAGTCTTTAACCAAAGTGGATGGTATACGTTTCATGTTGCTTTTACAAATGGTGTAGAAATTACCTGGACAATCAGCGATGAAAATGATAATGAAGTCTGGACTGCATCAGAAATTACAGAGAATTATCAAGCATCTGAAGCTGGTGGGAATGGCTATTTATGGTTTACAACAATTGAAGCTGACGCAATGAATATTGATAATGTTGAAGTAGTCCGCGAAACATATGACACTATACAGGCTGCAATAGATGACGCTACATCCGGTGATATAATTGATGTGGCTGCGGGTGATTATGATGTAGCAACAACTATTAATGTTAATAAATCTGTAACAATTGATGGTACAGACAGTGGTACAGCCACGGTAACTGCTATAGATGACGCAGCAATTCCGATCTTCGAAATTACAGTTGATAATGTTACTATTAAAGATCTAGATATTACTACTACACAAGCAACAATTGACGCATATGATTCTTATGATGGTCTCATACAAACACCAGCAAGTGGTTATACATTAACTGGTCTTGTTATAGAAAATAATAATATTTGGTCACCTCTCCAAGGAGACCAATCAACAATGGGTACCTGGAATGCTAGAGGAATTTATATTGGTAGAAACACTACTGCAACAGTTGAAGACAATACGGTTTATAATCTGCGTACAGGAATGGTTGCAAGATATGGTTGTTCAGTAACCTACACCAATAACTTGGTTTACAATACCAAGGGTGGTATAATGAACTATACCAACAGTCTTGACGATGATGACGATTATACCATAACTGGAAATTCATGGACAGCTCCAGATCCTCAATATAGTCATAACCAATGGGATATTGTTTGGAATTCGGGTGGTTCATATTCCGATCCTTTACCCGCAGGACATTATGAACATGTGGTAACAAATTCAGAAAATAATAATGGAGCTTATGTTATTGATCAACGTGGTCCCGGTACGACTAAAGCAGTATATGGAAACAGAAGTCACGTATTTGTTGAAGCTGGAAGTGGATATAATACCGCCGAAGATAATGTTGGCAATTTCCTAGAACCATATGCAACTATTGATCTGGGTATAGGAGCAGTTGCAACTGGTGGTATTGTAAATGTGGCTGCGGGAACTTATACAGAACAGCTCCACATTACAACCGAAGATCTTACAATTCAAGGTACTGCAACTTCTGATGTAATTGTTAAATCTCCTGAAGACCTTACAGAATTTTACAATTCGGGCAGTAATGATAACTACCCAGTAGTATTCGTTGATGGTGGTGATGGTTGTACACTAAAGAATTTGACTGTTGATGGAGATAATCAGGGTGATAATAACTATCGTTTTCAAGGAATTGGTTATTGGAATGCCGGTGGTACTATGCAAAATTTGAATGTGATCAATGTGATGAATTCGACCTTCTCTGGGGCCCAACATGGAGTTGGAGTTTATTGTTACAACAACGACAGTGGACCCTACAATTTAACTGTAGATAATGTAGATGTTACAGATTTCCAGAAAAATGCTTTTGCTCTTAATGGAGACAACCTTACTGTTACAATGAGCAATTGTGATGTAGTGGGTGCAGGTGCAACTGATGTAACTGCACAAAATGGTATACAGATATGGGGTAACGGATCAACAGGAACTATTACTGATTGTACTGTTGATGGTATAAATTACACTCCTGGTGATTGGACTGCTAGTGCTTTTTTAAATTACTACGCAGAGGTAACACTTACAAATGTTACAATATCAAATTCTGAAACTTCATTTTACAATTATTATGGTTCAAATATCAATTTTAATAATTGTTCAACATCGAATTCCGTTTCAACAAGCTTTTATAATTATGGTTGTGATAATATTATATATGATAACTGTTCAACAACTAATCCTGCAGGGGATGCCTTTTATGCTTGGGCAGTTGGTTCTTCAAAATCAAGTTCAATTAAAGAAGAATTAAGTGTTCCCTTCGGTGAAGGTAATAATGTAAAAGATAAAGCAAGTGATGATATTACTGTTGAAATGGATAACTGTACTTTTACCGGTACAGGAGCCGCTGATAGTTGGGGAATAGGATTAATTGCAGATGATAATACAACTCTCGATGCTACAATTGAAAATTGCGATATCTCCGATTGGGATACAGCAATTTATACTTACGGAAATGAAGATCCAACTCAATGTACTATCAATTCAGCTTCTCATGAAAATGATCTTTCAGGCAATAATTATGGATTCCAAAATAACACAGATATAACTCAAGACGCCACCTGCAACTACTGGGGCAGTCCTCTTGGGCCTGATGATCCTGATAACTCACCAGCTTTGAATCCATTCTATACAAATCCTGGTGATTGCGGGAATGCTGTCAGTGCTAACGTCGATTTCATGCCCTGGTATGCGACAGAGACCACCTCACCTGCCACAGCAAAAGCTACTCTAAAATCAGATGTTGGCAGTAAAGCCATTATTGAAGTATTTACATCTGATTCCTTAACCAGTGCTCTGGAAAACTGTACAGCTACTGATACAATAGTACTTGGATCCGGCACCTTTACCGGTGACTTTGAAGTAGGCGCTGGAATTACTATGCAGGCAGCAGATGGCACCACTCCTGTTATCAATGGTACCCTTACCATAGATAGTGATGACGTTAGCATTGACGGTGTTACTCTGGACGCTTCCGGAACAGGCTCACAAGCTGTAGTTGTTAGCACAGGAGTAGATGCCAGTACTATTGAAATTCAAAATGGTGTAATACTCGGCGATGGTGCTTCAGGTAAAGTTGCCGTTCTTAATAACGGAACAAATGATATTGGTAATTTAGATGGCAACTGGTGGGGTTCTTCCTCTCCGGACTTTAATGACCTGATTGAACCTGATCCCGGAAGTAACCCAACTCCCAGTTCTGTAGCTCCTATTTCCATTTATGTTTCCGCACCTTCGGAAATTATCAGTGATGACTCAACTCAAACCTATAGTGTAATTGCCAATGATGTAGAAGATTTGTATACTTTTGCGGTTCAAATAAAATTCTTAAAAGAAGACTTCGATGCTCCTGTATGGCCAACA
>JAGXLO010000116.1 GCA_018334695.1 Candidatus Cloacimonadota bacterium
ACCTGAGAGTATAAAGACAGCTCAGGTTAATGATACGGAACTTATTGTACCAAGTCTTACAGGCCAAGACCCTAAATACATTACAGCTGAATTTAAGTTAAAACACAAACTGGGTATTGTAAGTTGCCCGATGGGCAAAAAACCAGTTAAAGATAAATATCTAAAAAGCAGTGATAATTATGCTGCCTGATTTGAAAAAAGCAACTGTAAAAATTGTTCTTATCAGGACAAATGTCCGGTCACTGAAGAAAAAAAGATATGACCGTGATTGCCTAAGAGCAAAACATTCTACTGATGAAGATCAGCTTTTAAAAAGATCACAGGGTTTAGACCAGTTCAAAGTATGTGGTAAATTAAAAGTCCGTTGTACAACTATGTTTAAAGCGCTCGGAAATGACATAAAACAGCTGGTTCGAATACTTAACGGAAAAATAAAAACATGTTTAAGTACAAGTTAGGGTAGAATATAGATAAATAATAGGATAAGTATCATTGTTAGGTATAACAGTTGTACATATTAAATATAATTCTTAACCTGACAAATATTTTTTCATAATTTCAATGTGCATTAAAATATTTACGGGTTCTTATGTCCATTTTCCGCAATGCAATCATACCATTAAATAATATATCGTTTTATACCCTTTGCTGAGATCTTGCTGGGATTTTTACCTAAATTACATATTTATATTTTTCCCTCAAACAATTCTATATAGTTTAACACAAATTTTGTATTCCCTAAATGACTTTTGTTGTGCTTGACATTGTATGGAAGATATAGCGTGTGTCTATTATTTTTGTCCTTCCGTGCATTTGATTATAAAATTCAGCAAATTTTCATGTCTTCTAATCTTTTATATTATGAAACCTGATTTTTTTAAATATATCATTAATGAATAAATCCTTCTTCCTTAAGAATTTCTCTTGCTTTTTCTTCATTTTCTTCTGCTATTAATACAACCGGACCTGTACAACCCATACCAGTTTCAGCATAAATATCTTCTTTCCAGAGTAATTTTTGAGCAGCTTCAATCTCTAAAATATCAATACCTGCTATTTCTTCACCGGCAACTTTTTTCTCAGGTTGTTTTACACCCTCTACTTCTTTGGTTTCACTCTTACTTTTTAATTCTTCAATAAGGTCTGTAAGCCCTGCTTTTTTAGCCTTTTTCATCTCTTCTTTTGTTACTTCAAGTAGATTCCCTCTACTGACTTCTGCCATATATTTAATAGCATTTGCTATTACAGGAGCTCCAGACGCTCTTGATATAATACCTACTAATTGGTCATATTCTGCACTTACACCAGGACCATAACCAAAACCTTTTGCTTCATAGGTTCCTCCTGTTGTATAAGCAGAAAATATCTTCATCAACATATTTCCCGTTAATGTATCAGTTACCATCACATCAGGAACACCCATTAAAAGGTCATTACCGCGCATTACAACTCCACCATCTGACCGAACTGAAGTTGCAAATTCTATATCATAACCATTATCTTTTAATTCTCTCAAATTATTTTCAACCAGACGTGCACCATCAACATTTAAAATACCAATCTTAGGGTTTTTAATACCTAAAGATTTAGCAGTAGCTATTCCATAAACTGTACTTTTTAACATAGAAGCCACACGATTGGTATCACTAGTTCCAGTTGTGGTTGCAATTAACATTTCTTTACCTATACCTGGTGTGATAATACGACCTACAGTTGATACTCCAAGGGGAAAGTTATAGTGTAGGGTTACTGAAGCATCTATTTCATCATCTATTAACATTTGGTCCATAGCACTGTGAGCATCAGCTAAACAAGAACATTTATCTTCATCACATCCGATCATTTCAACTTCAAGAAAACTGTTGTTTTTTTCAGCTATCTCAGCACCTTTTTGTAACTCTTCAGGCCCATGTTCACTCTCTAATAATGTTAGACCAATTTTCTTTTTGTTACCAAACTGCCCAATTTCTATTGCATCAGCCAGTTCATTAAAAATATTAGCTACCTTTTCTTTTGTTTTATCTGCCATATCATTCACCTCAATTAGATTCGCCAATAAGATTTTCAGACATTTTTCTCATAGCATCCGCAATCATATTTTTAATCTCTTGGTCACTTACATTAGTATCTTCATCTTTTTTACCTGTATTTTCTTCTATAACAAAAGAAACACCGTCAAATAGGTTTGTCATTCTACCTAAAAATAAGCTCCCTTTTCCTATAATCATTGAATTTTTGATTTGTTTATCTTTAATCATTTTTACAGCTGGTCCAACGAAAGGTACTCCTGAAGGTATATGACCCTGAGTTGGAGCAAAACCGGTCATACCGTGTTTATCAACAAAATCCATTAATTCTTTACGTTCTAAGTCGCCTCTTTTTACACCTAAAGCAGCAATCATCTTATAGTTTGACTCTGGAACATTACCTGCTCCTGCAGGTTTTGTAATTTCAGGATTCTGCATTTCAACAGAATATTTATCAATTTCTTTAATGCTAATATCATGTTCATCTAAAGGGTCAGTAACTAATGAACTTATTACAGCTTGTGGAGATGATCCTGTACCAACTTTATGTCTTCCAACTATATCAGTTCTAATAATAGGATTTTCAACATCATTTTTAGAAATTAAAATTGCAAAACCACCTAAACCATCTTCCAAGATAGGCATCTCTTTTTTAACATGGTCTTTACCGTTCATACCTAGTTTTGCAACTGAACCTCCTGCAACAACAGCAACATTTTCATAAACTCCTGCTTTAACTAAAGCTGCTGCATTTACCATTGCATGTGCTGGAGCAGCACAGAAACTTCTCACATCAGAACCAGTTGCTTTTTCACAGCCTGCAATCTCACCAATTGCTTTAGCAAAGTTTCCTCCACCTCTTTGGTTAATATCTCCACATGCTTCTTCAGAACATTCTAAAATATAGTCTATATCAGCTAGATTAATATCATTTTTAGTTTCTAAATTTTTCATTGCTAAAACAGCAGAAGCTTTACCAATTAAGTTTTCATAAATTACATGAGCACTTAAATTAATATCAGTTTCATGTGCCTGTTTAACACATCCAACTAGTTCTTGATCTAAATAGAGTGGTTCGGCATGATTATCTAAAAGTTTTTCTAATGTTTCTTTATCTTCACCTTCACTTAAATCAATTTCCATTTCTTTTAATATTGGGTGATCTTCAATGAGTTCCTTGCCTTTTTCTGTAAAATCTTTACTTAACTTAACCAAATCAAACACATCAACGTGTTTAATGAGGGTTATAAACTGATCTTCTGACATTATTTCACCAAATTCTCCATCTTTATTTGCATCTAATAGATTGTCTTCAGCATACCAAGGTTGTTCTATTTCTTTTAAATCTGCAGGTAAAATATTACCTATATAAGCCTGGTTTGGTCCATAACCAACAAATTCGTCAAAGTTTCTTAAGTAATTATCCATTTTAGATAAATAAGGATCATTAGGATCCTTTTTTCTTGTTGTAGTTTGTGTTGAACCACCTTGTTTTAATATGTTTGGCGCATGTACAAGTATATAGCTTGACCCTTTAATTACAGGATAACTCAATATTGTCACCTCCATAAATTTTAAAAAAAGCAGCCCTTCTCAACTAAGAGAAGAGCTTGTACTCATAATGTTTGCTTTTTATATTCTTTCTTTAATTGCTTCTTCAATATCTTCTACTTCTAAGTCATCACCAGTTAGATGTTCAGTTTTCTCTCCATCTTCATATAATACTATTGAAGGTAAACCTAATACTTTTTGACTAATTGCTAAGCGGCGATTACCTTTAATATTTAACTTTGCAAACTTAACTTTATCTCCATATTCTTCAGCTAATTCTTCTACATCGGGCATTAACTCTAAACATAGGTCACAACTATCACTCCAAAAATCAACTAATACAGTACCCTCTGAGTTTAATACTTTTTCTTCAAAGTTATCTTTACCTAATTCTAACATATTTATACCTCCTAATAATTTTTATTAATTATATAAATTCTTGTAGTTCTTCTACTGAAAGAGCTACAAGTCTTTCTTCAACTTCTCCCTCAATAAGTTTGATTACTGTTGGTATTTCTTCAATATCATATCTATTAGAAATCAACCTGTTTTTATAAGTATCAATCTTAACAAACCTATAATCTTTATCTTCAAGTCCCATACTTTCAAGTTTAGTAATCATATCCATACTATTCTGGTTAGTTACACTCCAGAAAGCAACTAATACAGGTTTTTTAGACTTAAGCACATTATTTTGCCAGTACTCTTCTTCTTCAATATATCCTTGAGCCATCACAGCTGCATTTGCACCATCACCAGCTGCAGTTACTACCTGTCTCACAACCTTGTTTCTAACATCACCAACTGCATAAACACCTGATGTAGATGTTTCCATTTCATCATTTGCTTTTACATAGCCATTTTCAGTTAACTCAACTGTACCTTCAAGAAATTCGGTGTTAGGAACTCTTCCTACAAAAAAGAATACCCCGTGACAGTCAATCTCTTGAGTTTCTCCAGTTTTAATGTTTTTAACAACTGCTTTTTCAACCATACCGTCACCTTTAATTTCTTCAACAACAGAATTCCAAACAAAATCAATTTTTTCATTTTCCATTGCTTTCTCTTGAAGAATCTTTTCAGCGTCCATGACACCTTCATCATGAATTACTATCATAGTCAACTTATTAACAAATTTAGTTAAGTATATTGACTCTTCTACTGCAGAGTTTCCATTACCGATAACAACAACATCTAACTCTTCAAAGATATCTGCATCACAGGTTGCACAGTATGAAACTCCTTTACCTTTAAGTTCTTCTTCACCTTTAATACCTAATTTTCTAGGTTCTGCACCCATTGCTAAAACAACACTTTTAGCTTTATATTCTCCACCCTTTTTTGTACTAACTATTTTTTCTAAGCCATTAACTTCAAGATTAGTTACCTCTCCTCTTTTAAACTTTGCATTGAACTTTTCAGCATGTTTTCTGAAATTATCCATTAATTCAGATGCAGTAGTTTCCGGTACTCCCGGATAGTTTTCCATATCATGATAAGTTGATGGTTGACCACCGGTTTTTCTTTTTGCTTCTAAAACTAATGTATTAAGACGGGAACGAGAACCATAAATAGCTGCTGCCATGCCTGCTGGACCGCCTCCAACTATAATTAGATCATATGTATTGCTCATTTGTTTTCCCCCTCTATATAGTAATATTATTCATAATTAGTATCTATTTAAATTATATTAAACAAAGTTGACAAAGTCATTAATTCTTGCTGTAGCAATTATATTAACTTTTAATATTAAAAAGGACTGATATACTGTGTTTGACCTTGAAATTATCATCCTCCTCGCCGATTCACTTTGTTCATCAACAGGGATTCCTAAAAGAAACTTACGAGGTTGCTATCTGATTAAAGTCCAGTCTCTTTCTAGTAGGACAGTTTACTAAAACTTTTTTTGAATAACGCAATGATAGTTTCAGTATTAGA
>JAGXLO010000117.1 GCA_018334695.1 Candidatus Cloacimonadota bacterium
TGGTAATTTTCTCTGAAAAACAATCCTGACCATAATTACCATAAGATGTTCTGTTATCTATTGACCCACTGTAACATGCCTGAGAATATCCATTAAAGAAATTGTAATCAATACCATTGTTTGTAATATTGTAAGTGGTTAAATCTGGATTATCAATATTAAGGCAATGTGTAGTACTTCCATGTCCAAGGTGAGAGACAATGTTTGGACCGAGATTCAGTTCGTCATATAGATCCTGGGAAGTCCAGCTATAATCTAACTGGTATAATTTAGAAATATTCCAGAGTGCCGGAATTCCATTTGTTGTATAACCATTATTACTACAGTTACCAATCAATTCATCCATGTAGGTTCCGCCGTATGTATTGGGACCGGTCCAGAGTAACTCGCCCACAAGTAAAACATCTTCCTGATCACCTAAAACGGGGGACTCGGAATACATTTGCATTTTATTTATGGCATTGGCAATTTCTGCATCTGTATTTGTAGCGATGCGCCCAATATTAAATTCAGCGATCAAATCAGCTTCGTCGGGTTCTCCCCAGTAGCCGTTGTTATTGTTGTTCCAGTCAGGACCAGTACCAGTACCCGGACCTCGATCTAAACACGCGTAATACATGTCTGCCGGGATATCATCGTCAGCATAGCCACTTCCCGGGTCTGCATACAATCCTCTGTGAGGAATATCATCAGTATCACCGCCCAAGAGAACAAATTGTAATGGTCCCTGGGCATACTCATCAATAAGATAATTTCTTATTTTTTCAGGATTATCCACGCCTGTATAATCATCATATATATCGCCAATAAGTTCAATCTTTGTTCTAAACCCCCTGTGGCTGTGGAAATCTACCAGAGCCTGGTAATCATCTTCATTATCACTAGTAGTAATAATTATGTAGTCAAAATACGTACTTTTTTGTTTAGAAATATTGTAGCTATCTATTTCTTGCGGATTATCGACTATGCGATTTAATCTTTTTTGAGTATTATTATCGGCAAAGAGAAATCTACCTGCAGCTTCTGCATTAGAAGCATACTCTGTGTTAAAAGTTACAGTAACTTCATCATAATAAGATAATTTGTTCTGAGCAGGGATATAATTTATAGGAGTGATTGCAACTGAGCCAACGGAATAGCCAGCGAGAAAATTAGTTCCCTGTCCCCTTACTTTTTGCTGCGGGAATTGCTCTTTTTTAGCATAAACAGTTTGGTTAGGTTCAGTAAAAGTGAATTGATCAGATTTTGAAATAGGAATCTGCTTTTGTTTAGGTTTGAGGAGATAATCACCCAGGTAAATTTCATTGCCAAAAGAAAGAGTAACATCTGTAATCACTTCATTCTGTGGTAAAAGTAAATTTATACCTAGATAGGGTATTTCGGGCTCTCCAGGCTCACCCAGAGCAACAGCATTTTCCAGCTTGATGGTTGCATATTCTTCTTCCATTAGTATTTCAGGCTTGTCAAAATAGTAGGTCTGTGTAACCTTACCTGCGAAAGAAATTGAGTAAATCAGAATAAACAACGCCACGAAGATTGTTGTTTTTTTATTCATGTGTCCTTCCTTGTTTAATTATTTATAAATTTTCCTTTTTTCAGCACAACTTCATCATCTGCGTAGATCGTGCTATTTTTAATAAACAATTGTGCGATTAGGTTAGAATCCAGATTGGACATTTCCAGCTCATCCCATCCCAGCTGCAGACTAACGCAGCCACAAATTTTTCCATTTATATAAGGATGAGCAATATCATCTTTTAGAGCCGGATTAGTTCCGATAGACAATGAGCCTATCATATCTTTTTGCCCAATGGCTTTATCAAAAATACGAGTTATTTTCTCACCATCCTTTTTGGCCTCTATCTTAACTACTTTATTATTTTCAACTTCTACATAAACCTTCGGAAATCCTTCATCATAGAAGTAAGCAAAATCTGTTAAAAATTTTCCGTTAATTGTACAATTTTTTGTTAAAGTTACTAACAAACCTCCCGGCAATTCAGTATCCTGAGATTTTTCTTTTGCACAACCGTCTTTGAAAGCAACTGTTTTTTCTCCCTTAAAATTACATTCAAGATAATCTCCGTTCTCCTCATCAACAATTCTTATAGTTTGAGCGTTTCTTATCTTTTCTTCTGTATTCTCAACCTGATTTAGAAGCTCGTTTTTATCCACATAGAGTGATTTCCAATACATTTCACTGCGTTTGATAAATTCATCATCCTGTTTAGAGCTTTTGTTTATAGTATCAATGGTGAGATATCTAACATCAGTATTATAGCTTTCTCGCACATTTTGGCGTTTTTCTTCTTCGATGAGATCACTTTTTTGAATCATCGCTTCATCCAGGTCGGACTCACTGATAAATTCGGGAGAGAAAATTATATGTGCGTCCAACCTATCCAGCAATATATCATCTATAACATCATTTACTGCATATTTAACGGGGACATGCTTAATAAGGTTGTATTCCAGGCGTTTGGTGCGTAAAATCGGAATTGCATAGGCTCCTACTTTTGCTATCTCTACCATAAGGTCTTCTGTTAGTTTTTGGTGCTTGGGGCTATAACTGATTGCCACAATTTCATCTTCCTTGATTGAAAGATTATTATTTACAATTCTCTCTGCCAAATCTTGGAAGCTGATATCAATAACATGTTCTGTATGCCAGTCTTCAATCTCTCTTTCGATTATATTATGGACGAGCTCATTTTTATCTAATGCGGCATCACCCAGTGAGATATCAACAAAATAATTTTTGGCTACAGCTCTATAATATTTTTTTACGGTTCCCCTGATTTTTTCTTTACTAACCAATTTAATAAAACCGGCGTCTTCCAGACGTTTGATGTCATACCATAATGCATTTTGCTTTACACCAAACAACTTAGCTAATCCCTGAGCTGTATTTTTTTGTTCAACAAGATAGTTTAGAATTTTCAACCGACGCGAAGAAGCCAGAGTCTTGATTTCATCAACTTTATCAATATAGTATATATCTTTCATAAGTTACCAAAATTTATAAAGAAGGAGCACGGAAATAATTTTCCACACTCCTTCTTTTAATTTATTTATTTAACCAAAATCATTTTCTTAGTTAAGCTTTTCTCTTCTGTAGAGAGGCGATAGAAATAGATTCCGTTGGCTACATCGTTTCCATTCATATCAGTTCCATTCCAGGTATAATCGAACTTTCCACCGGATTTGCTATCAGGGGAATATTTATTAACAAGCTGTCCAAGTACGTTATAGATACGAAGTTCTGCATCTTTTGTACTCTGCGGTAAAGCAAAAGAGATGGTTGTACTTCCATGAACGGGGTTGGGATAATTCTGTCCGAGATTAAGCTTTTTGACTTCTGGTTCCTGACCTGCTTCAAAAACATCGATCTGGTAACTTGCATCGGGATTACCAACAAGAACATTGTCTATATACCAGCCTTTGTAGCTGTCTACATAGGAATCAGAACCGAAGTGCCACATTATCTTAACTGTTTCTCCTGAGTAATCACTCAGATCAAATTCGACCTGTTCCCAGGCATCATTAGAACCACCAAATCCCTGTTCATTGCCCAAACCTGTAATAGATCCGTCATAACCGGAATTGGGTGTAATTACTTCATAAGTACTGCCACCATCGGTTGAGATTTTTACGTTTCCACCGTCATAGAGAGTATACCCGCCTTCAAAGTCATAATAATGATAGAAGGTAAATGTGCCTGAATTGGGAACTGTAAAGCTGGTGGATTCAAGTTGCCAATCTGCATAATTTGAGTAGTTACCATCCAGAACTGTAGCCCAAACATTAACACCGGAGTAAGCATTAATACCACTACCTGTAGGATCGCCCCACTGCCAGCCGTTTGGATCGTTGCTTACAAAATCACCATCATCCGGTTCAAAGTCACTATAAAGAGCAGCATGTCCAAGATGATAATTAACTTCGCGATCTCCATCAATGGTTATTGTTCCTGAGTAGGGAACATGTCCGGGGGAAGAAACATAAATATCATAAGTAAAGTAGGGTAAGCTAACGCTATAAGCATTATCGGAAATATCTACACTAGCATATTGTTCGCCATTGTCAGTACGATAATAGACCAGAGTACCCTGGGAGAGTATGGAGAAATTATCTACAAGCTGACCTGTAACATAACCGCTTTCTACAGCTTCGATCTGTATGTCATGGGTATTTTCAGCATATCCCAGGAAGTAATCCATTTCCTCATAGGGACTGAATCCCCATTTATCTATATAAATATCATAATAATCAACAGGGTATTCATCGCTTACTGAGTATTCACCCGAGGAATTTGTAGTAGCGCTGAACAAGGGGTCACCTGAAGGATCTCCACCTTGATTATAGAATCTTACTGTTGCATTGGAGACGGGAGCTCCGTTATCAGCATCAGTTACAACGCCAGAAACAGTACCATAAGCGACTTTTACGGGGAAAAGTTCTTCATGAGCATCATATCCAGATTTTGTGATAATTGCTGTTACAGCACCGGTTTCATCCGGGGTCATCTGCAGTGTGTCTTCAGTTGTATCTATAAAATCGCCATCATTCAATTTTGCCCAGATTTTGGTATCATCTTCTCCTACGTATTTATGGATAGTGCCGGGAAGATTCATACCAAAGGTGTCCACCATACCAAAGTTAGTTGTTACATTCAGATCTGGATCTGTCAAAGGAGTGGCAGCCACTGCCAGTGCTTCGTCAAACAGCTGATAATCATCATCTGGTCTCTGCCCTTTAATACTGAGTTCGGGACCAAAGGGATATTCTACAGTAAGTACAGCTTCACCATTACTATCAGTTACTACTGGGTCGGTAGTATAACCAAGACCATCAGCCCAAACATTCACACCAACTTCGGGATTAGTACCGTCGCTATCCATAACTGTAACAGTTACGTCAGTTTCGGTATTAGCATCAATTTCATCGGGTGAAAAAGAGACCTGTACAGGGACAATAGCATCGATATTTGTAATGTAAGAAGTTTTATTAAATGCGGTTACAGTTACAATCATAGTTCCGGGATCGTTAAGGGGTTCGATAAGATCAATTGTCACATCACCGTTGGCATCAGTGTAGCCATAACCATAAATTGTATCATCCATAAACAGGGAGACCAGCGCATCTTCCACGCCAGGCACTTCTACATCATAGGTTGAAGAACCCAAAGGAATTACTGAATTATGATTAACTGTCATGGAACCTGGAGTGTCTGTTCTTACCTGCAGAGAAGGGTCTCCAAATATTGTCCAGTGTTCAAATTCATCAAATCCACTTGTACCTGAAAGATCTATCATAAACATAGATCCACTGAAATAAAGACCACCAATAGTATTTTTTACTTCATTTTTCAATAGCATATTGGCATGAAATTCGGCTTGCATAGGAGGTGTCCAGGATTGATTAATTGTAGAGGCATACATAGCTATAGCACC
>JAGXLO010000002.1 GCA_018334695.1 Candidatus Cloacimonadota bacterium
CCCTGTACAATTGGATTTAATAAGATTAAATGGGACGGTCTGGATGCAGACGGAGACAGACCTGCAAACGGTCTTTATTTCTACAAAATTAAAGTCAATTCAGAACTTGACGATGAAACCTATAAACTTTTTATACAACATTAAAAATCAAGGGAAAAATTCTCATGAGTAATAAATACAAAGATTTTAAGAAGGTTTTAGAAAAAACTTTAAATAGATTTCCGGAAAGAAAGGAAAAATTTCTTACCGGTTCTTCTGAAGAAGTAAAAAGATTATATACTCCCCAAGATACAGAAAATATTGATTATGAAGAAGAAATTGGCTATCCGGGAGTATATCCTTATACTCGCGGTGTCTATCCCACAATGCATAGGGGACGTCTGTGGACAATGCGTCAGTATGCTGGTTTTGGTGATGCAGAAGAATCTAATAAACGCTATAAATATTTACTCGAACAGGGGCAAACAGGTCTATCCATAGCCTTTGACCTCTGTACCCAAATTGGACTCGATTCCGATAATCCCATGAGCGTAGGCGAAGTAGGTAAGGTAGGTGTCGCTATTGATTCCCTGGCAGATATGGAAACCCTGTTTGCTGGAATACCATTGGATAAAGTTTCTACCTCCATGACTATTAATGCTCCTGCTGCTATACTTTTGGCTATGTATGTTGCTGTTGCTGAAAAACAGAACGTTGATAAATCTAAACTAAAAGGTACTATTCAAAATGATATACTAAAAGAATATATGGCTCGTGGTACCTATATTTTTCCACCTGAACCATCGATGAAGCTAATTACTGATACTTTTGAGTATTGTTCCCAAAATATACCCAAATGGAATACGATTTCTGTTTCCGGCTATCACATAAGAGAAGCAGGTTCCACAGCCGTGCAAGAAATAGCCTTTACCATTGCAGATGCTATTGCCTATGTAAAAGCAGCAATTGATTCCGGCTTGGATATTGATGATTTTGCTCCCAGAATTTCCTTTTTCTTCAACGCTCATAATGACCTTTTGGAAGAAATTTCTAAATTCAGAGCAGCACGTAAATTATGGGCAAAAATAATTAAAGAGCGATTTGATGCAAAAAATCCCAAATCAATGATGCTTAGATTCCATACGCAAACAGGAGGTTCCACTTTAACTGCCCAGCAACCTGACAATAACATCGTTCGAGTTGCAATACAAACTCTGGCAGCAGTACTCGGTGGCACCCAATCTTTGCATACTAATTCCAGAGATGAAGCACTGGCTCTACCTTCCGAAGATTCAGTCCGTATAGCTCTTAGGACACAACAAATTGTTGCACATGAAAGCGGTGTGGCAAACTCCATTGATCCTCTGGCTGGTTCCTATATGATTGAAAAAATGACAAAAGATATATCTGAAAAAGCTATGGATTATATTGATAAGATTGATTCCCTGGGCGGTATGATAACTGCTATTGAAAAAGGTTATCCGCAAAGACAAATTCAGCAGAGTGCATATAAATATCAAAAACAGATCGAAAATGATGAACGAATAATTGTAGGAGTTAATAAATTTACTTCTGAGGAAGAACTGAATAAAAATCTATTGAAAGTAGATGAAGCTGTAGAAAATAAACAGAAAAATAAATTAAAGAACTTGAAAAACAAAAGAGACAATGAAAAGGTAGAAAAATCACTGGACAATCTGACAATTGCAGTTAAAAATTCAGAGAATCTTATACCATATTTCTTAGATGCAGTAAAATCTTATGCCACCATAGGAGAAATATGTGATGTACTTCGCGATGAATACGGAGAATATCAAGAAGAGCTGGTTTTATAAAGGAGTAGAATGAAAAATAAAACAAGAATTTTAATAGCAAAACCTGGTCTGGACGGTCATGACAGGGGAGCTAAATTTATCGCCCGGGCTCTTCGCGATGCAGGTTTTGAGGTGATTTATACAGGAATTAGACAAACACCTGAACAGATAGTAACTTCTGCCCTGCAGGAAGATGTTGATTTTCTGGGAATGAGTATTCTTTCTGGTGCTCATAATGTGTTGTTCAAAAAAGTTATGGAACTGCTTCGGGAAAAGGAAATGGATGATATTATTGTTTTTGCCGGTGGAGTAATTCCGGAAGACGATATTCCTAATTTAAAAAATATGGGAATAAAAGCAGTTTTCACTCCCGGGACCACTTCCAAAAAAGTTATTGACTTCATTAATAAAAATAAATAAAATTTCTAAATCGTTAATTAAACCCTTCATGAAAGGAGAATAAAATGAGTATTATTGTAATTCTGGCAATTTTAGTAATTCTATATTTCCAGGCAAAAAATCTATTTGGTGACAAAGCTAAATTAGCCCGCATGGGTATTATATTACTTCTGATCATTGGTTTACTTTCTCAAACAATTAAAGTCGTTCCTCCCGGTAGAGTTAAAGTTCAAGATCTATTTGGTGAAGTAAAAGAACGTGTTCTCTATAGTGGACTAAATTTTGTGAATCCACTTGTAAATTTACATGAAATGAGTATTAGAACTCAAGAATACACTATGAGTTCAAAAACCTACGAGGGCTCTATAAGTGGTGATGACGCCATTAAAGGATTAAGCTCGGATGGTATTCTATTGCCTATGGATATAACATGCCTTTTCCATCTGATCCCGGATAAAGCTCCGGAGGTGTTTAGTAAAGTGGGATTGGATTATGAAACAAAAGTCATTCGACCTGTTCTAAAGACATCTATAAGAGAAGTTGTTAGTAATTATCCCATGGAAGAAATATATTCATCAAAAAGAGATTCTATAGCTATGGCTATGAAAATACGTTCTGTAGAAAAGTTAAAAAATCGTGGTGTCTTTATTGAAGATTTACTATTAAGAGACGTAAATCTGCCAAAAGAAGTTGAACGGGCAATTAATGACAAAAAAACGGAACAACAAAGATTACAAAAAATGGTTTATACTTTGCAAAAAGAGAAAAAAGAAAAAGAAAGAAAAATCATAGAAGCTCAAGGTATAAAAGAAAAGAATCGAACAATTGCCGAAGGACTAACTGACCAATACCTTCAATGGTATAAAATTGATATGATGAAAAAGTTGATCGATAGCCCCAACAATACTGTAATCTTTATACCAATGGGTGAAGAGATATCACCAATCATTGATGCAGGAGTAGGAAACTAAGTCTCAAAATTTGTAAATCTATATATTGATGGCAAAATATTCTCTTTCTAAAAATTGAAAATTTGTTAATAAATTGTAAGAGTAAGGAGGTTTTATGCTCTGTAATAAAAAAGTGGTTTTGCTACTAGTTTTTCTACTGGTAGCATTTCCTGCTTACATCTTAGCTAGCGAATATGTTGGTATATTTACCATGATTAATCCATCGGCTGCAAATGTTGCTATGGGACGAAATTCGGGCACAGCAAACATATGGAATAAAAATCCTTTAAATGTATGGAGTAATCCCGCCAAGCTAGGATATTTTGAAAAATTTTCCTGGGCCTGGACTCATCAGGAATGGTTTTTTGATTCAATGTATTTTGATTCATCATATCTTACCTATGGCAGAAAAGGCGTGGGAGTAATGGTTCCTTTTATAAATAATTTTAGTAAATTTGGTACTTCTTTTGATTATGGGGAAATTTATGTGAGCAATGACTACGGTCAGGTTGTGGATACTTTACACCAATATGATGTAAATAGTAAATTTGCGCTTGGAATTAATTGCTTTGATGTAATATATAATTATATTGCTCCCACAAAAAATCGACCTTTGCTGTTTAAATCCATTAAACTTTCTTTAGGTTATAGTTTGAATTATATTGAAAGCCATTGTCCCAATGTTGCTATCTCAAATCCTGAAAGTTTGACATATCCCGACAAAAAATTTACTCATGATATAGGCACAATTATTCATATTGATCCGGTTAAAATGCCATTTGAAGGATTTGATGCAGAATTAAGCCTAGCCTGGAATTTCATAAACGTAAATAGAGGAAAATTAAAATGGTCTGAAGAAGATGAATGGTATTTACCCTATGGTTATAGGAATGCTGTAGCAGCTAAGCTATATTTTATAAAATTAAATAAAGACAAAACGCCTGAAATTTTCAATAACTATTCAGATTATTTAATATCCCTTTATGCAACTCACGATAACGTTCATTATGGAGATGATCCTACTATCTGGAGTGATGGACTGGAAGTCTCCTTGCTGAATTTCTTCTTTATGAGATGGGGAGAATATCATGACCATAAGGGTCATGTTGTAGGCGATTCAAGAGGATTTGGTTTTAACCTCTACTTTGATCCGGTAAAAATCCAATTTAATTTTGCACAATACCCCGGGGGAGAATTGGTTGCAGAAATAGAAAAATATGATATTGCTATAAATCTTGATATAATGGAGTTTGCACAGAATTTTTAATTAAATCAAAAAAAGGAATATGATGGGAAAAACAATAATTGAAAAAATATTACAAAATCACAGCGAACAGAAAGTGGAACCAGGTAAGATTGTTTGGATCGATATAGATATTCGTACTGCTCGTGATTTTGGCGGACCTAATGTGGTTAAAAATTTGGAGAAATACTATCCTGATACAGAAATTCCAGATAAAAGCAATGCATTTTTTACTTTTGATACGGTTGTTCCGGCAAAAACTATACCATATGCAAACAGCCAGCAAATATGTAGAGACTTCGCAAAGAAGCATGGTCTAAAAGTATATGATGTGAATGCGGGTATTGGAACTCATATTCTCATGGAAAAAGGCTTTGCCCTTCCTGGAAAAACTCTGGTTGGAACCGATAGTCACTTTAATATTCTAGGAGCAGTAGGTGCTTTTGGACAGGGCATGGGAGATCAGGACATTGCTTTTGCTTTTATAACCGGTAGAAATTGGTTTGAAGTTCCGGAAACAATAAAAATAAACCTTAAAGGTACATTTTCCTATCCAACCACCGGCAAAGACCTTGTTCTGTATATTCTTAGAAAAATCGGCAGTAAAGGTGTTCTGGGTAAAAGTGTTGAATATTACGGAGAATGCCTTAAAGACTTTAGTTTTTCTGAAGTGGTTACACTTAGTAGCATGACCACGGAGATGGGAGGCATTATTGCCTATCCACATCCTAATGAAAACGTAAAGGATTGGCTAAAAGAACATACAGGTGAAACTCCCGAATTCATTTATGCTGATGAAGATGCAAAATATCTGGATGAGATGGAAATCGATGTTAGTAATTTAAAGCCACAGATTGCTGCTCCTCCCAAACCTGATAATGTTTTCGATGTAGAAAAACTAAAAGGACAAAAAGTTGATTCGGTTTTCGTAGGTTCATGTACAAACGGCAGAATTGAAGATATGCGCCTAGTTGCTGATATTATAAAAGGAAAAAAGATAGCAGATGACGTTATGCTAAGAGTTGTGCCCACAACCTCAGAAGTATATGGACAGATGCTTTCCGAAGGTTTGATAAAAGTACTATATAATGCCGGCGCAGTTGTATCCAACCCCGGCTGCGGTGGTTGCGCTAATGGACAGATTGGTATGACCGGTAAGGGAGAAGTGCAGATTTCAACAGGAAATCGTAATTTTACAGGTAAACAGGGTTACGGAGACACCTACCTCGCTAGTCCGGTAACAGCGGCTAGAGCAGCGCTCAAAGGAAGTTTATGAAATGATTAAAAAGTTACTGCTCATACTGATATCGACTATCATGCTGATTTCTTGTTCGGGAGAAAAATCCCCGAAAATTGAGAAACAAAATTTCATTACAATAAAAGGAAATATAAAAAAAGGCTCTTCTCTGTATGCCAGTTTGATAGAAAATAATGTAAAACCTCCTGATGCTTTTCATGCAACTAAAGCCTTAAATGACGTCTATAATCTTTATTATGCACAACCTAATGACAGTTTTATCATCACTTTGGATTCACTGAATAATGTTCATTCTCTCAAGTTTTATCATGATGAAAAAAATAAGTATTTAGTAGAAAAAGATTCTCTTGATACCTTTTTTGCCCACAGAATTCTTCCTAAAGCAAACAAATTCTCAGAAGATAAGAAACAAAAAGGTTTTTTTGCCAAATTAATATCTGATATCTTTGGCGGTTCAGAAGTTTATGACTCCAGCAATTATCGTCATTCTCTGGACAGATTTGATATTGTAAAAGGTAAGATAAGGTCCGGATCTTCTCTATATTCATTTTTGCTAGAATCGAATATTGATTATAAAGATGCTTACAAAATTACGAATTCTCTCAATCGGCAGTTCAATTTACACCTGGTACAACCCAATGATAGCCTGAATGTCTATCTGGATTCTCTTAAGCAGGTTCAAATTCTGGAATACTTTCCCAATAACTTTCAAACGTATATTGTACAAAGGGACACCACAGGCAATTTTGTAACAGAAAAATCTGAATTAACTCTAAAGAAAGGGATAGAGACTTTTTCCACAACTATAAAATCTTCTTTATGGGAATCATTTTTTTATAATGGATTGGAACCCCGTTTAATAATGGATTATACTGATATTTTTCAGTGGGATATTGATTTTTTTATTGATACAAGACCCGGAGACTCATGTAGAATAATCTATGAAGTTTTTAAGAACAATGGTGATGTTATAAAAACCGGCAAAATTCTTGCAGCTTCCTACAAAGGAAAAAATTTTGATCTAACTGCTTATCATTTTAATACAAGTGCAAGAGATTTTGGATACTACCATGCTGATGGTGAAACTTTTCAGAAGGCATTTCTAAAATCCCCTCTTAATTTTTCCTATATTAGTTCTTATTATGGAATGCGTTTACATCCGATTACAAAAAGATATTGGTTACACAATGGGGTGGATTATGCAGCAAAAAGAGGAACTCCCATCATGGCGTCCGCCTCCGGAACGATAATTTATATCGGCTGGAAAGGTGGACATCCCACGCCCAAGGGACAGGTTGGTGGTTATGGTAAAACAGTAATGATAAGACATCCCAATGGTTATAAAACTCTGTATGGACACCTTAGCTGGTATAAACGTGGGATATACGTTGGTAAAAAAGTTGAACAAAAGGAGATCATTGGCTATGTAGGTTCTACCGGTTGGTCCACCGGACCACATCTTCATTATACGATTTATCAACACGACCGCCCCATAAATCCCTTTAAGCTGAATAATGTTTCTGGACCTCCGGTACCAGAAAATAAAATGAAAGAGTTCAAAAAAGTTGTAATAAAAATGGATACTTTATTTAAAAGCAGATTTAATTAATCAATTATAAAAAAATTGACATGGTTCAATGAAATTCATGAGGATAGCAATATGCAAAAAGATGTAATTTTAAATGGCAGAATTTGGTTAATCACTAATGACAAAGGCGAATTGATAAATGATATTGATACGGATATGATCTTTCATAATCAATATCTCACCATAACAGATCTCGACGAGATGGGTCAATATACCTTTGATAATTTAGAGGGGTGGAAAGATTTTGCAGATAAGGCACTAAAGGATGATATAATTGTAGTTGGTGACAATTTTGGTGCTGGTTCTTCTCGACAACAAGCTGTTGATTGTTTCAAATCACTTGCAGTTCAAGCAATTATTGCAAAATCTTTTGGGGCAATTTACAAAAGGAATGCTATAAATTCCGGTTTACCAATTCTGGTTCTTGATTCAATAGATTTAAATAATATCGAAAATAGAGAAATGGTTGAATTTGACCTGGAAAACGGCGAGACTGATCATAATGCTATAAATATAGAGCCCTTTTCCAAAGTCCAAATGGATATATATCAGGCTGGTAATTTATTTGCTTATGGCAAAAATATAAAATAAACTAGCTAAATCTTAATAAATTATTCTGAAAAATATGTAAGAAAGGAGTTACTGGTGAATAAATTGTATAAAATTCTGTTCTTCTTGGTTATAGTTTCTCTTTGTTTTAACCTCTCTTTATCAGCCGCGCCAAAAATTGTTCCGAATGATGAACCTATAAGAGATCTCAAGATAAGTGATTTTCCTCATGATGATGGTGGCGGTTTAGTTATTACCTGGGAACCTTTACCAAAAGAGAAAAGAATACTGGAATACAGAGTATTTCGGGGTTTTACTCCAGATTCATTGTTTAGAATTGGAAAAATACCTGTAAATCCCAAAACAGGTGTTGTAGCAGATACTATGAAATATACTAATGCTGGATATACTTTCTTTGTAGATGCAACATCTCCCGCAAAATTGAAACATGAACCTGGACAAAGAAAGGGGTCTAATGCTGAAAAAATTCTTTATAGAGAATACCCACGTGATATAAAAGTTTATGCCCCCATGTTGGAACACTACCGAATACTTACTGTCATACCTGCTGATAAATACCTTTATAATTCAAGAATGAAAGTGAAAACTCAGATAGATACTCTCGAGGATGGAACTGTAGATACTACATCCAGCACATATGCCGGTTTAAAGTTACGTCAATTCAAATACATATTAACTAAATTAAAACCAGGTAAAGAGTACTATTATGCTGTGCAAGCTGTAAATAAATACAGAGACAGATCACCTCTTTCCAAGATTGTATCCGCCACTCCAGTTGATAATCCACCGGAAAAACTAAAAGAATTTTATTCCGTGGCTTATACTGATACAAAAGAAATGAAATTTGAATGGTCGCTGCCGTTCTTCAAAACAGATCAAAAACAGTTTAACATCTATTTATATGATGCCAACGGTGAAAAGCATAAGATATTTAGTAGAGCTACTGCATATCCCTATACTTCTCAGTCAAATGCTACAGTTAGTTTTGAAGAAATTAAAAATAAATTTGAACCCTTTAATTCCCAAAATATGCAATGGTATAGGTTTAATATTTCCCTAAAGGATAGACAGGATATGGAAACTCTTGCTAAAGATGAACCAATTCCTGCCGAGATTACTACAACTGAGGTGTTGCCCGAACCGCCAGAACATTTTACAGTAAGAGATAATCCTGATGATAAGGGAGATAAAAATTTAATTTATTTTGGTAAACCCTACGTGACCATTCCTAAAATTTCCTATAATGATGATTTTACAGAATTATTGGTAAATTATGATATAAAAGATAATGAATTGTTCAAAGTTAAACATGCCATCTTTGAAGTTGATGGTGTATCAGAAAAAGAATATGTACTAGATAGAAAAGTAGAGTTTGATGTGGATCCTGATAATCTTCCTAATGAAATAAAAACTAGATTTATCTGTTATGATCATGGTTTAGAATTGCCGGAAGATTATGAGGTTATTCATAGATTTAGTTACAACGAAAGGCTTCAAGTTGTAGATATCGAGCCACCTAAAGGTGCAAATTATTCTGTACAAGTTTTGAGAATGAACAAGACCGGTGGTGGTCCGCAGGCTAATGTATGGCGTTTTCCCAAAGAACTAACATATGTAGAGCGTGAATATCCTGATAAAGTTGATTATGAAGAAGTTGTCTATAGAGGCATTAGTGATTATTCTATAGAAGATAATATCCTTTATACTAGCACATATTATCTTGTGGGTACTTCAGAGGAAGAAAGAGCATACTATACAACAGCTCTTTATCTAAAACAACTAGAAAAAAATAGAAAAGAATTAAAAAAACAGATACAGTCCCTTAAAGATAAAAAATCTCAAGCTGAAGATGAAGAGCAAAAAACTGCACTTGATCAACAAATAATGGAGCTTACTAGTAAGTTAGAAGATGTGCCTCCCGTAGTAAAAGAAGCAAATGCGAAAAAATCCAATAAAGCGCGCATGAAGTTGTTACAGAAAAAGCATAATAATGATGTCCGCTCCTTTAGATATTTTTTACGTAAAACAGATGGTAAAGGGCATTTTATAGATACGCCAATTTATACCAATGCAGACGGGCAAGAATATTTTAAACCCAAACCTAATTGGTTTAAAAACAAGGAAACAATTACGCTTATAGCTATGCTTATCTTTGGTGTTCTTGTTTTCTTTATGATAAGAGCTGCCCGAAAAGGTAAGAATCTTTATATTAGACCAATTGCAGGTATTCAGGAAATCGACAATGCTATTGGTAGGGCTACGGAAATGGGTAGACCAATATTATTTGTACCCGGTACAAGTGGTATTAGTGATGTTGCTACCCTGGCTGGACTTGCCATTTTGGGTAAAGTCGCTAAGAAAGCTGCTGAGTTTGAAACCAGAATTCTCGTTCCTGTAAGAAACTATATTGTACTTCCAATTGCTCAGGAAATTGTAAAAGAAGCTCACTATGAAGCCGGTCGACCTGATACGTTTGATAAAAACAGTGTTTTTTATATAACTAATGCCCAATTTGCTTTTGTTTCTGGTGTAAATGGAATCATGGTAAGAGAGCAAACAGCTACGAACTTCTATATGGGAATGTTCTGGGCTGAATCATTGTTAATGACAGAAACTGGTAACATGACCGGAGCTATCCAGATAGCAGGTACTGATGCGATTACTCAGTTGCCTTTCTTTATCACTACTTGCGACTATACTTTGATCGGTGAAGAATTATATGCAGCAAGTGCTTATCTTTCCAAACAACCCATGATTCTTGGTACTCTAAAAGCTCAGGATTATATGAAATTCCTTATCGTTGTTTCAGTTGTTCTAGGTACAATTTTATCAACTTTAAAACTTACATTTTTCATGAAATGGTTCCCTGCTAAATAAATAAAGGAGATAATTTATGAAGAGAACTATACCACTATTAATTGTAATGATCTTAGGAATGATGTTCGTTGTTCATACTTTTGTTCCCCATAAAATTTCTCAAGACTTCTACAATTGGTACCAAACATGGCTAAAAGTCATGGTATCATTCGCTGTTATACTTGGTGTTGGCAGTTTGCTCATGGTTCATACTAATAAAATTAAACGTAAAGCACCTGCCTGGGGATATAGTTGGCTTACAATACTTGCTCTGGTAGGTACAAGTGCTGCTGGTTTTATCTGGGGTATAGAAGATGGCACCCCTTATATGTGGATATTTGAGAATGTTAATGCACCTCTAGGTGCAACCATGTTCTCGCTATTAGCATTTTACATGGCTTCAGCAGCGTATAAAGCTTTCCGGGCTCGTTCTATGGAAGCAACTTTGCTTCTTATTGCAGCAATAATTGTTATGCTGGGTCGAGTTTCTATAGGAAATGCAATTACTGAATGGATACCGGATATCACTCAATGGATACTAAATGTTCCTAATCTGGCAGCAAAGAGGGCTATTAAACTTGGTGTTGGACTTGGTATGACCGCCACATCCCTAAAAATTATTTTAGGAATTGAAAGAACTTATTTGGGCGGAGGTAAACAATGAACTTTTCCGATTATATTCAAAAAATCGATAGAAGATACATATTTATCATACTGGCAATTGCAGTAATACTCCCTCTACTATTTCCTCTGGGATTACCTACCTTTACAACCCCACCTGTTTTAAGTCTGTACAAACATATTGATGAGGCTGCAGGCACAGACGACAGAGCGGTTTTTATGGATTTTGCTCAAAGTCCCTCTACCCTTCCGGAACTCTATCCCATGGACCTGGCAATTTTGCGCCATTGCTTCTTAAGAGATATTAAGGTTCTTACTATATCTTATTATCCTCAGGGAGCTGCAATTATGCAGATGGCAATTTCAGAAGTTAAAGAAGATTTTCCCGACGTAAAACAGGATGTTGATTATTGTAACTTTGGTTTTAGAAACTTTGCGCTCAGAGTTCCAATTACTCTCGGTATGGGAGATAATATAGCCGAAGCTGTGGAAACTAATGCTGCCGGTAGAAGATTGGAAAATCTGCCCATAATGGAGAAATTAAAAAACTATGATAATATTCAGGTCTGTATGGAAATATCGGGCGCTGCTCCTGGTATTATTTATATCAACTATGCCCGTGCCAGATATGGTGTGGACGTTGCTATCGGAGTTACAGCTGTATCAGCAGCAGATAATTATCCCTATCTTCAGACAGGGCAACTTGTCGGATTGCTGGGCGGCTTAAAAGGTGCTGCAGAATATGAAGAGTTGGTAGAGACTTTTGCTAATAATGATATTCCATATTCAGAGAAAAAAGCACAAAATCTTTCCTGGAGAAATCAACAGTATGAATTATCAAAAGTACCATACAAATTTAAACAAGCTAGAATTGGTATGGATGCTCAGGCTGTAGCTCACGTTCTTATAATTATATTCATCATAATCGGTAATATTGGCTACTTTATCGAAAAGCGCCAAGATAAAAATAAGTATGTTAAATAAGGAGTTATAATATGATGGAAACAATTGGAATTTGGGTAGCTGCATTTTTAACCTTATCGATGTTCTCATTTCTCTATAAAGATAATCCGTTTTATAAATTCGCAGAACACCTCTTTGTTGGTGCCTCCATGGGATATTTTATCCCTTATACCTTCTTTAATGTATTTATTCCCTATGCCTATAACCCTTTATTTCTCAGACATAATTATTGGTTAATTATTCCCTTTGTTATTGGTCTGGGTTACTGGTTTAGATTTTCTAATAATCTTGGCTGGCTTAGTAGATATCCCATAGCGTTTAGTATGGGTATTGTTGGTATGGGTGTTCCTATGTCTATTCATGCTCAAATACTTGTTCAAATGAGAACAATGATGCTACCTCTTACGAATATAAATTTAATTTTGATATTTATTGGTACGGTTAGTATTTTGCTCTATTTTTTCTTTTCAAAGGCTCACGAAGGTCTCTATGGTAAATTTACATCTGTTGGTATATGGTTCATGATGGTTGGCTTTGGTGCTTCCTTTGGCTATACAGTTATGGCACGTCTCTCACTTCTTATTGGTAGATTGCAATTCCTCTTAGGCGATTGGCTTGGTTTGATTAAATAATTAATAAATTATTAACTAAATATATTAGCACAAAGGTATAATTCATCCGATTATACCTTTGTGTTTTTTTACCGTAAAATGAAGAAAAAAACTATTCAAATAATTGCTGCCATAATACTTATTGCAGTTGCGATTTATCGCGTATCCAACCAAAAACCCCAGGTTCATGATCATTCCGAAATGGCTATGGGAACTTTTGTTTCGATAGATATAATAGATGAAGATTTTTCACCTGAAATAATGGATTCGGCTTTCGCAATTATTGATAAAAATGATAGTTTGTTAGCCTGGTCTAATACAACAAGTGAAGTGAATAAAATTAATAATACCGTTGAAAATAAGGTCCGAATTTCAAAACCTGTAAGTAAAATTTTAAAAACTTCTAAGGAGATTAGCAATATCACTGACGGTGCTTTTGACGTTACGATTGGTATAATCAGTGCTGAATACGATTTTGTGAAAAAAATAATCCCAAAAGCGAGTAAAATAGAAGAGAAAATTAAACATGTTAATTATAAGAATATAATTTTTGAGAATGATTTTCTATTAAAAAAGGATAAAGATCTAAAAATAAATTTAGGCGGGATAGCAAAAGGCTATATCATTGATCTGGTTAAGGATTATTTGTATGCAAAAAATATTGAACACTTTGTCATCAATGCCGGAGGAGATATGTATTTGACTGATAAAACAAACGGTGACGGATGGAAAATTGGCATAAGACATCCCAGAAAAGAAGGGGAATTGCTGGGAAATATTGTTGTAAAAAATAAAGCAGTAGTAACTTCTGGAGATTATGAGCAATACTTCTTTTCTGACTCAATTAGAATTCACCATATAATTGAACCAAAAACGGGTTTACCTGCAGGAAAGTCAATAAGTGTAACTGTTATTGCAGATAAAGCCACCTACGCCGATGCTATGTGTACAGCTTTTTTTGTTATGGGACCGGAAAAAGGTATTGAATTGGCTAATAAGATAAACAATATGGATGCCATATTTTTACAACAAATAGAAGATAAACTCTATTATTCTACCAGTAACAATTTCCCAAAATATAATTTCACAATTTCTGATACTTCTTTAGTAAAGTTATAAAATTATTAAAACTTCAAACCAAAGTATCAACACAAAATTATTATTGAATAGGATTGACAAAGTTAAATTGCCTGCAAATTATTTACATTAAATAAAAACCATTTGGAGTTTATATGTTAAAGAGTTTTAAAGAAGTCATGCTGAAATTGAAAAAAATTCCCAGTAAAAAAGTAGTAATTCCAGGTGCGGATTTTTCTTCATCGGTTAAAGCTGCTTGTATGGCAAAAAAAATGAATATTGCAGATTTTTTGTTGATTGGTGATGAAAAAAAGATCGTAGAATTAATAAAGAAGGAAAACAAAACATTAATAAATAAATTTGATATAATCCATTCAAAAAAAAAGGAAGAATCGGTCCAAAAAGCTGTTAGAATTATTAAACACAAAGAAGCAGGACTGCTTTTAAAAGGGCATGTTTCTACAGCACAATTGATGAAAGCTGTTTTTGATAAAGAAAATGGATTGAAGGTAGAAACTATCCTGGGAGATGTTTTTGTCTTCGAAAATAATAACAAGTTGACTCTTATGTCCGATGGGGGAATAGTTCTCAATCCTGATATTGAAAAAAAGATTGCTTTGTTGAAAAATGCAGTAAACGTTGCTAAAAAGTTGGAAGCCAAACTGCCCAAGGTTGCTATTTTAGCTGCTGTTGAAAAAGTAAATTCCAAAATGCAAGCTACTTTGGATGCTGCCAGTATTACCGAGATGAATAAAAGAGGGGAGATTAAAGAATGCCTGGTAGATGGACCATTTGCTTTGGATATTGCAGTTTCTTCCGAAGCCGCTAGGATAAAAAAAATTGATTCTCCGGTGGCAGGTAATGCGGATATACTAATTATGCCAAATATTGAAGCAGGTAATATTTTCGGTAAATCTATAAATTATTATGCTCATTTAAATGTGGGACATGTAATAATTGGAGCAGAAGTTCCTATTTTGATTACTTCCAGAGCTGATGATGCTCAAACAAAACTTAATTCTATAGCATTAGGTATGATTTGTGCCTAAAAATATTTTTAAGAGGTAAATTATGAAAAATATTGGTCTCTCCTATGATGACATCCTCTTGATTCCAAACTACTCAGAAATCAAATCTCGACTGAATGTTGATTTGACTTCAAGACTAACCCAAAATATAAATTTTAAATTGCCCTTTATTTCTGCCAATATGGATACCATCACAGAATATCGTATGGCAAAAAAATTAGATGAGTACGGAGCTCTGGGAATTATTCATAGATTTTGTTCTATTGAAAAAGAGTGCAAAATTATTGAAAAATTAAAAAAAGAAGGAGTCAAAAAGCGAGCAGCTTCAATTGGAGTTAGTGGGGAAAACCAACAAAGACTAAAAGCTCTAGTAAAAGCAGGTGCAAACATTATTTGCATAGACGTTGCTCACGGACATCATAAACTAATGTCCGATACACTTCAATATTGCCAGAATTATGATATTGAAGTTATTGCAGGAAATATTGCCACGCAGAAAGCTGCAGAATTTCTCTGCGAAAATGGTGCAGATTGCCTCAAAGTAGGAATTGGTCCCGGTTCTATGTGTACAACTCGTATAAATACAGGTTTCGGAGTTCCTCAAATTACGGCTTTAGAAGAAATAATTAAAGTTACTAAAAAATGTGGACTCCCTGTTATAGCTGACGGTGGAATAAAAAATTCGGGTGATGTTGCCAAAGCCCTGGCTGTTGGTGCGGATTCAGTTATGATAGGCTCACTATTTGCCGGCACCAAAGAAACACCTGGCATGATACACAAAGAAGGTAATTTTCCAAACTACAAATTGTATAAGAGATATCGTGGTTCTGCCAGCCTTGATTCGAAATTGGAACGCGGTAGTGAAAAAAGAAATGTAGAAGGAATTAGTACCACAGTAGATTATAAAGGCCCCGTAAAATATGTGATCCAAAACCTGGAAGACGGCTTGCGCTCAGCTTTCTCTTATGGTGGAGCTTGTAGTATAGACGAATTCCATGATAATGTATCCTATATCAAACTTTTTAGTAAAGAAGTTCAGAGTTGATTCAGTAATATGAAATTTTTTATACTGGCTGTCGGAAAAAATTCAAAAGGTCCTTTAAAAAAGCTAGAAAAAGAATATATAAAAAGAATATCAAAATATCTAAACATAGAGGTGGAGGAGATACCACCTGTGAAAAAATCGGGAAATGCTTCCTTTGAAAACATTATAAACCTGGAAGCTAAAAAAATATGGGGCAGATTGCCCGATGATACATATAGAATTAGCCTTGATGAGAAAGGAAAACTCTATACGACCGAAATTTTTGCCAAATTTATCAAAAAATTACTTATACATAAACGAAAACCTATCTATTTTATAATAGGTGGGCCTTATGGCTTGGGAAAAAAAGTGAGAGATAAAAGCCATCGTACAATTTCACTTTCTCCCTTAACTTTTACCCACGAAATGACCAGAGTCATATTACTGGAACAATTATATCGAGCTATGACGATAATTAAAGGAAAAAAATATCATTATTAAGGTTTTTATATGGAAAAAAAATTGATTAAAGCAGCAAAAGAAGTATCAAAAAATGCCTATTCTCCTTACTCCAAATTCAAAGTTGGTGCAGCACTGCTAACAAGTTCCGGAAATATTTATACGGGAACGAATATCGAAAACAGTTCCTATCCTGCAGGAGTATGTGCCGAAAGAGTAGCAATATTTAAAGCAATTACGAATGGTGAAAACAAATTCGATATGCTCGCTATATACAGCCATTCTGATAAACTTTTTTATCCTTGTGGTATATGTAGACAGGTTATTGCAGAATTCGCCCGGAATCTGCCAATAATTGTTGCTAAGGAGGAAGATAATTACATAAAAACTAATATCAAAGACCTTTTACCACAAGCTTTTAGGCTATGAGTTAATTTTGCATTATGGGCAGTTACAATTTTAAATTTGCCGAATTTGATCAGGATATTAACCAGGTTGCACTGAAGGAAGAATTACAGGATAATACTATATTTGTTTTTCCCAGCCATCAAAGTAAAAAAGCAGCCAAAAGCTACTACCTGAACAATTTTCCCATAAAAAATATTAAATTTTTAACAATCGAGGAATGGAAGTGTGAACTGTTTCCAGCTAAAAATATACTTTTAAAAGATATCAAACGCATTATAGCTCTATTTAATTCCTTTAAAAAAGGTGATAAAAAATATTTAAAAATTAAAGACTTTCATCGTTTTAAAAATTTTGCTACAAAAGTTTTTAATTTTTGGGAAGAAATCAATGAAGAATTGATATCTTTTTCAGATATAGAAAATTTACTCTATATAAAGGAAGGTGGGGCGGATTGGCAGTTTGAAATGCTGAGCCGTTTGCAGCAAAATTATAAGCTATATCAGGAATATTTGCAAAATAATAATTTCACAGATCCCGTATTTAGATTTGATTTAAAAAACCTGGATATTTCGATACTGAATGATTACGAGAAAATCGTAATTGTTAATCAATTCTATTTCACAGAGCTGGAAAAAAAGATTCTGCGGAAGTTAACTGATAAATCAATATCAATTTGCTATCAACTTTCTGAAAAATTTGTTGATAAAGAAAAACTGAAGATCAAGGAAAAACTTACAGCAAAAGATATATCCGAGTTTTTGACCGAACAAATTGTTACAATAGAATCTGATGATAAATTCTCCCAGATATCGGCTCTTTTTTCTTTTTTAGAGGAAAAAAGTATAAGTAATATAGTTGATTTTAACTTCTTTAAAAGCAGCTACTCGCGTTTTTTTGCCAAAAAATATTTTAAGATAAAAACCACTCAAAAATTTACTACCACTTCCCTTTATCAATTTTTTTGTGAAGTTACCGAGCTTATTTCGTCTTTAATATATATGCAAGAAGATGAAAAATATCTAATTTCACTGGAGCAATTAAAGAATTCTCTTCTTTCGAGACGGTTCTTAAATTACTTTCTCGACAGTGATTCCGTCCAGGACTGCACTACACTCCACGAAAAGCTAAAAAAATCTTTATATGATCTGATAGGAAAAAATTATAATTTTCTTAATCTAAATGGGAATTTTTTGCAATGGCATAAATTCGATGAGAATGTTCAAGATATTTTCAGAGGATTATTTAGATTTATAAGGGTGCTCATCCAAGTTAATTCATTAAATGCATTTGTAGAATTTTTATTTAAAAAAATTGATGTAGAAAGTATCCTCACAACAGTTGAAAAAAACTATTCTGATATTTTAAAAATCTATCATCAATTAATTTTGGATTTTGAATCAATTGAAAGATTGGGTTTGATAAATAATAAATTATTGTACTTTACAGATAATAAAAACCAGAATTCCAATATAAAATTTGCTAAAAAAATATTAAAATTTTTTCTGGAACATCTAAGGCAGCAGGAAGTAAATTACCTTACTAAGGTTGAAAATGATAATAAAATAAATGTAACTAATTTACACTCTACCAGAAACTTGCAGTTTAGATCTCTGGCAATACTTAATGTAGTTGAAGGTGTCTTGCCGCCTACAAAAAAATCAACTTTTCTTTTGTTTGAGAATCAAAGAAAAAAAATTGGTCTTAAATCATATGAAGATATAGTTTTGCGAGAAAAATACTATTTTTATCGCCTGCTTGCTCAAACCAAAAATGTTTTTATTTTTCATATTAATGATATGAACGAAAACATAAGTACGAGCTCCTTTTTGGAAGAATTAATGCTTTTCCTGCCCTCCGAATTATTTACAAATATTCATTTCTACAAACACGATTATTATAATTTGCACAAAACGATTCTGGATGATAAAAGACCTATTCATAAAGTAAATCATTCTAAAAAAGTTACAGATGAATTTTTTAGATTTTCGTCGGATGATGATAAGATCAATCAAAGATTCTTATCAACTTTTACTCCCACCAAGTGGCTCCAACTATCTCGCAATCCCTTTATATTCTACTTAAAATATGTGCTGGGCTTTGATGAACTCGATACAGAGTTGGATTCCTACTTTAACCTTAAATTTATCGGATTATTTACTCATAAGCTTTTTGAATTGATATGGAATCAACTCAAAAGTGAAAGAAATTTAATTGATTTTTCCAAAGTCCCTAAATTACTTGAATCAGCCAGCTTTATGAATAAAATCGAAAAGAATTTATTCACGAAAATCAATTTAAAATATAAAAAATTCAACAGATCTTCTGATTATTATTTGCTGAATATTTACTTTGAAATCTTGTTGAATAATATTAAGAACTTCTTTAGATATTTGAATGAAGAATTCGATAAAAGACCGGTAAATTCAAATAGAATTTTAACAGAGAGTTCCAGCCTCACTTTTGAGGAGTTACCTGAATTTTTTACTTCTGATTCATTTGATGATTTAAGTATCCATCTGGGCGGTAGGGCAGATCTTTTGATAGAGGATGAGCAATACAAATTATTGGTAGATTATAAAACTTCCAAATTTAATCTATATAAGAAAACAGATTATCGTGAGCAAATAATTATCTATGCCCTTATATACTTTATTCTGCAGCATGAAAATGATTATGAAAAAATCAAATCCTACCTTTATTTTATCGGCAATGATTACTTTTATGGAGTTAGAGTGAATAAAAAATCAATTTTAAAATTTAAAAATAAAATGAATAATATGCTCTCACGGATAAAGGAGAACGGTTATTTTGCGAATCCTTCTGATAGTTATGATATCACTGAAATTACCCGGAGCGACTTGATATAAAATGAAACCGGACAAAAAAGTAATACGAGCCAGTGCCGGAACAGGGAAAACATATAGATTGTCTCTGGAATTCGTAAATTTATTAATAAAGTACCGGGATTACAAAATATCTTTCGATGAAATATTGGTAATTACTTTTACTAACAAGGCTACTGCAGAAATACAACAGCGCATTCTAAAACATCTAAAAACTCTGGTTTCTGAAAACTCGGAACTATCCGATAATCAGCTGCTTGGAAAAGATATTTTATTAAAAAATATAAAAAATATAAATCCTGATTTCAAATTTTCTGACAGAGATAAGAACTATCTTAAAACAATATATCAGAAAATGCTATTGAACAAGAATCGAATTAATATAAGCACAATCGATTCCTTTGTTCATAAGATTTTCCAGGAACTGTTAGCTCCACTTCATAACATTACCGATTTCAAAATTGATAATAATATAAATGAAGAGTTGTTTCCTGAGATATTTGAATATTTGTTGCAAGAAAAAAATAGAGACAAATTCAAAAAGATTGCAACTGTTAATAAAAGCAGAAATCTGGAAAAATATGAGGATTTAATAAAAGATATTATAAAATATCGATGGTTTTTTTCACATATGGAATTAAGGAATTCCAAGGATACAGAAGAAGTAATTAAATTTAAAAGTTTCAAAGAATCAAGTTTGTTAGATTATAAAGATTATATTAGAAAATTGTTTGATGAAATACAAACTTTTGCTATTGGAAATGGAGTCAAACACTGCCATAAGATTTTTAATAGGACCAAACTGCGCCGATTAATACAAAAATATGTGGATCTAAAAGATGTGCCGATTAGCGAACTTTCAGACACAATTTGTGATATTCTTTGTCCCAAAAATGTAGTTTGTAAAGAATACGAATCAATTATAGCATCAAAAGAATTCTGGAGTAAGAGAGTTATAAATGATGAGGAACTGCAGGATAAATTAAATAAATTATCCAATAAAGTCATAAATAGTTTATCCAATTATTTGCTTATTGAACTGGTAATACCGGAACAAAAGCATTTAATAGAGCTGTCTCGAGCTATCCTGGAGAAATATGATGAACTCAAATTCGAGAGAGGTATTTTTACATATGACGATATACTATTTTATACTTACAGAGATCTCCATAATATAGATGTTTCGATTATTGAAAAAAACAGCGTACTAAATCAATTTTACGAAAAACTTTCTCTAAACATCAGATTTATCCTTATTGATGAGTTTCAGGATACAAGCATTATTCAATGGAATATTTTGTATCCACTTATCTCTGAGTTATTAAGTGGGTCAGGACAAAAAGAATACAGCGGTGTTGTAGTGGTGGGCGATGAAAAACAATCAATATTTGGTTGGCGTGATGCGGAAAGAGATCTGTTACTAAAAATTTCTGAATTCATAAATCTTGAAAAAGAGCCTATTAAATTAAAGCACTCCTACCGTAGTAGAGAAAATATAATCAACTTTGTGAATGAGCTATTTGGTAATGAGCAATTTTTAGACGAACTGTCACAAAATAATATTGAAAATTGGAAATACGATGAACTTATTCCGTTGAAGAACAAAGCCAATGGCTATGTGGAATTGAATTTACGTAATCGTGCTGAAAAAGGAAGTGGCAGAAGAGGTGTAAAAAAGAGAGTAATTTATGAAGAATTTATCAGAGACCGCTTAAAACCTCTCCTGCAAAATAACAAATTGAACATAACAGATACAGCTATTCTGGCAAGAACTAACAAAGCCCTGGGAAAATTGGCTCTTGTACTTGATAAATACGATATTCCTTATGTACTAGAGGCAACTAAATCCATTTTTGAACATAAAGCTATAAAACCAATTATATTTTTGATGAGATATTATGTTTATAATGATATTTATGAGTTTCTTAAATTTCTGCGCTCGGATTTGATCTTGATAAATCCCGCCCAGATCAAAGAATTGTTATTAAGCTACAAAGATTTGAGTAATAATAACTCCCAGTTTAATAATAATTTGTTTTTGGAGCATAATTCTGATAATGAGGTCATCAATAAAATAAAACAAATCTTTCTGCAAAAATATTCCAAGCCGCTACATTTTATAAAAGCAGTACTCGAGTATTTTAATATCCCTGATATTTTTTCATACAAAAACGATCTGAAAAATATTTATAGATTTATAGAAATAACATCAGAATTCGAAGAAAATTCTGATTTTTCAAATGATGTTAAAGGTTTTGTGAATTTTTGCCACAAAAATAGGAAGAGCGATGATTATAAGCAAGTTCATATAAAAGAACCCAATGCCATAAATTTGATTACTATACATAAATCCAAAGGGCTTCAATTCGATACGGTTATTTTGTTCCTGGATCTTTCAAGAAGCAGAAACTCTCGCCATAGGGGACTGGATAGATTTTTCTTGTATGGCAGAAATTTTAATGATTTTAAGGAACTCTGGCTAACATATAATTATCAAAAAATTATCAGGGAATCGGATAAAAATTATTTATATAAGGAAAATCAGGAAAGAAAGATTGTAGAAGTGCTGGATACAAACTATGTTGCACTAACCCGAGCCAAAAACAATCTATTTATAAATGCATATTTCAAGCGAAAGGTTTTTGATTCATTTTTTAAAGAAATACATAGCAAAAAAAATAAATTACGAACGCAAAGGTTACTTTTCTCAAAATTTTATTTCAATAATTATGATAATTTTAAACTGAGGAACAATTATCATAAAACATTTAGCAAGGGTAGATTACAAAGTAATTTGGATATTGAAAAAGTAAAAACCGAAGAAAATAATAAAGATATATTTAAATATTTCACTCTCAAAGAAGAATACAGGGTTAATGAAGAATGGAACGTACCTTTTAATAAAGCAGAAAAAAAAGTTATGAGCCTGCTTTTGGGAAATATTGCTCATCATTATCTAGCGTTAATAAAATTTTATAGCCCTGATATCCTTGATTCAGCTCGCTATAAAACGGTAAACAAATATGCCACGCTGCTTGAGGAAGAATTTTTAGACAGTATCATTGATAAGATCGACCAGCATGTAAAAGAAAACATGAAGTATTTTGATAAATCGAACTGGGATTTTGTCTTTAATGAATACAGTATTTTTGATTCAACAGAAAATGCAGTAAACGAATATAGAATAGATCGCTTATTAATTAATCAAGAAAAGAAGAAAGCATTTGTGATTGATTATAAAACAGGTGATCTATCTGATATATATCAAATAGAAAAATATATTAATATTTTATCCAATTTACCATATTTTAAAGAAAATAAATTTGATATTTCAGGTGATTATTTCTACCTAAAATTATCATAAAATACCCCAGCTTTTATACCAGGTCACTTAAGATATTTTTTCAAAAAATTGACGAGAATTTACAGCTTCTAAACTTTTACCAATCAAATGAGTAAAAATGAGCATTTTGTTATTGCTATAGATGGACCGGCAAGTTCGGGTAAAAGCACAATCGCCAAAAACCTGGCGAGAAAGCTGGACTGTATCTATATTGATAGTGGGGCTATGTATAGAGCAGTAGGTCTATTTATAAGAGAAAATAATGTTGATGTTGATGCTGAAAAAAAAGTGAAGGAAAAATTACCTGAGATTTCAATAAGAATCGAAAATGCTAAAGACGGAGCTACTAATATTGTTTTTCTGAATGAAGTTAACGTGACAGAACAAATAAGACAGCCCATTATATCGCAATATGCTTCCATAGTTGCCAAATACGGCTCTGTTAGGAAGAAATTGGTACAGCTTCAGAGGAAAATTGCTCAGAAGCAGTCCGTTGTTATGGACGGTAGAGATATTGGGACAGTAGTATTTCCCAATGCCGATTTTAAATTTTTTATAACAGCTTCTAGCAAAGAAAGAGCAAACCGTAGATGGAAAGAGATAAAAGATAAAGGCGAAAAAAAGTCATATGAACAAGTTTTGCAGGAACTCAAAGGAAGAGACAAGAGAGATAGCTCGCGTCAAATTGCTCCTCTTAGGAAACCGCATGATGCTATTGAAATTGATACTACTAATTTAACAATAGGTGAGCAAACCCAAATTTTATATGAAAAAATTAAAGAGAAATTAGCAAGGTGAAGATGAAAATTCGTTACTGGCTGGCACAACGTTTTTTTGGATTCATTATGAAAGTTTTCTGGAATTCCGAAATAAGAGGATTGGACAAAGTTGATTCCACACAGGGAGTTATTGTATGTGCCAATCATACCAGCTTTTTGGATCCACCTTTTCTGGGAACAGTATTTCCTTACGAAGCATATTATGTGGCAAAAATGGAATTGTTTAATAATAAAATTTTAGGAAAAATAATCTCATATTTTAATGCCTTTCCCATAAAACGAAAAGGTTTTGTCAGGGAAGCTATTATCAAAAGTGAAAATATTCTTAATCAGAAAAAGAATCTGATAATGTTTCCTGAGGGCAGCCGCAAATCTACTGTAGCAAAAGCCGGTATAGCCAGGATCGCAGTTAATACTGATTGTAAAATTTATCCGGTCCAAGTTGAAAACATTGATAATTTTTGGGATTGTTTTTATCGAAAAAGAAAATTAACCTTTATTTTTAAAAAACCCTTTGAACCCGGGTGGTACAAATCATATACTGAAAAAGATAAAAAGATCAAATACAAAAAACTGGCAGGTGTTATTCTAAAAAGAATAAGAGATTAAACTATGAAACTAAAAATCATGGAGAATTCGGGCTTTTGTTTTGGAGTTAGAAGAGCAATTGATATTGCCAAAAATGCTACTAAGAAATACGAAAAGGTAGTAACCCTGGGCCCCATAATTCATAATCCGCAAATGGTTGAATATCTTAGGAAAAAAGGATTGAGATATATTAATAATATCTCAGAAATAAACGATGAAGCCGTTGTTATACGTTCACATGGAATTACCTATGATGATTATAAAAAATTGAAAAATATGGACGTTAAAATAGTTGATGCAACCTGTCCGATAGTAAAAAAAGCACAAAAATTTGCGCAAAAATTGACAAAAGAAGGCTACCAATTGGTTGTTCTGGGAGATAAATATCACCCTGAAGTTGAAGCTCTTTTAAGTTATGTAGATGATAGCTGTATAGTTGTAGCAGATATTGATAATGACCTGGAATTAAATAATGATAAAGTTGGTTTGATAGCTCAAACTACTCAAAGTGAAACTAAATTTGAACAGCTGGCTTACAAGTTGATCTCTAAGACTTATGAGTTGCGTATAGTAAGGACTATCTGTAATGCAACAAAATTAAGACAGGAAAAAACGGCTAAGCTGGCTAAAAAATCTGATTTGATGATTGTAGTCGGCGGTAAAAATAGTGCTAATACTACCCGTCTGGCAGAGATCTCAGCTGAAAATGGTTGTGAAACTCATCATATTGAAGTTGCTAATGAGATTGATTTTAATTGGTTTAAAGGAAAAATGAAGATTGGCTTGACAGCTGGAGCTTCAACACCAGATTGGATTATTAATAAAGTGAAAAATAATTTAAAAAAATATATAGAAAATGAGGATAAAAACAGTTAATGTAAATATTAGGTGTCCTCAATAAAATCGGAGGAAAAATGGATAATGTCAAAGAAAGCATTACAAATGAAGAAATGAATGAAAATAAGGAGGTATTAGAAAAAAATAATAATACTTCTGAAGAAATTCCAGTAAAAGAAAAAACAGAAAATTCCAAAGAGGATAAAACCTCTGAAGAGAATTCTAAGCTGGAAGAAGCTACAAACGAAGATCAGGAAACAAAAGAAGAAACAGCAGATGACGCAGAAAATGTTAAGGCTCAAGAAGAAAAAGTAGAAGAAGGCAAACCGGAAAAAGAAGTAAAAGCAGAAGAAACTGAAGATAAGACAGAAGAAGATGTTGATTCAGAAGAAGCAATTGGAGAAGAAGAAAAGTCCCAGTTCAAAAAAGAAATGGAAATGTACGAAAAGACAATGGAAACAGTCAAAAAAGGTAATGTTGTGGAAGGTGAAATTATTAGAATTGATGAACCTCAAGTTCTTGTTGATATTGGTTATAAAGCAGAAGGTGTAATTCCAATTTCTGAATTCAAAAATGAAAAGCCTGTAGAGGGTGATAAAGTATCTGTATATATTGTTTCCAAAGAGGATAAGAAAACTGGTAGACCACGGCTCTCCAAGAGAAAAGCCGATGTTCGTAAAACCTGGAATAATCTGGAAGAAGCTAATAAAAAGGATGAGTTAATAAGAGTTCATATTGATAAACGAGTAAAAGGTGGTTTGATTGCAAATCATAACGGAATACAGTGTTTCCTACCAGCTTCCCAAGTATCAACAAAAAAAATACCGAATTTGGACCATTTTATTGATGAAGAATTCGATGTAAAAATAATTAATTTCAATCGACCAAAAAGCAATATTGTTATTTCACGCAAACTAGTTCTGCAAAAAGAAAGAATCAGAAAAAAGAAAAAATTGATGGATAAACTGGAAGAAGGAAAAGAAGTTGATGGTGAAGTTAAAAATATTATGGATTATGGCGTATTTGTTGATCTCGGTGGAATTGATGGCCTTGTTCATGTTTCTGATATGTCATGGGGTCACATCAATCATCCTTCTGAAATGCTTAGTATCGGGGATAAAGTAAAAGTGAAAGTCCTTTCTTTTGATAAAGAAAAAGAAAAAGTATCACTGGGAATTAAACAATTAGTTCCCCATCCTTGGAAAAATATTGAAATTAAGTATCCGGAAGGCTCAAAAGTTAAAGGCGTTGTCACTAATCTAACTACTTATGGTGCTTTTGTTGAACTGGAAAAAGGTGTAGAAGGATTAATCCACGTTAGTGAAATGTCCTGGACTAAAAAAGTTACGCATCCCAAACAAGTTGTTAATGTTGGAGATGAAGTCGAAACTATCGTTCTTAAAATTGATAAAGAAGAACATCGTATCTCTCTGGGATTAAAACAGATAGAACCCAATCCCTGGCTTACTATTGATGTTCTGCACCCCAAAGGCTCTACGGTTACCGGTAAAATTAAGAATATTACAGAGTTTGGCGCTTTCATGGAAGTAGCTGATGATATTGATGGACTAATTCATATATCTGATATTTCCTGGACCAAAAGAATAATGCATCCCAAAGAAGTGCTAAGCGTAGGTCAGGAAGTTACCGCCAAAGTTCTCTCTATTGATAAAGTTATGCAGAGAATCGCTCTGGGAATTAAACAACTGGAACCAGATCCCTGGGAAGGTATCGAAGAAAAAATGCCGTTGAATTCTGAACACGAAGTTTCTATTTCTACAATTATTGATAAGGGAGCTATTGTAAAAACTGAAAAAGGTATTGAAGGCTTTGTTCCTACTTCTCATCTGGGAATTCCCGGATTGCAGGAGCCTGAATTAGCTTTTGATAAAGGTGAAAAGATTCCTGTTAAAGTTATTGAAGTTGATAAAAATAACAGAAGACTTATTCTAAGTGTAAAAACCTATTTCTTTGGTAGAGAAGAGAATAAAGTTAATCAATTCGTGAAGGATCATCTCAAAAAAATTCGAGAAAATAGAGAAAAAAGAAATAAAGATAGACGAGAAGAACGACAAGATGATAACACAGCTGATGCTTAATTAACTTAAGATAAAATTAAAAAAAAGGAAGACTTAGGTAAAGTCTTCCTTTTTTTATTTTGTATACAAAGATCCTATTACAAATCTGTATCAAGCTTTATTAGTACAGGTCTGTGATCGGAAACCGTATATTGATAATCTTCGTAATAGTCATCCAGTAATAAAGTCATAGTTGAACCACTTTCCCAGGCTTCAAATAGTTCATTTGTAATCAGAATATGATCCAGGTGGCTGGGCCAGGAAGGATAAGACCAGCGGGAAATACTTCCTTTTGCAATTGCCATATCTGCAAATTGATAATTTGTTGAATCACTGATAAACTGCCAGAATACATTTTCACTTTCCGAATCAGTCAATGAATCATTCAGGTCGCCTAATAAAATCACTCTTTTGTTCGGATAATTATCATCCATATAAACCTTAAGACTTTCACTGGCTGCTAATCTGCGTTCTTCATTTTCACTACCTCCACCTGCTTTTAGATGATTGTTAATTACTACATAATTTTCTCCGTTATAATAGCAATCAATGACTTGCGGAGTTCGTGGGAAAGCCCACCAATCATCAGAAAAAATATTATTTATATTATCTACCGTTAGATGTTCCGTATTATAAATTACTGCCAAATTTATATCATAAGCTGCACCTGTAGACCTGTAACCTTCCCAAGCTTCTAGTGCTTCCACAATTTCATCAAATGCAGCTTCACTTTCTATCTCTTGCATAACAATCATATCTAAATCAAGTTCTCGAATGATCTCTATCACAGTTTCTACCGTTGCGTCGCCCTGCTTTGGAAAGTGTTCAATATTCCAGGTCATTACATCTAGTGTGGTGTCAGTACCAATATAAAGACTATCTATGGTGGGATCATGCCCGTTATTGTTTGTAACATTATTCTCACCACAGCCGTAAATTATTAGCAAAGATAGAATTATTAATGTAAATATTGATTTGTTCTTATATAATCGATTTTTAGTTGTATCCAACATTTTTACTCCCAGGCTTTGTGATCTGAATGCCTGAATTTCAAGTCAGGTAATTTTTTTACGAAAACTTTGAATGTATAAGACCAATAATCCCCAGATTTGTTCCAGCTAAAATCCAATTGCCAGCAATGCAAATCCCGTTTTAAGTGAACTGATTGCGAAATCAATTCATTCTCTTTAAAATTATAATAATTACTATAAGTTATACTCCAGTTTTTTGTGATATTAAACATTGCATTTCCATGCAAATTTGAGCTGTAAGAGCCGCTTTCCAGATTCTTGTTATAGGAATAAGACATAGATAAATTCCAGGGCTTTGCCTTTACATCGGGATCGGAGGATATAAAGTTACTGTCTTTGGCATATACCAGTTCATCAAGCTTCTGTGGAGAATCATAGGGATAATAATCAATATAATCCATATTTCCGTTTAAAGAAAATCTGGCAGATAAACTGTAGTTTTTTAAGTCTAACGTATAAAAATCCTGAGTGCAGCGGAATGAATTGGATAATTTTGCCTCAGGTTTAACTAATTTAAATTCAAAATCCATCACGTCTAAAGAATGTGTAATGTCACTAAAACCTTTGCCTTCTCTTTCAAAATCATAATTGAAGGAAGAATTGATGCCCAAAAGATTATTCAATTTCTTAATTTTTTCATCTGCACCAGTAATTTTTGCTTGCAATTTGTTAGAAAGAGAAAAATTAAGTTTTTGTGACCTGCTACCGGAAGAAATGGAAATACCGGAAAAAGAATAAAATCTGTCATTACGAGAAAAATCAGGATTCATACTGTAAACCACCGAAGGTGTTAGTATATGTCTCAAGGCTAATAAACCAAAACTGTTTATATTAAAGAGTCCATATAAAGAAGTCTTAAGCCTTGTCGAAGAATTATAGGAATAACCTCTTACAAATTTATTATTGTTTTTATCACGATCCTGCCATATTTCATGGTAATTAAAACTCTGATTTAAGTTAAAATATCTAAACAAATCGTCAATGTAACTTAATGTTATATTGTGCTTTACACCTTCTCGATGTTCGGACAGAAAAGCTCCTGTGGAATCATAGGTATCTTTATAAACTATTTCTGCAAGAGTAGGATTATTCCCTCTTACTAAACCATAATGAACTGCATCTCCATTGTATGAAAAGTTGAATTTTTTTAATAAATTTTTGCTGTCCACCTGATTTTCATAACCAAAAAGTTGAGCAAGATTTCTGCGATACATATTAAAGGTTAGTGACGGTAAAGTAAGAGTGGTTTTGTTCTCTTGCTCGGGATAAGTATCCACGTCAGCTCTGCTGGAAATACTAAATCTATAAAAGTCTCCTGACGTGCTATAAGAGAATTTTCCCAGATAGCTGTCTTCATTGTCATCCAGTTCTCTTCTAAAATCGATTGCAGAATTAAAATTTGTTATGTCCTGATTAAAATTATAGTAGATATAGGAATGGAGTGATTGTTCCATTCTTATCTGGTTATCGTCACTTGTCTCACGAAAATCCGCATCACTGATAAAATCCGATTTTATAGTTAGGTGGCTGTAAGGAGATAAGGTTTGTTTGTGGTATGAATCCAGTGACCAGCGCAGTTTGTAATTACCCTCTTCATCTTTGAATTGATAGAGAAAACGTCCGTTGAAATTACCATCAAGTACATATCTTTTTTTGTATCTGCCCCGCAGGCGCATTTGCACACCGGTTCTTTCCAAAAAGTCCATAGATAATAGGGCATCTCCGTATTGCCCAAATGTTTTGAAATAGGCGAAATTTCTTAAAAATTTTCCATCGCTGTTATTATAGCCTGGCTGTGGAACCAAAAAGCCTGATTCTCTGTTTCTATTAATGGGAAAAGTAGCAAAGGGTAAAGCCAAAACAGGGAAATGATTGATAAATAATATAACTGGCTTGGCAACTATTTTATCGTTCAAGAAAATTCTGAATTTAGGAGAATAGATATAATAATGCTTTGCAATATTGCAAGTTGTGTATTTAGCTTTATCAATATCAAAGGTTTTCTCTCCCACTTTTCGCATAACTCTACCGGAATAATATCCATCCTGAAATCTGGTGCGTCCTGCCGAAAGAATTCCTTCTTTTGTGCCAATATCAAAGATCAATTTTTTCCCGTAGATTAACTGATTACCATCATACATTTCTGTAAGCCCTCTGGATGAAGCAATTTCTTTACTAATATCAATTTCAATTGTATCGGATTTTATGTAGGAATTTTTATAAAAGATAGCGGCTGAATTTAATAAATTTATGGTTTCTGCTTTATAATCATTAACAATAGTATCAGCTGTGTAGCGCAAAGAATCTAACCTGGTTTCTAAAGAATCAGCGATAGGGGCATCTGCATCCAAAGAATCTATCTCTGTTTCCTGAGAAAACAGAAATTGTGATTGAAAAATTAACAGGATTAGGAAAATATAAATTATTCTTTGCATAACATTTTTTTGCTCAATACTCGTGATTTATGTCAAGATTATTGTATCTTCGTATCAAAAAAAATTAGTTTTTATGACAAAATAATATTGATTTTTACAAAAGCGAGAAGTAGTTTTAAAGAACTTGACAGAATTATTAGTTAGATAAATTAATATCAAAAACTTTATATAAACAAATTTGGAGGTTGGGTAAAATCCTGAGGGCACTTACAAAATTTTTTATGCAGTAAGTGTTAACATTTTGGATAACTCACACCTACAGATTTGTTCAATAAACGGAGAATTATTCATCTGCAACTATTAAATATTTTTACAAAATTATGATTTCAAATTTCATTAAAATACAGAGGTAAAAAGTTATGATACAACAAACACTTGTTCTTTTAAAACCAGATGCAGTACAAAGAGGATTTACCGGCAAAATAATTGAAAGATTCGAAAATGTCGGTCTTAAGATTGTTGCTATGAAAATGGTTAAAATCGATACTGCTCAGGCCGAAAAACACTATTTTGATATTGCTCAAAGACACGGAAAAAAGGTTTTGGATAGCCTCGTAGGATATATTACACAAGGTCCTGTAATTGCTATGATATTGGAGGGTGTTAATGCTGTGGAAAATGTAAGAAAAATGGTGGGATCAACCTATCCAAACGAAGCAACACCCGGTACTATTAGAGGAGACTATTCCCATATTTCCAAACAATATGCTAATGATAATAATAAAGTCATTAGTAATCTTATTCATGCCTCTGCCAAGCCCAAAGAAGCAGAATATGAGATAAAATTGTGGTTTAAAACCGAAGAAATCTACGATTATAAGATTACAGATGAAATGCATGTTATGTAGGATTAAAAGTACGTTTTTTAAAACGCATAAGTTTATGGAAAATTCTTGACTCGTTAAGTTGTAATTAAAATTTATGTTAAAAATACATAATAAAAATTGGAGGAAACACAATGACAAAAAAAGGAATTGATACACTATCAGGCGAAGGGAAAAAATTCCCGCCCCCAAAAAGTGTTCAGAAAAATGCCTACATTGATTCTGAAGAACAATACAAGAAGATGTGGGAAAGATCTATTAAAGATCCGGATGGTTTTTGGTTGGAAAAAGCAAAATCCCTGGATTGGTTCAAAGAACCTACTAAAGGTTTGAAATACAATTGGGATACAAAGAACCGTATAATCGAACATACATGGTTTGAAGACGGTAAACTCAATGTTAGTTATAACTGTCTTGATAGACACCTCGGCACAGATAAAGAGAACAAGACCGCTATTTTATGGCAAGGTGAAGCAGAAGACCAAGTCAAAAAGTACACCTACAAAGAACTTCACAAAGAAGTTTGTAAATTTGCCAATGTTTTAAAATCAAAAGGTATAGAAAAAGGTGATAGAGTAGCAATATATATGCCAATGGTACCTGAACTTACTATCGTTATGCTGGCTTGTACCAGAATTGGTGCCATTCACTCCATAATTTTTGGCGGATTTAGTTCAGACGCTATTCGTGGCAGAGTTAATGATGCTGATTGTAAAATGTTAATCACCTCAAACGTTTCGCTTAGAGCAGGAAAACACATTCCGCTCAAAGATATTTCAGACGAAGCACTCAAAGATACTCCTTCCATCGAAAATGTTATTGTGACAAAAGTAAATGATGATCCCTGCCATATGGAAGAAGGAAGGGATTTCTGGTATCATGAACTCATGGAAGATGTCGATGAAGAATGTGAAGCAGTACCCATGAATGCAGAAGATCCACTCTTTATTCTTTATACCTCAGGTTCAACCGGAAAACCCAAAGGTGTTGTCCACACTACTGGTGGCTACTTGCTTTATACCTCACTTACCCATAAACTTATTTTTAATATCCACGATGATGATGTCTATTGGTGTACCGCAGATATCGGTTGGATAACCGGTCACAGTTATATTGTTTATGGACCTTTAGCCAACGGCTCCACTTCTGTTATGTTTGAAGGTGTTCCTACTTATCCGGATGCCGGTCGCTTCTGGCATATTGTGGATAAATTTGGTATAACCGTTTTCTATACTGCTCCCACAGCAATTAGAGCCCTGATGAAATTAGGAGATGAATGGGTAGAAAAATATGACCTTGATTCTCTTAGAATTCTCGGCACGGTGGGCGAACCCATTAACCCCGAAGCATGGATGTGGTATTACAAAAAGGTAGGACACGAGAACTGTCCTATAGTGGATACCTGGTGGCAGACAGAAACTGGTGGATTTATGATCACACCTCTTCCGGGTGCCTTTACACTTAAACCCGGTAGTGCTTCCAAGCCCTTCTTTGGCGTGGAAACAGCTGTACTTAGAGATGACGGAACAGAATGTGATGTTAACGAAGGTGGAAAACTCTGCATTCGTAAACCATGGCCTGCTATGATGAGAACTATGTGGGGTGATCACGAACGCTTTATCGACACATATTTCTCCATGTATAACGATATCTACTTTGCCGGTGACGGTTGCCGTATTGATGAAGATGGTGACCACTGGTTACTGGGAAGAATCGATGACGTTGTAAATGTATCAGGACACAGAATCGGTACTGCCGAGGTTGAAAGTGCTCTTGTAAGTCACGAAGCAGTAGCAGAAGCAGCTGTTACACCTGTACCCCACGATGTCAAAGGACAGGGACTCTATGCCTTTGTTACTTTGGTCGGTGGTATAGAAGGAACAGAAGAGCTGAGAGATGAATTGATTAAGCATGTTAGATCAGAAATAGGTCCTATTGCTACTCCTGAGCAAATACAGTGGGCTCCTTCTCTACCCAAAACTCGTTCCGGAAAAATTATGCGTAGAATTCTCAGAAAAATTGCAGAAAAGAGTACTGATAATCTTGGTGATATTACAACATTGGCAGACCCAAGTGTTGTAGAAGAATTAATCGAAGATCGAAATTCAATGGAAGAATAAAATCAAATAAAACTATAACCGGGATCTCGTCTTGAGATTCCGGTTTTTTCAAAAAGGAGACAGAATGGCTGAGAAAAAAGTTATGAATAGAAACTTTGTAGTATTTGGTGCAATTTTGATTCAACTTTGCTTGGGTGCAATATATGCTTGGTCTGTTTTTACAAAACCATTAGTTGAAGCTGGTTGGACAAGAACTCAAACACAAGCTGTTTTTGCTGCCGGTCTTGCTCTATTTGCCATAGTTATGGTTATTGCAGGTAGAATTATGCCAAAAATAGGTCCTAAAAAACTTGCAATAGCAGGTGGTATAGTTTTGGGGCTGGGTTATTTATTAGCCGGATTATTCGCTGGCACTAATTTTTGGCTTATTTTTATTTTCGTTGGAATAATCGGTGGCTCAGGTATAGGCTTGGCTTATGTGGTTCCTATTGCAGTTGGTATGCGCTGGTTTCCTGATAAAAAAGGTTTGATAACCGGATTAGCTGTTGCAGGTTTTGGTTTTGGTGCACTCTTATGGGTTAAATTAGCTGGAACCTGGGGTGGTTTGATTGCTAACTTAGGTTTGAGCAATACCTTTACTATCTACGGAATAATATTTTTTCTAGCAGTGGTAATCGGTAGTATCTGGATGGTTTATCCAGCTAAAGGCTGGAAACCCAAAGATTGGGTGCCCACAGAAGAGGATAAGAAACACGATGACTCCAAGAATCAGATAAAAAGTAAACAGATGCTAAAAACTCCTCAATTCTATATGATTCTTTTAACTTTTGCTTTTGGAGCCAGTGCGGGACTTATGAGTATTGGACTCATGAAACTGTTTCCCATGCAAGCACTACAGGAAGCTGGCTTAAGCGAAATAGCAGCATCGGGTATCGCCGGTACAGCTATGGCTGTGTTTTTCTCATTAGCTAATGGACTTGGCAGAATTGCCTGGGGCGCAATCAGTGATAAATTGGGACGTAAAAAATCAATAATCGTTATGATGGCTTCTCAAGGTGTTTTTGTAATTATATTTCAATGGATAGCCGGTATCCCGGCCTTACTCTATATTGGTGCCGCTCTGATTGGATTTAATTTTGGTGGAAACTTTGCTCTGTTCCCAACTATCACAGCTGAAACTTTTGGTACAAAATATATAGGTCAGAATTATGGTTGGGTTTTCCTTGCTTATGGAATAGGTGGAATATTTGGTCCTATTCTTGGCGGAAAATTAGGCGATATGGGCAACTTTCCCTTAGCCTTTATTATTTGCGGTGTTTTATGTTTTATAGCTGCAATAATAGTTTCCGGTGTAAAACCTCCCAGAATTAATGAAGCATAATTAGTGTATTTTATAAAAGGGGCTGCTTTCGTAGCCTCTTTTTTTATTTATTTTATTGGATTATTATATTTAATGACTAAAAAAAATAGAGCTCCAAAATATAAAATTTTTAAAATCCATTCTTATTTTAATTTCTTAACATATAAGTTGACATATAAGCAGGAAAACTATTTTTAGTAAAAAATTTTCGGAGGAAAAATGCCAATTAAAAAATTGGAAAACTTAATTGAACTTGCCCAAAAAAATAAGAAGAAAAGAGTTGTTGTTGCCTATGGTCAGGACGAAACAACAATACTTTCAACCAAAAGAGCTATTGAATTGGGATTCGCCGATATTATTCTTATTGGTGATAAAAAAGTAATAAAAAAAGTTTGTTCTGACCATGATATTGATCCGGATATTTATACAATAATCCATGAACCGGATGAATTAAAATCTGGTAAAAAATCAATGGAACTTCTTAATGAGAAAAAAGGCGATGTCTTGATGAAGGGCTTGATCTCTACTGATAAATTAATAAAATGTATTCTTAATAAGGAATATGGAATTATGATCCCGGATGCTACCCTTGCCCATGTTTCCATAGCAGAAATTCCAAATTATCACAAACTCCTCATTTTTACCGACCCTGCTTTTATACCCCGCCCGAATATACATCAAAAAATCGCCATGACTCGCTATGTTATTGCCACTGCTTTAAAAATTGGCGTAAAAAGACCAAAAGTTTCTATTATTTCATTCTCTGAAAAAACAAACCCCAAAATTCCTACAGCTGTTGATGCTGCATTCATCTCAAAGATGGCTGACCGTGACCAAATTAAACATGCTGATATTGATGGTCCTCTCTCTATGGACCTTTCTATTGATCCGGAAAGCTTGAAATATAAAGGAGTTAAAAGCTGTGTAAAAGGTAATGCAGACTGCCTGGTGTTTCCCTTCCTGGAAGTTGCTAATGTTTTTTATAAATCTCTTACTTACTTTGCTCAAGCAGATATGGCGAACTATATTGTTGGAACAAAAGTACCCACAACAATATCATCCAGAAGTGATACGGTAAAAAATAAATTGTATTCCCTTGCATTTTCCTGCTTGATGGCAGAAAAAGGAAAAATCAAAAAAGAGGAATAATTATGAAAATCGCAATTGCCTCAGACCATGCCGGTTATGAATTAAAAGAAAGTATCAAGAAAATACTATCGAATTTCCATATAGTCGATTTCGGAGCAGATAGTGCTGAATCAATGGATTATCCTGACACAGGCTTTCAAGCAGCAGAGGCGGTTGCAAATGATACTTGTGATAGAGGAATTGTAATATGTGGTAGTGGAATCGGTATGAGTATTGTGGCAAATAAAGTCCAGGGTATAAGAGCAGCATTGTGCCAGACCAAAGAATTTGCTGTTCTCTCCCGAAAACACAATAATGCTAATGTACTGGCTCTCTCAGGCAGATTCATATCAAAATATCTGGCAAAGGAAATTATTCAAGTTTGGTTAAATACAAAATTCGACGGTGGGAGACATAAGCGAAGGATTGATAAAATAACTAAATACGAAAATAAATAAATATTATATCGTAACCTATAAAATATACATCTCAATTATTTACATAATTAAAAATATTTCAAATCAAAAATATTAATTTCGGAGGAAAAATGTTAAATTATCAGGAAATTAAGAAAACAGATCCTGAAATGTATGAAGTTCTCATGAACGAAGTAAATAGACAGGAAGATAATCTGGAGCTCATTGCTTCTGAAAATATGGTTTCTGCAGCTGTATTGGAAGCAGCAGGCTCAGTTTTAACAAATAAATATGCAGAAGGCTATCCCTATCGTTTTAGCAGAAAAACCGGAGAACTAAAATATCGCTTGAATGGTAGATACTACGGTGGATGTGAATATATTGATGAAGCAGAAAAATTGGCAATTGAAAGAGCAAAAAAGATTTTTGGCGCCGAGCACGCCAATGTACAACCTCATTCCGGTTCTCAGGCAAATATGGCAGCCTATTTTGCAGTTGCAAAGCCCGGAGATACAATTTTGAGTCTAAAATTATCACACGGTGGTCACCTGACTCACGGACATCCAATTAGTTTTTCCGGCAAATTGTTCAATATTATCAACTATGGTGTTGATAAAAAAACTGAAGTTTTTGACTACGATAAAATTCGCGAAAAAGCAATTGAGCACAAGCCCAAGATTATTTTAACCGGTGCCAGTGCATATCCCAGAGAAATAGATTTTAAAAAGTTTAGAAAAATTGCAGACGAAGTCGGCGCTGTTTTTATAGTTGATATGGCACACATAGCAGGCTTGATCGCTGCCGGTCTTCACATGAACCCCGTTCCATACGCAGATATCGTTACCACTACAACTCATAAAACACTGCGCGGAGCTCGCGGTGGTATGATACTTTGCAAAGAAAATTATGCCAAAGATGTGGATAAATGGGTTTTTCCCGGTGTACAGGGCGGACCGCTGGAACATATAATTGCTTCCAAGGCTGTAGCATTCAAAGAAGCTATGTCTCCTGAATTTAATGAATATCAAAAGCAGATAGTTAAAAATGCAAAAGCACTTGCCCAGGGACTTTTGGAAAGAGGCTTTAACCTGGTTGCCAACGGCACTGATACTCATCTTATGATGATAAATTTGGGTGAGAAAGGCTCCGGTAATCCTTCTGGAAAAAAAATGGAAAAAGCACTTGATAAAGCCGGTATAACCGCAAACAAAAACACTGTGCCCTTTGATACAAGAAAACCCTTCGTTGCCTCAGGTATAAGATTGGGTACACCCGCTGTAACCACCAGAGGAATGAAAGAAAAAGAAATGGAACAAATCGCAGAATTCATTCTGCAAGTAAAAAATAACATCGAAAACGATGAAAAATTAGTAGAGATAAAGAAAGATGTAGTAAAGCTAACAAAACAATTTCCCTTCTACGCGTATCTACGCTAATTAGGAGTATATATGAAACTAACAACATTTCGACATGGCGAAACCATTGAAGAACTGAAAAATAAAGTAAAAAAAGCCCGTAAAACTATGTATCTCAACGAGATTAACTTGAGATATAAAAAGTGGAAGGCTGCAAATCTGGAAATCACAAATAATAAAGAAGAAAATCTAAAGGAAAAGATACGTCTGTATGCAGAATATAGAGCGTTTCTGTTTTCCAAAAAATATCGTAACTTCAAGACCTTTCTGAAAGAACGCAAACTATTCGAAACTGCTCTGTCCGAATTTACCTATTATCTGCTAAAGGATATGGATGTTTTTGCCGGTGAAGATTTTGATTTCAAGCGAGCCCGTATTCCCGTAGATTTCAATTTTGACTATGATGATTACTCAAAGATGGATCAATGTAACTTTTTGGACTTAAAGAAACAAAAGATGAGATGTGTTATAGGAAAAGAAGTTAATATTAACTATAAGATTGCAGATTCTGAAGATGACTTTAGTGATAAGTTCACCTTCCCGCTACTTGTTACAGAAACAGCAATGATACTTGATAATTGGCTGGCAAATAATATTAATCAGCACGTAAGAAGAATAAAAAAATATTTTCCCAATTGCTATGCAGCTGTTATCTGTGAAGTTTTGGACGATGATTTTGATTATACGATTTCTGATTCCAAATTAGACTATATCTTCATCATCCAACGACAGACTGCTGGTATGAAAAGAAGAGATATTTCCTATGATGTAATCTCTGCCTATCTCAATTCTATAAGAGAAAAATTTGTTGACCACGAGAAAAAATTTAATAAAATTATAAATAGCGGGATTATAAAAGGATAAAATAGGAGTCGAATATGGATATTGAATTAATTAATAAAAAAGTCATGGAACAAACTGAGTTTCTTCAGTCCCTGTTTAAAGAAGTTGGTAAAATTATTGTTGGTCAGGAATATATGATCCGCAGATTGCTTATCGGACTTTTTGCCGATGGACATATTCTTTTGGAAGGTGTGCCAGGTCTTGCCAAGACACTTGCCGTAAGCACTATAAGTGATATAATTGATGCAGACTTTCAACGTATACAATTCACCCCCGATCTTTTACCTTCCGACCTTATCGGAACTCTTATCTATAATCAAAAGGATGGTATTTTTACTCCCAAGAAAGGTCCCATCTTTGCCAATCTGATACTGGCTGACGAGATCAACAGGGCACCGGCAAAGGTACAAAGTGCTCTCCTGGAATCTATGCAGGAACGGCAGGTTACTATTGGTGACACCTCTTATAAGCTGGAACAACCTTTCCTGGTTTTGGCTACACAGAATCCCATAGAACAAGAAGGCACTTATCCGCTGCCCGAAGCTCAGGTAGATAGGTTTATGCTAAAACTAAAGATCGATTATCCTAATAAAGAAGAAGAAAAATTAATACTGGAAAGAATGTCGGATCGACCTGACCTGGAAGTTAATCAAATAATTTCACCCCAGAAAGTGCTTGAATTACGTGATCTGGTCGATGAAATTTACGTAGATGAAAAAGTTAAAGAATACGTTCTCGATATAGTTTTTTCTACCCGTAAACCAGAAAAATATGGTCTCGATAGACTAAAAGATTACATAGAATACGGTGCTTCCCCCAGAGCTTCAATTTTTTTGGTTCGTGCTGCCAAAGCTAATGCCCTGCTAAATCAGCGTGGTTATGTATCTCCGGAAGATATAAAAGAGATTGGTAAAGACATATTAAGACACCGCATAATTCTTACTTATGAAGCAGAAGCAGAAAATGTAAGCAGCGAAGATATTGTGCAGTGGATATTTGAAGAAATCGAAATTCCGTAATTCCCTAATTGTCGATTAAATATTTTCTTTATTGACTTATGATACCAAAAGAAATACTGGATAAAGTAAAAAAAATCGAGATAACCACTCGTAACCTGGTTGACGAGATCTTCTCCGGTGAATATCACAGTATCTTTAAGGGACAGGGACTGGAATTTTCGGAAGTTCGCCCTTATCAACCCGGGGATAATGTTAAGTTTATTGATTGGAATGTTACTGCTCGTACCGGAACACCTTATATCAAAAAGTTTGAAGAAACCAGAGAACTAACCGTACTGCTTATGATCGATGTTAGCCGTTCCGGAGCATTTGGCAGTATTAATAAATTCAAACGTGAAATTGCAGCGGAAATAGGCTCTGTACTTGCATTCTCAGCAATAAAAAATAACGATAAAGTCGGTCTGCTCCTGTTTTCTGATGCTATAGAAAAATATATCCCTCCCAAAAAAGGAAAAAAAGCAGTACTTAGACTCATAAGAGAAATTCTTTACCATAAAGCTCAGAATCATAAAACCAATATTCAAAAAGCTCTGGAATATTATTACAAAATGTCCAAAAAACGCAGTATTATCTTCTTGATCTCTGATTTTTTCGATAAAGATTATATGGACTCCATGCAGATTGTTGCCCAAAAACATGATTTGATAGCAGTAAGAATACTCGACCCGCATGAATTAGAATTGCCGGGGAAAGGCTATTTTAATCTGGAAGATGCCGAGACCGGTAAAACCCAGCTCATAAACGCAGCCGATAAAACTTTTCGTGAAAACTTCCAAAAACGTATCAACCAAAGAATAAATTCATTACAAAAGGATTTGAAAAAGAACAGGATAGATCTCATAGATATTCGCACTGATGAAACTTATGTAAAAAGCCTGATAAAATTTTTTACCCGACGTATTCGGAGGCGACGTTGAAGAAAATTCTGCTTGTCCTCTTGTGCCTGCTCTTAACTCAAACCCTGGGTGCAGTCTCCATAAGGACAAATATTGACCGCGACTCCACTAATCTAAAGCAACTCAAGATAGGCGATAGAATATATCTGAATATTAATATCTCACATACAAAAGAAGATTCTGTATATTTGGACCGTAATTATATCCGCAAACTGCAAGAGGATTCAGACTTTGTTCTGATATCACATAAAAAGCAATCTAAAACTACCGAAAATGAAAATCTAACCGAATTTGATATTACCTCCACATTTTTTGATGTTGGTGCGCAAACAATTCCTGCTCTTAAATTTAATATTTTAAGTAAAAGTGATACAACAGTAGTCTATTCCGACTCCATTGGAGTGCAGATAAACTCAGTAATAGAAGATGATACAACTCAAAATGAAATAAAAGATATAGTAGAACCCATCAGCATTAGTTTAACTGCCTGGGATATAATTTTTCCTATCTTAGTTCTAGCTCTTATCGGAGCGATTATCTTTATCTTGATAAAAAGAAAATCAGGAAAATCCATAATTCCACCCAAAAAAGAAAAACAGATACCCGCCCATATCGTTGCACTCCAAAAACTTGATCAGCTTGCTCTGGATAAATTGCTGGAGCAGGGAAAACTAAAACAATTCTTCGTGAGAATTTCCTGGATTTGCCGTGAGTATCTGGAAAGAAGATATAACCTGCCGGTTTTGGAAAGCACTACCACGGAAATAAAGAGAGCTCTAAAAGATAGGGGAGTTGAATACTCAAATAAATTTTATAAGTTCCTTCTGGAATGTGATAAAGTTAAATACGCTCGTTTTCATAAGTCTATTAACGAAGGACAAGAGATGCTGAAAGAGCTGGAAAATCTGATAATGAAGACCAAAAAAACAGTAGTGGAAAAGCAAATAGAGGATAAGGGTGATGAACATAACATTTCTTAATCCCGAATTTTTCTGGCTCTTGCTTATAATACCAGTGTTCGCTCTTTATGAGATCTTTGTAAGGACAAAGAAAAAACCCACACTGCTTTTTTCTGACATCGGAGATATAAAATCGAGCTATCCGTCCCAAAAAAACTATTTTTACTACATTGGTCATTATATTTTTAAATTGCTCTTTATTTTCTGCCTCGTTTTGATACTGGCACGTCCCGTAATTCCGGAAAAGCTGGTCAAAATTGACGAGAAAGGTGTGGATATTATCCTCACACTGGATGTTTCTACAAGTATGAGAGCTATTGATTTTAAACCCAAAAACAGACTTTATGTTGCCAAAGAAGAGGCAAAAAACTTTATTGATTCACGTACCAACGACAGAGTCGGGTTGGTTATCTTTGGTGGTAAAAGCTATACACAATGTCCCCTTACTATAGATCATAATATTCTCAAAACTCTTTTGGAACAAATAAAAACAGGTATGGTGGAAGACGGCACTGCCATAGGAATGGGTCTGGCAACTTCCATAAACAGATTGCGTGACTCAAAAGCTAAGAGTAAAGTGATAATATTGCTTACAGACGGCAGGAATAATGCCGGTGAGATGGATCCCATTACAGCTGCTCAGCTAGCTAAAGAACTGGGTATAAAGATATACACGATAGCAGTGGGCAAAGAGGGAGAATCCAAAATTCTGGTGGATCATCCCATATACGGAAAACAATATGTAACCCAAAATCTGGATATCGATATGGAATCACTAAATAAAATAGCAGAACTGGGCAATACAAGCTACGCACGCCGAGCCAGAAACAGTAAAGAACTAAAGCAAGTACTCACAGAAATAGACAAGCTGGAAAAAACTAAGGTTTCCGAAAAAATACGTTATAGATATTATGAAATTTTTTATTATTTTGTCTATGTGGCAATTGCTTTATTTATTCTTGATATTATTTTTTCCAGAATTATTTTAGCGAGGATACCATAATATGCATTTTGGAAATCCCACAGCCTTTTTTGGGTTACTTTTAATACCTGTAATCATACTGCTTTTGCTCTGGAGTAAAGCCAGAAAGAAAAAGTTCACGCATTCTTTTGTCTCGGAGAAGATTGAAAAAAGGTTGATCTTTAATGTATCCACCTTCAGCAAAGGATTACAGCCTGTTTTAATTATAATTATGCTCATGCTTCTGGTTTTTGCTGCAGCTCGTCCCCAATGGGGCAAAAAACTGGAAATTGTAGAGGAAAAAGCCATTGATATCGTTGTAGCTGTAGATGTTTCCAAAAGCATGCTGGCAGAAGATATAAAACCCAATCGCATAAAACGTGCAAAAAATTCCTTTCAGGAGTTTGTAAACGGTCTAAAAACAGATAGAGTGGGTATTATCCTTTTTGCCGGTAATAGCTTTGTACAATGTCCCCTCACAAATGATTATTCTGCTTTGAATATGTTTGCTTCCATTATTGAAGTGGGTCTCATTCCGCAACCAGGAACTAATATCTCTTCTGCTATTTCCAATGCGGTAGAACTGTATCCAAAAGGCTCACAAAATCGGGTGCTTGTTTTAATCACAGACGGAGAAAATCTGCAGGGAGATATTAAGGCACAAATCAAAAAAGCAAATAACAACAACATCATTATCTATGCCATAGGTATCGGAACAACTCAGGGTGCACCCATACCCGTGTCCAAAAAAGATGCAAATAGTAAATCTTACCTAAAGGATGAAGAAGGCAATATTGTGCTTTCTCGCCTTGATGTGCAAACTTTAAGCACTATAACCAGTCAAACAGGCGGTAAATTGTATCAAGTTACTCCCGGCGGACGCCAGATAGAAAAAATACTGAAGGATATTAACTCCCTGGAAAAAGAAAAAATCGCTCAACATAAATACTCCAAATATAAAGAACAATACAAATACTTTATATTATTGGCATTTATAATTTCGGTAATATTATTTGCACTGCTTGATAGAAAGCTAAAAGCAAAATTCAAATTATTTAGAGGTAAATTATGAAGCTGAAAAAAACCTTATTTTTGTTAACATTAATTATAATTATCTCGGCAAATCTGCATGGCTTTAATTACAGTGAAGTGCTAAAGAATAACAAAGCCAATAAGCTTTATAAAGAGGGAGATTATATCCAGGCAAAGGAATTGTATCAGGAAAATAGTATAAGGAATCCGCAAAGAAATGAATTGCAGTTTAATCTGGGAGATGCCTATTACAAGAGCCAGGACTTTGAAAAAGCGCTTTCTGCTTTCAATAAAGCCCTACAGGACCAGGAGCTTGATAAATCAATAGTCAACTATAACCTGGGCAATACCTATTTTAAGTCAAATAAACCGGAAGAGGCATTAAAAAAATACCAGCAAGCCTTGATTGATAATCCCAATAACGAAAATGCCCGCTATAACTACGAACTTGTAAAAAAAATGATGCAACAGCAAAAACAACAACAGCAAAAGAAGCAAGATCAAGAAAATAAAGAGAACAAAGACAAACAGAAAAAAGATAAACAGGAACAACAACAAGATCAGCAGCAAAAAGATAAGCAGCAAGAGCAACAAAAAGAAGAACAAAAAAAGGAACAGCAAGAGAAGCAGGAGCAACAGAAGAAAAAAGAACAGCAAAAACAAAAGCCTGAGCAAAGCAAGGAAGAAAAAGAAAAAATAAAACAGGCTAAGCGAATATTAAACGCCATGCAGCAAAAAGAAGACGAAAATCAAAAAAAGAGAATAAAAGAAATTCTCGAGAAAAAAAGCCCAACTGTAGATGTAAAAAAGGATTGGTAATAATCAAAAAAAAATGATGGATAAAACCAAATTCACAGCTTCTAGAAGAAACATATTTTTTGCCGTATTATTTTTGATGATTCTATCGCTTCCTTTTATTAGCCGCGCAGATGATCTTTCAATTTCATCCTATGTAAATAAAACAAATGTATCCCTAAACAGCACTCTGCAACTCACTGTGGAGGTAACTGCAGATAAAAACGTTGATGTTGATCCTTTTATTCCGGATTTGACGGGACTGAAGATAATTGGACAAAGCACTTCAAGCTCTACTTCAATCAGAATAACCAACGGTAAATCCTTTAGAAGCATAGAAAAAGATTTTATCTATACTCTTTCTCCTAATAAAACAGGTAAGATAATCATTCCCTCTATCAGCGTAGAATATCAGGGTAAATCTTACAAAACAGAGCCCATAACAATTACAGTGGAAAAAGGTGATATTGCTCAGGATCAGCGTCGGAACAAACGCGATGACGAAAACTACAGCAAACCCACGGACTCACCCGGAGGAAAAGTATTTCTGCGAGCTACAGCAACCAAAAATGAGGTTTATGTAGGTGAACCCTTTAGTGTGCAATACAAAATTTATAGTACGGAAAACCTTACAGGTCTGCAAGCAGAAAAAATGCCGGAATTCTCTAATTTTCTTAAAAAAGAGGTATTTCAGGCAGATAATATAAACCATTCCCTGGAAACTTTAAACGGTAAAAGATATTATACCTATAAAATTAGTGAATATACTCTCTTTCCCACAACTGCTGGCTCTTTTGAGCTTGACCGAATGCGGCTGGTTTGCTCCTATAGCGTGCCTTCCAAAAGCTTCTTTGACTTTGGTACCACAAAACGAAAACGCCTGCTCTCTACCCCTGTAAATATTAATGTGAAATCATTGCCAGATGTTAATAAACCGGCTGAATTTTCCGGAGCAATCGGTTCCTTTACCATAACTTCTGGCATCGACAAAAACAGAGTAAAAGCAGGGCAATCCATTACTTACACATTAACTATCTCAGGAAGCGGCAACCTTGATATGTTTGATCTACCTCGCCTGCCCCGTATCAATAATGTAGAAAGCTTTGAGCCTGATACAGAAACAAAATTCACAAACTCACGCAAAACAACCGGACAAAGAATATTAAAGTACGTACTTATACCGCAAGAGCAAGGGGAATTTACCATACCTGCCATAGAATTTTCATTTTTTGATACCAATTCGAAATCTTACACCACAATTTCTTCCTCCCACCATAAGTTTACAGCTACCAAGCCTGATAAAAACTATGGTTCTATCTCCATTACCACTCCCCAGGGCATACAAGTCCAGGGCAGTGACATCCGTTTTATTAGGGATAATCCCGCTGTTAATGATTATAAACTTTTCTACAACTTATGGTGGTATTGGCTAATTGCTATTTTGTCGGTAATTCTGGCGATCTTTTCCTTTTTATATCGAAAAGAACGTGATAAACGCCTGCAAGATAGGGGATACTATCGTTTTAAGGTTTCAAACAAGCAATTAAGAAAAGATATGAAGCAAGTTAGAGATATCCTGGATAGTAAAAGAATAGATGAATTTTTTCCGGCTGCCGCAGCAACCATTAAGAATTTTATAGCCAATAAATGCAATTTTTCCGCCAGTGCTTCCACAATGAATGATATTTTGGCAAAACTGGAGAAAAACGAAGCTTCAGAGGACTTAAAAAAGAAGGTGAGGGACTTTTTTCGCTATTCAGACAACCTTCGCTTTGGTGGTTCGGATTTAAATCAGGAAATCATCAAGGAAAAATACAATGAGCTCCAAGAAATAATTTCCGGCTTGCAGAAAATTGATTTTAGGAGAGATTCATGAAAAAAATATCACTTTTTTTAATAATTCTTGTTTTATTTTCCGGTGTTCTTGCTGCTGATTATGATATTTCGGCTGCTAACCAGGCTTATAAAAACCAAAATTATCAAAAGGCAGAAGAAATTTATAAAACTCTTGTCGATAAGGGAGTAAAAAGTTATGACCTGTTTTATAATCTGGGGAACGCATATTTTAAGATGGGTAAAAAAGCCGAAGCAAGATTATACTACGAAAAAGCTGCCCGATATAAGCCCCTCAACCGTGATTTGCAACACAACTTGCAACTTCTCAAATCCACTCTAAAGGATAAAGAGGTTGACGATAAAGGATTTTTAGAAAACCTGGCTCAAAAGATGTTCTACTTTTTTTCGTCAAAGGCTTTGGGATTTTTAACTCTTTTATTTTTTGTAATTCTTATGCTGCTTATTTCGGCTCTGGTTATCTACAGAGGCAGGAAAAAGAGGCAGCTGGTTAAGATATTGCTTGCTATCGTTGCGGTCCTGTTCCTACTGTTTCTCCTTTTGACTGTATTCAGGCTATCTGCCTTCCATAAGCAGAATTCCGCCGTTATTATGGCTGATACAGTGCTGGCATACAGTGGTCCCAGCCGTGATTTTCAGCAGGTCTTTACTGTTCACGCCGGGCTAAAAGTAATAGTGGAAAAACAAAATCAGGACTGGAGCCTGATAAAATTACCCTCAGGTCTGGGCGGCTGGATAAGAAGTGAATCATTGAAGAAGATATGATACAAAAAACCTAATATTTACCTTCACTATTTCCTCAAATACCCACAAATTACCATAAATTCCTGCAGACCCCTAAACACCTAACCTCCTAAACTTCTAAATAATGAGTTATCAGAAAAAACAACTGTTTGAAAATTGCAAACGGTTCGAAATGAAGATGTAATAAAACTTACCAGAAATTTAAGATACTACAATTAGATATGTTAATTTCAATTACATAATAATATTAAAGCAGGAATTTGATTCCACAAGTGGGCTACTAAAAGATTATTTTACTATTTATTGTTGTTTCGCAAATATATTCACCATAATCCCGCAAAATCTTAACTGGTAGAGAATATAGTATATTGGAAATACTTTAATTAACTTGAATATATTGATAACATAAGAAATAATGCATCTTCTAGAAATTTGGTCAATTTACATCAGGAAGAATTCACAAATTATACAGAAGGCAGAAGAGATTATGAAAAATTTGAAAATTATGAGAACTTTTCAAAACTTATTTTAGAAATAAAATAGATGTGGTTTCTCTGACCTCCCTATCATAATTATTAATTGAACAGGGACATGGAGTGTTACATAGTGCTACATTAAGTTAAAATTGAGTAATTTACAAAACATTTTTTCAAATCTATAAAACTATCCTTGTTAAGAGTGAAATTTTATAATTAATGCTTCTTTTAAATCTCTCCTTTTTCCTTAAAACCTTGACTGCAAATTTACATTTTAAATTTTATTCTTATGGAAAGGATAACATGAAGAAGACTATATTAATATTAGTAATAATTATTTTTGTTAGTTGCAATTTATTATTTACTCAAGAAGATTACTACAAAAAAGCCAAAGGACTTAGTGGAGAGCAGTTAAAATCTGCTTTGCATAATATCATTAAAGACCATAAGAAGTATCCCTACTTTAGTGATACAGTGGGAGTAGGGGAGATGATGATGGTATTGGATGAGGATCCTGATAATCAGGAAAATATTATTCTGTTTTATACAAACCGTTCTCAGCCTAAGAAATATACCGATTGGGGAGATGATTTCAACTATATGCAGGAATACAGCATTCCGCATGAGGATGCCTGGAACAGAGAACACACCTGGCCCAAGTCACATGGATTTCCGGACAGAATAGCAGATACTGCCTATACCGATATTCATCATCTGCGTCCATCTGATCGTTCTGTAAATGGAGCCAAGGGAGCCAAGGGATTTGATTATGGAGGTTATTGGGTGGAGGAAACTGATTCTGTTTTTACTGATTTTGATTCATGGGAACCATTTGACGACATTAAAGGTGATGTTGCCCGCATGCTGTTCTATATGGTTGTTCGCTATGAGAATGACGGAGAGTATGATCTGGAAATAGTGGATTCAACCGGCACTTCAGGACCGTACATAGGCAAATTATCCACATTACTACAGTGGCATAAGATGGATGCGGTGGATGAAAGGGAGAAACGCAGGAATGATCTTATTTATGAAAGATTCCAGCATAATCGTAACCCCTTTGTAGATCACCCCGAATTTGTCACAGAAATATGGGGAGAACCCGAATATAATCCCATCATAAATTTATCCGCACCTGAGGTAAGATTTGGCAATGTTAAAATCGCTACAGCTTGCGAACCTGTAAAATATGCTGCTACAGCTTATAATCTTGAATCAGAATTAAAAATATCAGCCCCTGTAGGTTTTCAGATCTCAAAGCAAAAAACAGGCAAATATACAAATACACTAATTTTATATCCTCAAGATAATTATGTAAATCGAATAATCTATGTTCGTTTTAGACCAGAAAATAGTAGAGTTTATAATGATTACCTAAAATTATCAGCTGCAGGTGCTGTAAGCAAGAAGCTTCCGCTTGCCGGCAGAGGTGTAGATCCTGCTACAAAAATTATTTTACAGGAATCTTTTGAACAAGGTGAGGGTGAATGGAAAGAATATAGTATCGCGAGTAATAGAGATTGGTATCATTCTTCCTATTCCGGCAGATGGTTTATGAAGATAAGTGGTTATAATGGCAATGAACCCAGTAATGATTGGCTAATTTCACCCTGTATAGATCTGACTACTTACGAATCAGCTACATTACATCTTGAAACTGCTAAAAATTATGATGACACCATAAATGGTTTGCAAATCAAGATCTCAACTGATTATCCAGGTGAGGGTAATCCGCAGAATTTTGGCTGGAAATCACTTGATCTGGAATTATCAAAAGGTGATTATAAATGGGCACATTCGGGTTACATTAACCTGCAAGAATTTGCCGGAGAAAAAGTATATCTTGCCTTTCATTATCGCAATACATCTCCACGCAGTGCTACTACCTGGGAAGTGGATGATATAGTGGTTACAGGTGTACCTGCAAAACCCTGATGAAGGAAAGAATGGCTTTGTGACTTTGTGACAGTGTGTAGAGAAGAAAAGGATTCAGGATACAGGGATCAGGATTTAGAGGTCGGAGGACTGAGATCGGATGACAGAGTACGGTAGACGGAGGATGGAAGCCGGATGCCGAAGAGCAACGCCGATGATTCCTAGTCCATGAAAAAATAACTAAAAATTTTGGACAATGTAATTCCCCTCTTGAGAAGGGGGAACCACGAAGTGGTGGGGTGTGTAAAAAGTGATAAAAAATTAAAAGAAAAAATGAGTACCTTACTGGTGCGGAAAATATGGAGTGTGTTGACCGTGTCAACACTACATCGACCCATTTGATCAGCCAATTAGCAGACAAGTTACATTCCAGAATATGCTAGTTCAAATACAACACAAAAAGCTTCTCATTAACCGCAAGCTTCAGCTTGTGGCATCTTGAAATAACCAATAAATCACAGTCCCTTCAGGGATTTATAATAATTTCTTCTAACTTCATTTTTTTGCTTGCCCCGTGGAATCCAACAAGTCGGTGTGCCCAGCACAATTCCATTGGGCTTGCCAGATGGAATCCGACAAGTAAGTGTGCCAAGAACAATTCCACGGGGATTGCTCTTATGATTTTTCGGTAAGTTTACTTCAATGTGACTTCCCAACTCGTTAGAAAAAGTCGAATTAATCCCGGTAGCATAGCGTATCGGGACAGAAGCTTATATTATTTTGAAATATGATATTCGTTCAACTTTCGGTAGATCTTTCGGTCACTACGTTCCCTCGAAGATGATAAAGTGTCTGGGGTAGTTCGTTTAATTATTTTCTGTGCAGCTAATATATTCAGTTGAGAGTAAAAACATATTGAATACATATTTCAAAAAACAAATATGCATTCCCCAAAGGGGATAAATAAATTAGCATAGGGTTCTCTACCCTATGTGTAAGATTAGGAGAAGATTCATTCGCTGAAAGCGATAAATAGTTTTGTTGAAATCCAAGGCAAAAGCTTCTAAATGAAACATTTGGAGTAGCCGACTCTGTCGGCTGTTTTTCTATTTCTTTAATTAATCAACAAATTTGTAATGTTTGATTCCGGCGACAGCACACGCCGACTCCAGAATATATGTTAATTAATCAATTTGAAGGAATTATTTTGTAAAATACTTCCTGTCTGTCAATGTATGCCAGTCCGTCCAGGTGCTTTTGTCTTCCTGTGCTTGTTTAATAAGGGAATCAACTCCAACTACAAAGGCATCCATATTATCGGCAAAATGCAGTAAAATCGCTTCACGAATTTTGGGTAGGACCACAGCCCCCTTTTCTCTATCTCCGTGATGACTGAGCATAAGGTGCTGAATTTTATTTTTAAGAGACTCCGGAAAATTATTAATCCGTTCACATTGATCAACCACCATCTTGTTTCCAATCACAATATGACCTACCAGCGAACCTTTGTCCGTATAGTCAATAAAAGGTTCCATGTGATATTCTTCCACTTTTCCAATATCGTGCAGCATAGCACAGCTAACCAACAAATCTCGATTCACTTCCGGATACAATTCAGAAACAAAATCACAAATTCTTGTTACAGTGAGAGAATGCTTTAAAAGACCGCCCAAATAGCTATGATGCCAGGATTTAGCAGCGGGAGATTTAGTAAATTTTTTTAGGAATTCCTGATCTCCAAATATATTTTCCAGCATTTTTTTTATGTAAGGCTCTTTTATTGTTTCAATATAATTGATAAATTCTTTGGATAATTCGTTTACATTTTCTTCTACAGCCGGTAAAAAATCAGCCATGGTATATTCTTCTTCCCTGGCTTGGCGTATTTTTTTTATATTCAATTGTACTTTTCCCGAATAAAGTTCCACCTCAGCTGTAATATTTACAATATCACCTTTTTTGAATTTCTTATTATGAGTTTTGGCATTATCCCAGATATTCCCTCGCACATGACCTGTTTTATCAATACATTCTACTGCTAGAAAAAATTTACCCTTTTTTGTTTTTCGCATCTGTTTTTTTGTGATGGCAAAGTAACTGTTTATAGTTCCATGCATTTGTTCCGAAAGTTCGTTAACAAAATATTTTTTCATAGTTGACCTCTATTCTGTTACATAAATTGGATTACTATAAATCCAACCATAGATTCCTCTTAAGATTTCTACTCTGTAGAAACCGGGCTCTTTTACTTCAAAGTTTAGCTTATTCTGATATTGAGAAATTATTCTTTCACCATTATGTATAACACTGATATGGCAATCCTGCGGTAAATACGTATAAAATCGAAGTTTACCGACGGATAAAGAAATTTCTTCTCCTGATAGGGCAAATTTGCCTTTATCCTCGGAAAAGATTCCACAATAGAACATCTCCGGGTCTGCGTTGGCATAATTAACTATAACGGAATTTCCATTTTTTAAAGCCGCAAGTATCTGCTCTTGTGAATTTTCCTTTTTTAGTTTCTCTCTCATCCAGATATTTGTTCGAATAGTTTTAAATAGCTTCTTATGTGGTAGCAGAGTAAGGGATAAAGAACCAATAGAAAGGCTTTTGCCGTGTGCATCCACTCCGCCTATTCCGCTCTTTCTTAAACCTTTTTTATTGTACTCATCCCACTTGTCCAAAGACTTGCGCAGAGGTTTGCTCAGTGTTAGATTGGGAGCTGCTATACTTTGGACTACACTGGGAATTTTACAAAAGCTGTCTGTCCATTGTGATAAATAGTTCCAAATCTCAATACCGTCAAATTTTTCTGTATCCCAGTAATTCCATTCATATTTACGAAAAAGTTTGGATTTTCTAATCTCAAAGGGGTGAGCAATGAATCCTATTCCATTTTTTTTAGAGATGTTCTCTACATATTCCTTTGCTGGTATAGCTTTATCATAGGCTTTTTCTGTATTGTAAACAAGATAATGATTATTCTTTTTCGGATCATGCATCTCATAGCCGGGAATAGTGATAATATCCGCGCAGTTAATATTTTGCAGATCATCTTTAGAACCCAGACTTAGATGGTCATTAAATGTGATAAAATCTAAACCAACTTTTTTAGCAGCATCAACTACTTTTTTTACCGATACCGGTGAATCAAATGAATGTTCCGAATGAATATGAACACAGCCGGAGTAAACATAAATTTCATGATCAAAAATTTTTTTCTTAAACATAATGATTGTTCGATAAAATCAAAAACAATAATTACAATGTCAATATAAATCACAAATACTTTTCTTGACAGTATTTATATTTCAAAAAATTAAATAACTATGAAAATTAAGAAAAAATTATACAGAAATAAAGAAAATGGAATGCTTGCTGGTGTATGTGCTGGTCTTTCCGATTATTTTGATATAGATGTAAATGTTTTAAGAATTGCCTGGGTGGTTTTAGCCCTTTTCTTTGGCAGCGGTATTTTTATTTATCTAGCTGCAACTTTAATAATTCCCGAAAAACCCCACAATGAAAACGTAATTGAGATGGTAGAAACTTCCACAGAAAAAAAATTAAGATTATCACAAGAAAATAAAATGCTTGCCGGTGTTTGTGGCGGATTGGCTGAATATTTTGATGTGGATGTGAGTGTAATTAGATTTATATTTATTATTTTAACCTTTGTCTATGGAATTGGGATTATTACCTATATTATACTTTTAGTTTTCCTTCCGGAAAAATAGCTTGATAATTTTTAGTTCATAGGGCTAGAGTTGATTTAATGAAAAAAGAATTATTACCACTTTTACTATTGTGTATATTTATTTTTACTTCAGTAAACGCAGAGAAATTTTATTCTCTACTGGATAGGGGAATTGAGTTTTCTGTAAAAGAAGATCAGCAAATCTATAAAATTCCGGACGAAAATGTCATAAAAAATTCCGTAGAAGTAAAAATCGGTAACAAATACTTAATCAAAAATGTAGAATATCAATTTAATTATGACAATCACACACTAAAATTAATCAAAAATATTCCAGCAGGTACGAAAATACAGGTTCAATACAAAATTTATCCTTCTGATCTTATAACTTCCTATCAAAAATTTAAACAGGAAGAATACAAGCCATCAGCCGGAACAAAAAGAAAGAGGCATACATTATCGCAATCTGCAGAATTTGGCTCCAGTAATTTATTAATCTCCGGTAGTAAGAGTTTTTCTGTTTCTGTTGGTAATCAGGAAGACTTTGACCTTGACCAATCATTGTATCTAAAGATCAACGGAGAACTCTCTGAAAATATCTCTGTTAAAGCTCAGCTTTCTGATAATAATTCACCAATTACCACCACCGGTACAACTAAGAAGTTAACAGAGTTGGATAAAATGTTTATAGAGGTATATTCGGATGATTATGCTATTTCTTTTGGTGATTTCAACACCAGAATATCAAATACCAATTTTGCAAATTATGATTTCAGAGCAGAAGGAGTAAAAGCGCAGTGGAAATCTAAATACGACCTCAGAACTGCTGCTGCTGTTTCGGAGGGTGAATTTAAATCAACAAGTTTTTATGGTAAAGAAGGAGTGCAAGGTCCTTACTACCTGCCTGGAAAAAATACTACAAGAACGAAGGTACTCACAGGAACGGAAACAATATACCTCAATGGCAATCTGTTAAAGCGGGGGACTGATTATCTGATAAACTACAACGAAGGGTCAATCCAGTTTACAAATAAGAATTTAATCACAGAAAATTCATATATAATTACAGACTATGAATTCACGTCTGAGGATTATCGAAATAACATCTATTTTGCAAAATCAAAACTGCCGATTCATGAAAATAAATTAAGTTTCTTTACTTCAGCTTTAGTAAAAAATGACAATAAAGATAATCCCCTCAACTATGCATTTTCTGATGCCGATATACAAATTCTGAAAAATGCTGGTGACAACTCTGATTCAGCTCGTATAAACGGTGTGGATTCTGTTGCAACGGGAGAAGGTAATTACATAAAAGTTGATGAGCATTATGAATATGTGGGACTGGATTCCACTGGTAACTTTCTGGTAAGTTTTGATTATGTAGGGACTGGAAATGGAAGTTATGTAAAATCCGGCTATTACAGTTATGAATGGGTGGGCGCAGGGCAAGGTGATTACATACCCCAGATTCAGCTACCATTACCACAAAATAAAGCTAATTACGACCTGGGCGCAATACTTGATTTGGGAAGTTTTAGAATTAATTCCGAAGCCATGCTGACTAATTACGACCAAAATACTTATTCGTCAATAGACGATGGAAATAACTTAGGATACGCTCTTTATAATAAATTAGATTTTGATTCTGCTCTGCCTGCTTCCTTTAGAATTAACAGTCATATCTATCATAAATATATTAATAAAGATTTTCACTCGCTAGCCAGAATTTCCTCTTCTGCCGAAGATTACGAAACTTCCGGTTTTGAAACCAGAATTGATTCCATTGATTACATAAAATATGGCTCTTCTTTAAATCTGTCACAGCAAGATATCTTTTCCAATAGATTTTCTCTCTATAGAGAAGAAAGAAAAACTTATTCTAATTTATTAAATATTTCTAATTACTTCAGTTATAGACAAAATGAAGATCTAATATACTTACCAGGAGTTTCTTATAGAGTAAATAAAATCTCTCAGGAAACCGAAAAAAATAGTATTGATAACAAGATATCTCGCATTGTGCATGATGTTAAAAGTAGTTTTTCAATAAAAAATGTAGGAATTGAGAGTGGATTTTATGAGAAAACATACGAGATGAATAATGTGGAAACCCTTGGCAACAAACAAAAAAAATATTTTGTAAAATCCGACTATAACTCGAAAAAACTTAAATTATCATTAGAATACGAACGTGAGCTGATAGACAGCTTAGAGCAATCAGAATGGAGTAGTTATAAAAAAGCGTATTCGGTTTTATCAAATCTGCACTATTTTGGTGAGCATACAACCACTGAAATTGATTATTCGCATCGAGAAAATCATTTTACACAGGGGAATAATCTAATATTCGATTTGCTGGAAAGTAGATTCTCTCATAAATTATTTCAGGGTACTATTTACAACAGGATTAATTATAACATTGGTAATGAAGAAACTTATGAGAAAGTTAAAGAACTTATTTTTGTAGGTGAAGGAAATGGTAGTTATACCTATATTGATAGTGTAATCGTATATGAAGGACCCGGAGAAGGGGATTATGAATATGAAATTACAACCGTGGGAGATGCTATACCTATAACAACCGTTGAATTGAACTGGAATCTAAATATTGATCCTGGTAAAACTGGATTTTTCAAAAAAACTTTTATCAATAATTTTTTGAACAAATTGCTTTTTAGTTCTGATGTGTCGATTCAAGAAGAGTCCAATTATCCGGATAAAAAGGATATTTACTTATTTAAAAATTACGCCTTGATGAATGATAATTATACTAAATACGGATATAAAAAAATAAAGCAACAACTGTGGTATTCTCTTAAGAAGAATAAAATTGTAACTCATTTGTGGTATGAAAATTCACGTAAGATGGATAATCGTTATGAAAATATTTTTGACGAAATGTGGAGTGATAAATATTATTTTGGTCTAAATCTCTACAATCTGGGCAATTGGAATTTGAAAAATAATATTTCTTATGAAGATAAAACCTCTAACTATAATACAGACGGTTTTTTGCATACAGAAGACGTAAGTATAGGTAGTGATGCAGGATATAAATTTAGTTATAATTTTATAATTTCAAGTAATTTTAAATATTCTTTTGAGAAAGGGGAAAAAATAACAGGGACTGATGATTATCGGATTAATTCATATTCAATAGAACCTAACTTGATTTGGAATTCCGGAAGTAAATATAGGCTTATGATTGATTTTATGTTACAAAATAATGATAGGAGTGGTTCGGATTATCTTTCGAATATTTTATTTAGTAAAAGAGATGGTATAACCACGAGAACTGTATTACAATTTGATTATAAATTTAGCAACTATATAACCGGATTTATAAATTACAGACGGGAAAAATATCCAGAGTCCGAGGCTAGAAATCAATTAAAAATGGAAGTTAGAGCTGATTTTTAATCAACTATTAGATAATATTTAGTCTTTTCCCGATTTCTTCGAATTTATTCAGAGCTATATCAAGTTGCTTATCAGTATGAGTGGCCATAAAGCTCGTTCTTATCAAACAGTCAGCAGGGGGTACTGCTGGTGGAATAACCGGATTTATAAATATATTTTCTTCCGACAGCATCTTCCACATCTTAAAGGCAACCATCATATCGCCCACGTGCAGTGGAATAATTGGGGTTTCGCTGGTTCCAATATCATAGCCCATGTCGGAAAAGCCATCTTGCATCTTTTTTGTATTAGCCCAGAGTCGTTCAATCCTGTCAGGTTCACTTTCCATAATTTCCAGAGCAGCCATAACAGAAGCAGCCGAAGCAGGAGGCAAACTGGCACTAAAAATGAGTGGACGGGAAAAATGTTTTATGTAATGCATAAGTAATTCATTACCTGCAATAAATCCGCCTACCGAAGCAAGTGATTTACTAAAAGTTCCCATAATAACATCTATATCTTCAGTTACACCAAAATGATCACTTGTACCAGCACCGTTTTTACCTAGAACTCCCAGGGAATGCGCATCATCCACCATAACTTCTGCATTATACTTATCTGCTAGCTCTACGATCTTGGGCAAATTGGCTATATCACCCTCCATACTAAATACACCGTCCACAACGATTAATTTGTTCTTATCTTCAACTTTTTGTAAAACTCTTTCCAGATCTTCCATATCGTTGTGAGTGAAGCGTAACATTTTTCCATAAGAGAGGCGGGCACCATCAAGAATGCTGGCGTGATCCAATTTATCAGTAATTATGTATTCTCCTCTTCCTACAAAAGTGCCAATAAGTCCGAGGTTAGCCTGAAAACCAGTGGGATAAGCTATGGCAGTTTCTTTATTTACCAGTTCAGCCAATTTTTCTTCCAATTTTATGTGAATATCAAGTGTGCCATTTAAAAAACGTGAGCCAGCACAACCTGAACCATATTTATTAATTGCTTTTTCCGCAGCTTCTTTTACTTTGGGATGATTGGTTAGTCCAAGATAACTGTTGGAACCAAGCATCAAAGTCTTTTCGCCGTTAACAATAACTTCTGTATCTTGTTCTGAACTTATTACACGAAAGTAGGGATAGAATCCTTTTTTCTCAATCTCTTTGGCTTGAGTGAATTTTTTACACTTTTCATATAAACTCATAAATTTATTCTCCTGTAAGATAAAATATTTATTGTATGAAGTTTTTTACAAAATGCTAAAATAGGCAACTTACTGTCAATAAATTGAACTTTTATTAAGGTTTTAGAATTCAAGTAAGAACTCAAGTTTCTTGTTAAGCTTGCTCTGTATTTAGTTTTAATTGAATGAAAAAATTGACATATTATTGCTCCATTCTTTTTTGTTTATGCTATGCGATTCAGAAAATCTAAATATATATCATGCATATTTTTTATACTGATAATTTTTTCCATCATACCTTATTTGGTTTTTGCCAGACCTAAAATAGGTGTGGTTTTGAGTGGTGGAGGTGCCAGAGGAATAGCTCATATAGGTGTTTTACAAAGACTAGAGGAGTTAGATATTCCCATAGATTTTATTGGAGGCACCAGCTTTGGAGCTCTTGTTGCCTCTTTTTATGCTGCCGGATATTCTCCCCAACAGATAGAAGAAGTTATTGCTAATTTTAACTGGCAAGAATCTTTCCGCCGTAATAAACGGAGATTACAATACTATTATTATGAAAGGAAAGAAGTAGAAGCCAACCTTATAAAAGTTAGGTTTGATGATTGGAAACTAAAATTACCCCAGGCACTTAGCAATTCTCAGGTTATTATAAATGAATTGTTATACTATTTTACCAGAGCAAATTATATCTCCCAAAAAAACTTCTTGAATTTAGACACACCCCTGTTAATCTCTGCTACTGATATTGTAAATGGTAAAAACAAAATTTTCAAAAATGGAGACCTGGTAAAAATTTTACAGGCAAGTCTCTCAGTGCCCCTTTTATTTCCTCCTGTAGAAATGGATTCAAAGCTGTATGTAGATGGAGGCGTTACCAACAATTTGCCTATACAAGCGATGAGAAAAATGGGTGCAGATTTTATAATTGCCTCAAATACCACTAACTATTTGTACGAGAAGGAAGAACTTGGTTCCGCTCTAAAGATTGCTGATCAACTGATAAATATTATGATGTTTTCTAAAATTGAAGATGAACTAAAAGAAGCAAATATTATCCTAAGACCTGATGTTGATTATATCGATAACACAAATTTTTCTAACTGGCAACAACTACTTACAGCCGGTAGAAATATTCCTGGCTCTGTGCTAGATTCTTTAAAATCATTCTCTGTGGAATCTTCAGCAAGGGAAAGAATTACAAACAGATACTATAATGCCAATAATATTAATATTCGAGACTGCGATATTTTTTCTCCTGATGAGTTAACTTCACTTTTTACCCAGAAGAAACAAGTTTCTTTGGATTCGATTAAATCAATAATTAATAAAAAATACATAGAATCAGGTTATGTATTAACCGAAATTAATACTGTACGAGCAAATAGTGATTCTGTAGTGATTTCCATAAAAAGCGGCAAGATCAAAAATATTAAAATAAGAGGGAATGAAACAACAAATTCCTTTGTTATCAAAAGAGAGATTAAAACCAAATCGGGGCAGATTTTTAATATTAACAGAATTATTTCAGACGTAAAAAGAGTTTATTCCACAAATATTTTTGAAACAGTTTCATATTCCATCGAACGAGTAAATTCGGATATGGTGAATGTTATATTTGATGTTAGGGAAAAGGCATATGGATTTATTAGAGCCGGATTGAATTATAATACAGAAAAAAGTTCTTCCGCATTTTTATCCATAGGGGATGATAACATTTTGGGGTATGCTAATTCAGTAAATTTGTATGCTCATTTTGGTCGAGAAAGAAAATTTGGTCTAAAATTTTTGGATGATAGAATCTTTAATTCGCATTTCAATGTTTCGCTGGAGGGCTATTTTAAAGATGATCTTGATATTGAAAATGATAGAGAATGGAATCTAAAATTAGTATCAGGATTTTTCGATAACCGCAGACTTGGAGTAATAAGCTCCATCCTTGATTATAAAGTTTCTAATTTGGAAGGACAGGGTAGAACAGTAGGAGTTGGCTTGGAAGCTGTTTTTGACAATTATGATAGATTTCCTTATCCCACCAAAGGTTTATATAGAAAAGTCTCATATAAAAATTTTAACAAAAAAATTGGTTCAAAATACGATTTTCAGAATTTTTATTTAGAAAACAATTTCTATTTTACTCCCTGGAAAAATATCTCTTTTTCCGGAAATGTACTTATGGACTTAAATAGTACTCAGGCGGGAAAGATTCCTGTTATAAGGCAAACTAGGGAACGACCTCAAAACACTTTTTTTGGATTTCATAAAGAAGAAGTCCAAGGAGAGGATTTATTTTATTTTTCTCCTCAATTACGAATCAAATTAAAAGAGTTCAGTATTAATGATCCCAGAAAAAATTTACATTTTTTTGCCAAAACAGGCATAGGTAAATTTGGACAAATTAATGATATAGATGCAATTTGGCATGTATTTGAAAAATCAACAAATGCAGGTTATGCTCTGGGCTTGGAAGTCTCTACTGTAGCAGGACCTGTCATTATAAGTTATGAAAGCTGTAGAAGAAACAGTTTTTGGTATTTTTCTATTGGTTATGATTTTAATTTATGATTGATCTAGCTTTTTCTGCTTCTTCTTATCCAGATATACAATAAATTCACCTATCAAGCCAATTGAGATGAACTGAATTCCTACCAATATTAACAAAATACCCAAAAATAAGAGAGGTCTGTTGCTCAATGAAACACCAAAAAATATTTTTGATACAGCCAAATATAGTGAGATAACAAAACCAAGAAATGTAGTAATAATACCCGTTAAACCGAAGAGATAGAGAGGGCTTTTTTCGTATTTTGTTATCAAATTGACGGTTAACAGATCCAAAAAGCCTTTTATAAACCTTTTTGCTCCGTATTTTGTTTTTCCAAATTTCCTTTTATGATGAGTAACAGGTATTTCGGTAACGGAAAATCCCTGTGCATTAGCCAGAGCCGGAATATATCGATGCAATTCACCATAGATTGTAACGGATTTAACTACTTCGTTCTTATAGGCTTTAAATCCGCAGTTGTAATCGTGTAATTTTAATTTAAACATCAATGATGTAAAAAGGTTGAAAAATTTGGAAGGTATGGTTTTGGTCAAAGGATCTTTACGATTTTTTTTCCATCCGCTCACAAGATCATAACCTTCTTCAATTTTCTCAATAAAACGTGGTATTTCTTTGGGGTCATCCTGCAGGTCAGCATCCATGGTAAAAACAATTTTTCCTTTTGCTTTGTTGAAGCCGGTTTGCAGAGCAGCTGATTTACCAAAATTTGTGCGAAAATTGATAACCTTCACATTTTTATCAACTTCTGTCATTTGCTTTAATATTACTTTTGAATTATCTGTGCTGCCGTCGTTTACAAATATTATTTCATAAGAATAATCCTTAATATTCTCTACAATCTTCTCGTGAAGTTCCTGCAGGGATTGTTCTTCATTATATACCGGAATAACAAACGAAAGATTCATATTAACTCCTAAATTATTATAAAAATCAAACTCATAACGATTCCCGAGATAATTGGGATCGTTATATTATCATTAATGTGTAAATTAGTTGCTTCCACTATAGAAGCCGTTATAGCACCGGCCAGTATCATTATGACATAAGGTGTAGGGTCGGCTCTGCCCATATCGCCGTAAACATGTTTGAATTTCCAAAAATAAATAAATAGTCCAAATATTGCACAACTAAGAAATGAACCGAGTATTCCCTCCAGAGTTTTATTAGTATTTCTGATTTGACGCTTTCCAAGAGCCTGTCCTACAAGAGCTGCAAAAGTATCGCCAATCGCCAGATAGGATATAGCCAAAAAAGCAATTTCTCTGGGAAAGATAACAATAGAAACAACAGAAGAAGTAAGAAGATAAGAAGCACCAGTGAGTTTACTGGTCTCTTCCTCTCTAAGATTGGCACCAAAAAATTTATAAAATTGATATTTCAGCTTCGGATTTTCTATTCTGGAAGCGTCAATAACAAGGCATAATAAAGAAATAGGCAGCAAAATTGCAATAGCAACACCGATGTTTTTTATTAAGAAATAATAGAGAAAGGGAATTACCAGCGCTCCAAGATGAATTAATTTACGGTAAATTTCATGTTTAACCATAGTCTATAGTTACTACCTACTAATTATAGAGCTGCATAGTCAATAATTTCAATAAGAAAATTATCACATTTAATAATGTATAATAGAATAAAACTTGTGGTTAATTACACTTTAGGTTTGAGACTGCAATTTTCTAATGATTTTTTCAGCAAGTTCTTTACCGGACAGTATCATACCACCAAAAATCGGTCCCATGCGATGAGCACCAAAAGCTGCATTTGCTGCCATGCCAACCACATAAACATTCTTAAATATCTCTTTGGAATTTTCTACTACTGTTTTCTCACCCATCTCAGCATTCATGGAGCGTTCACCAATTATCTTACCGGTAGATGTGTAAAGGTCCGCATCAACTTTCTTTTCAATTATTTTTAAAACTTCCAGCGGGTGACCTGTAGCTTCTACAACGATTTTGGCTCGAACAGATAGGGGGTCTACATGTAAACCAGCTTTTTCTACTGAAGTCCAATTTACAACTACTCCACAAACTCCTTCGCCTTCAATCATGACGTCTTCTACTAAAATCGCATTAAAAACCTGTGCGCCTGCATTTATGGCATTGGAGCAAATTGTAGTAACAGCTTCTACAGAATCTGCTGTGTAATAACCTTCTTCAAACGGTCTGGTTCTAACACCAAGTTCATCCAGCACTTCTTTTCCCATATCCTGGACAACTATCTCGTTAAAGAGCATACCTCCTCCCCACATACCGCCGCCGATGGATAGCTTTTTTTCGAAAATGGAAACATTGATACCTGCCTTAGCAAGATAATAAGCAAGCGTAAGTCCAGCCGGGCCAGCACCTGCAATTATTACATCCTGATCTAGATTATCCAAAAATTTTTCTGTATATCTGCTTAGAATTGCCCTGGTAACTTTCTCTTCATTTAATTTCATATCTCTCCTTGATTTAATTTATTTATTTTATTTAAAATTATATCAATCTCATTTTTAGGATTTTTTGCAGTCAAGATTGCTGAAATTATTGCGCAATAATTTGCTCCTCTTTTTAACACAGGAATGCATGTATCCATATTTAGTCCGCCAATTGCTACTTTAGGAATTTGAATTTTTGAAGCAATTCTTTCTAATTGTTCCAAACCAAGCACCGGTTCCGGTTTTTCTTTTGTGGAGGTAGAAAATATTGGACCAATACCAATGTAATCTGCTCCCCTTTTTTCAGCTGCCAAAGCCTGCTGCAGATTATGGGTGGAAATACCAATAATTTTATTTGGCAATAATTCACGAACTGCCTGATATGATTCGTCTTTCTGGCCAATATGAACCCCATCAGAATTTATCTCTTTTGCAATTTTAGATCTATCGTTAAGAATTAGGTTTGTCTTAGAGCGGTACGTTATTTCTAAAATTTGGAGAGCGTTTCTGCGGAAAGTAGTATCATCAGAAATTTTATCTCTATATTGCAGAAATTCAATTTTTTTACTAACAGCATACGCAGCCATTTCTTTAAAATTCTGCATAAAATTTCTATCCAAAATTAGATAAAGACCAGTATTTTTCGTAATTTTTTTCATAAAAAAATAAAAAAATGCTGAACACCATATGGCGCTCAGCATATAAATTTCCTACGCCAGTATTATCTGGTTCAGGTCTAAGGGTATAATCTCAGCTTCTTTGAGCACCCCGGTTTTATTAAACTCTAAATTAAAGGAAAATATAAAATAGTAGTTATTTTCTTAATTCTCTACCTTTGCTACATTAACGGCACAGGGACCTTTATCGCCTTCTCCAATTTCATATTCTACAGTATCGCCATCTAGAATATAGCCATCAAAAGCACTTCTGTGCACAAATAAATCATCTTCTCCATTTTCTCGTTCAATAAAACCGTAGCCTTTTCTATAATCAAACCATTTAACTGTTCCTTTTTCCATTAATACCTCTCTATTTTTTTTGATTTACAGCAATCTTAATAAATGCTGTATATTTTGTAAAAAAAATTAGAATTCTCCATATTTTGTCAATTCTTTAGAATATTTATTTTTTTATATTAGCTTTATACGAGCTGGAATTTTAAATTTATACTATAAATAAGTCTTAATTAAATCTTTAATCAGCGAAGGTCTTTTATGTACTGCAGCTTTAAATAATTCAAAAAGAGTTAGTTTATCAGAAGGAATTTCCTGGATCATTTTTACGGTTTCATTAAATTCAATATCAGAAAAATTAAAAAAGAGTTTTTTTAACTTATAATTTACTTTTTGCCTTTTACCCTTTTCTTTCAACCACATCTTATAGTATTTTTTTAAAAACTTATGTGAAAAATTATTCCTTTTAACAGCTGCCGCAGCTATAGTTCCTGCGATATTTGCAGCTAATAGAATATTGCTCAAGCCACCACCTGTCACAGGATTTACCTGTCTGGCAGAATCGCCAACCAGCATCAAATTATCAGTAGTAATCTCCTCAGGTGTCATTGCAGTTGGTACGCAGCCTGTAATAAAAGTTAGGGATTTTGGATTTTTATAATTTCTATCAATCCATTTATCAAGATAGTATTTTGCATTTTTGTCCGCTTTATCCTGTCTAATTCCAATTCCGACATTTGCTGTATTTTTATCTTTGGGAAAAACCCATACATAGCCGCCCGGAGCAATTTCATTACCAAAGTAAAAATGAGTATAATCATTATCATAATCAATATTAGTTAGCCGATATTGGGCAGCAGATTCTACGTCATTCAGTGATAATTTTGTATCCAAACCTGCCAGTTTTCCGATATTTGATTCCGGGCCATCTGCTCCGATTACCAGGTTGCAGTTTAATGTTTTTTTTTTGCCTTTATGATTAAATTTGACACCGCTGATAGTACCATTTTTACGGAATAGATCATACACATTAGCTTCTGTTAAAAGATCAGCGCCATGCAAAAGTGATTGTTGGGCAATAAATTCATCAAACAGTCTTCTTTCCAGGATGTAACCGTCTCCCAGAGCATCGGATATCATAGGACATGATTCTCCATTAGGTGCATATAGCTTAGCGCCTTTAATATTAGTGGATATCCATTTTTCCTCGGGTTCAAAAAAACGAGTCAATCCTCTTTTGGAGATACCTTCTGCACAACGCACGGGAATTCCAACTGTTTTGTCTCTCTCCATCATTAAAACAGAAGCTCCGTCCTGGGCTGCAGTAAGAGCAGCCATACTACCGGCAGGACCACTTCCCACTATTACAATATCATAAAATTCTTTAATTTTCATCATCTACCTCAAGCTTCTCTATGGCAGATACAGGGCAGACCACAAAGCAGTTCTTACAACCGATACAGATTTGCTGATCTATCGTTGCGGTATGTTGATTCAATATAATGGCATTAACTGGACACACAGCAGCACAGGTACCGCAAATATCACATTCTTCTTTAATAACTTTGAACTTCATAATTAAATTTTTACTTCTCTTGGTTAAAATCAAATTTTATATCAAGATTTTTTATTGCTTCGGTTTCGTCTAATCTGGCGATAGGGGGTTTAGTGGGGGCTTTTTTTAGTTCTTCCGGATTTTCTTTAGCTTCTTTAGAAATTATTTTCATAGCTTCGATAAATCCATCCAGAGTTTCTTTACCCTCTGTCTCAGTTGGTTCTATCATCAAGGCTTCCTTTACGATCAAAGGAAAATATATAGTGGGGGCATGAACTCCGTAATCAAGAAGTCTTTTGGCAATATCCAAAGTTTTTATTCCGTATTCTCTGTAATTTTTTCCGGAGGCGACGAATTCATGCATGATATCATCATGAAAGGGAACAGGGAAATATTCTTTGATTTGATTCATCACATAATTGGAATTGATCACTGCGTTCTCTGCTACACGCTTTAATCCTTTTTCACCCAGCATTTTTATGTACATATAGGCTTTTACCATCACAGCGAAGTTTCCAAAAAAACTATGGACTTTCCCAATACTGTTCTCAGCCGAATAATCAAGATAGTATTTACCTTCTTTTTTGCTAATAATGGGAGAAGGCAGAAATTCTTCCAACTCAGCAGTTACACCAACTCCACCATTTCCGGGTCCACCACCACCGTGAGGAGTGGAGAACGTCTTATGTAAATTAAAGTGCGTTATATCAAATCCCATATCTCCCGGACGTATATAGCCCAAAATAGCATTCATATTAGCACCGTCCATATACATCAAGCCGCCCACAGAATGAATAATATCAGCAATTTCTTTTACCTGAGTCTCAAAAACTCCCAGGGTATTGGGGTTAGTTAGCATAAAACCGGCTACATCATCGTCTACCACTTCTTTTAGTGCTTCCAAATCGACTTTGCCTTCATCTGTGGATTTGATCTCCACAACTTCAAATCCATGCATTGTAGTTGTAGCCGGATTTGTACCATGGGAAGAGTCTGGCATAATAATCTTTTTGGGATCTCTGCTTTTGGATTTATGGTAGTTATATATGATATTAACACCTGTAAATTCACCTTGTGCACCGGCAACGGGTTGAAGAGAAACCTGTGAAAAGCCGGAAATATTTGCCAGGTCTTTTTGTAGTTCATACATAATCTCCAGGGCTCCCTGAACGGATGCTTCGGGCTGCATTGGATGGATATGGGTAAAACCCGGTAGCGTACAAACCATCTCGTTTATTTGAGGATTATACTTCATTGTACAGGAGCCAAGAGGATAGAATCCTTTTTCAATAAAATGGTTCTTGGCTGATATTTCGATATAATGCCTTAATGCATCAAGTTCACTAACTTCCGGCAAATTTGGCTGTTTCTTTCGCCTGAGTTTGTCAGGTATAAGTTCTTTTACATCAGTTTTGATTTTACTGTTAGCAAGGGAAAACCCGGTTCTGTTTTTTACGCTTTTCTCAAAAATTGTTTTAGTAACCATAATTCTCCTGATCTATTTAAAATTAAAGATACAATTTTTTTGTGTCTTCTTCTAATTTTTTGGCAAAATTATCCAGTTCAGCTTTAGTTCTTTTTTCTGTAACTGCAATTAACAAGTGGTCGTCATAGCCGTAAGGAGTTAAATCAATTCCGGCAAAATAGCCTTTTTCAAACATATTTCTTAAAACAAGGTCCACTTCAAAATCACTTCTTACCACGAACTCTTTGAAAAAAGGTGCAGAAAAAGCAGGTTCGAAACCATCAATATTATTGATTTTATCAAATAAATAGTGTGATTTTTGCAGGCATTGTTCAGATACCTTGCGTAAACCTTTTTTACCCAAGAGTACCATATAGACAGTGGCAGCCAGAGCACACAGCGATTCGTTAGTACAAATGTTAGACGTGGCTTTATCCCGGCGAATATGCTGCTCTCTGGTCTGAAGGGTCATAACATAGCCTCTTCTATCCTGTGTATCATGAGTAGCGCCGATGATTCTACCCGGCATTTTTCTTACAAATTTCTTTTTGGAAGCAAAAAAACCAAATAGGGGACCGCCATAATTTTGGTGATTACCCAGAGCCTGACCTTCTCCCACAACTATATCAGCATTATATTCCGCAGGTGAGTTCAGCAGCATAAGTGAGATGGGATCAACAGCAGCGATAAGCAAAGTTCTTCTCTGCTTATGTACGATGGGATCTATTTTTTTCATATCCTCGATTATACCAAAAAAGTTTGGGGATTGAACCAGAACTGCTGCTACATCTTTATCAATGTTGTCTTTAATGAATTCAATATTTACTTGACCATCTTCCTGGGGAATATAGACAATTTCAACATCCAGAGCAGATGTGTATGTTTTAATAACCTCTTTGTAAAGCGGGTGAATAGTATCTGCAATAAGAAATTTCTTTTTGCGATTGTAATGCTTAGCCATAAGCAATGCTTCGGCAGCAGCTGAGGCTCCGTCGTACATAGAAGCATTGGCAGCATCCATTCCGGTGAGCTCACAAATCATGGTTTGGAATTCATAAATAAACTGTAGAGTACCCTGGCTAACTTCCGCTTGATATGGAGTATAGGCAGAATAGAATTCTGGCCTGCTGGTGATATAATCTACGGCAGCCGGAATAAAATGATCATAGATACCGCCACCTAAAAAGTTTATATTCTCTTGAGTGCTGATATTCTTTTTTGAAAGTTGAGTAACTTTTTTAGCAATTTCTATCTCCGAAAGTGGAGCATCCAGTCCAAGATTGTTTTTTACAAATAATTCATCAGGAATGTTTTTTAGTAATTCTTTGAAGGATGATACTCCAATAGTTTGCAACATTTTCCTTATCTGTTCTTCGGTGTTAGATATAAAAGGCATAACGCTCCTAATAAAACAATTTATTGTATTTTGTGAAAAAAATTATTAGTTGGATTTGTTAGTCAATTTTTTGAAAAAAATAATTGCTTATAATATAGCTTCTTTTGCAATAGATTGAATTTTGTAAACCAAAATTAATTAGGAAAATTGACAAATAATTGTCTAAACAAATGCATTTTAACCAAATAAATGTGAAAGATATTTATAATACAAATTATTAGGAGTATTCTATGAGATTTAGAAAAATAATTATCGTGCTAACGTCAATAGCTGTTATATTTGCCTTAAGTTGTTCAAAAAAAGAGCCCTCTAAATATGATTTCCAACTGTTGATCAATTCAGCTAAGAAGGTGGATGATATTTTACATAATGAATTGCAGAGATTAAAAATAATTGCAGAAAATGAAGAAGTAATTTCAGGTGACTGGCAAAGTATTAAAAAGGCATTAACAGAAAATTCATCTAAAAGGATTAAGGCATTATATTGGTACTCACTTCCTGATGGCAGCTATTATACATCAGCTCAGGATAAAGTCGAGGCAAACCTGAGTGACAGGGAATATTTTCAATCTCTTAAAAAAGGAAATAATGTTGTTGGTTATCCTATTATCGGAAAAACAAGCGGGCGCAAATCCTTTGTTAT
>JAGXLO010000118.1 GCA_018334695.1 Candidatus Cloacimonadota bacterium
CTCCTTTTTTATATCAGCCATAGAAATTGAACTTAAATATATAGTTTCTCAGTAATTTTGATTATTACTAAATCTAGAAAAAGAAAGTTTCTCTACATCAATCGATAATGTATCTTTACAAATCATCTGTGTTATCAATTTAGCTGTAATCGGAGACAATCCAATTCCATCACCTTCATGACCGGCAGCAATATAAAATCCGGGTACCTCTTTTACATCTGAAACAATTGGAAAATGATCAGGTACATAAGGTCTCAAACCTGCATAAGCCCTGATGACATTGATGTTTTCCATTACAGGAAAAAACCTAACTGCTCTTTTAGCCAGACCCCTCATAACTTCAAATGAAATATCTGTATCAAAACCAACAAAAGCCCTGCTGCTTCCTATTAAAAAATTATTTTCAAGAGTTGGTTCGAATACAAAAGCTATTCCTAATTCTTCTAATTCAGGACTAACATCCCTGCTATAGTCTTCACCTCCAAACTTAGCCATCATATAGCCAAATTCCACAATCTTTCTTTTGCCAACCGGAAATGTTTTTTCTGAGACAAGTATTTGTCCCTGCCTTGGTTTTATGGGTATATCTATACCAACCATCTTTCCGATTTTTGGAGCCCAGACCCCAGCACAATTTATTATATTATCTGTATATAACTTTTCTTTATCAGTTATTACTGCCTCTACAGATCCCTCTTTATTAAGAATTATATCCTCAACTTTATTATGATTATAGAAATCTGCTCCACTTTTTTCTGCTTCAACAGCTAATCCATAAGCTAAAAGCATGGGATTAATAGCAGCATCACAATCTATTTCAATACCTCCAATGATATCAGCAGCTAAATAAGGTTCCTGCTCATGAATTTCTTTTTTACTCAACATTCTCATTGAATAACCATCTTCTACCTGTTGATCAACATATTCCCGGGCAACATCCCATTCATCTTCACTTTCAATTATATATAGACTTCCTCGTTGACTATAATCAAAATTATATTCAATTTCTTTTTCTAATTCTTTAAACAATTGCTGACTTTTATAAGCCATTAAAGTATCAAATCCGGGTTTTTTATCGTTAATCAATATATTACCATCACATTTACCTGAAGTACCGGAAGCAATATCATTTTTTTCAACTACTGCAACTTTAACCCCTTTGCTGGATAAATAATATGCTGTGCAGGTTCCTATAACTCCACCACCAATAATTACTACATCATAACTATTCATCTTTATCCCCTCCCAGTACACCAAAGGTTAATGGCCTAACAGGGGGACGATCAGATGCGGGTTTTAATTCTTTATACTCCTTGCCCAATTCCTGTTTTAAAATCATCTGTACAAGTTTTTCACATGTCCTGCCCTGGCATAAACCCATTCCAGCCCTTGTACGTCTTTTTATTCCATTTACATCTCTTGCTCCTTCTTTTATTGCCTGTTTTATTTCTCCCAGAGTTACTTCTTCACAGCGACATATTATTGTATCATCATTCAATGTAAATCCCCCTCCCTTTATTTCTCTTTTCTCCTTTTAATACCTCGAACAACATCAAATTTATCTTCCGGTATTTTGATTGTAACAACAGGGGTTCTATCAAATTCCTTATTATTGATAACCCTGATTACTTCCCCCTGACATACAACTTTTCCCTCTCTATTTACTGCTTCTACTTCCATCCCTTTATCAGGTAAAGGTAGAAATTCATAGGGGAAAGATACTGATGCAAAACTTTCAGAGTGTGTTTTATCAACTACAAATATAGCTAACCCCGGACATTTAGCAATACATTTACCACAACCTATACATTTATCTTCTATTATTTTCGGTTTATCTGTAATTGGTCCTTCTATTTCTATAGCTCCAAAATCACAGGCTTCAACACAGGGATTACAGGGTATTTCCTGAATACATTCAATTACAGCTACAGGGCCTTCATTAAATCTCTCTTCAGATGGATAACCCTTTTCATTCTTTAATTCTGACAGAGAAATGTATCCATTTTTCAAAAGTGCCAAAGTTATTCCCTCCTTTGTCTTATTTATTGAAATGTCTTAATAATTTTTTCTTTAGCTTCTAATCTAGATTCACCAAAAGGCCCTAACCTTAAACCATCAACTCTGTTCCATATTTCATTTTTTATTGATGATGCTTTATTTGAATGTATATATCCCAGTGATTCGGCAATTGCTACTCCAGCCAATCTTCCTTCTTCTAAAGCGGTATTTGCCTCTTCAACACCAGCTGAATCTCCGGCAACATAAATTCCGGGATAGGTAGTCTCCATATTTTTATCATGTAAAGGAAGCCATCCTCCTAATTGAGGAATAAAATCACATCTACAACCATGCATCCTTGCTAATTCCATCAATGGTTTTAAACCTGCTGCAATTGTAATTGTGTCTACTTCATAAATCTTCTCCTGGCCTTTAATTGGTTGCCAGCAGTCATCGACATCACATACAACTGCTTCTTTAACTCCGTTCTTTTCATCGCCTCTGGCTTCAACTATTGTAGTTGAAGTATGAATAGGTACTCCTGCTCTTACAATTTTAGCTGCATGTACACCATAACCACCTATTTCAGGAGCTGCTTCTAATACACCCACGACTTCAGCTCCGGCCTGTAATAATTGATATGATACTATAAGTCCTACATTCCCTGAACCAATCATAAGTATTTTTTCACCAGGCAAAACATTGTGAATATTGGCCATTGTCTGTGCAGCTCCCGCTCCCATTACTCCGGGTAACGTCCAGCCTTCAAAAGCTATAGCATTTTCAGAAGCACCGGTTGCTATAACAATTTTTTCTGCTTTAATAATCTCTGCAGTTTTATTTTGATTATCTAAGCTTTTTTCTACTGCTATCTTTTTTTCTTTAAATAAACCTGTGGCTACACAGTTTAACCATATTTCAACACCATATTTTTTTGCCTCTTCCAATAACTCTTTACCAATATCAATGCCTCTTATACCTGAGCGATGGGCACTGGAACCAAAAAATTTATGAATCTGTTTGAAAAGCTGTCCTCCAGCCTTTAAACTTTCATCTATTAATAATACATCTGCATCTCTTTTTGCTGCTTCAATCGCAGCTGACAAACCAGCTGGACCAGCACCTATTACTACAGCCTCTCTTTTAATCATCATTTTTCTCCCTTTCGCCAACTCCGTATTGTGTTTTTACAACCATTCCTTCTTCAACTGGTGTAACACATGTTCTTACATTTGGTTTGCCATTTACTGTCATAGCACAATCGGTACACTGGCCTATACCACAAAATATACCCCGGGGTTCTTCACGTTTTATTGTATACCTATTAATTCGTATTCCATTGGCAAATAATGCTGCCGCAATCATTTCTCCTTTTTTGGATTCTATCTTTTGACCATCTACAGTTATATTTACAGTTTCTTTTCTGGTTGTATCTCCTAATATTGGATGGTCATTTACTCTATCAGGCAAAATATTTCCCCCTTTCAGGTAAAAACGAACTTAATCATTATATTTACTGCCCACAATACAAATAATTACTTTATCGCCCCAGTAGATATCCCTCCGGAATAGGATCCTCGGGATCTATTACCCACTGGTTTAAACCTGTAACATATGCGCTGCCGGTTATCTCAGGTATTACAGCTTTATAACTACCCACCTTAGTTTCCTCCAATACTCTACCCTTAAAACATGTATTAATAATACTCTCAAAAGTTAATGTTTGATTTGTAGATAATTCACCTTTTGCATAGAAAGTAGCTAATCTGGATGAAGTACCCGTACCACAGGGGGAACGATCAATCGAACCCGGTGGTATTACAACAACATTCTTAACATCCGCTTTTTCTTTCTTTGCTTTTCCACAAAACATTACATGAGTAGCTTCATTTATAAAATCTTTTTCTGGATGACATATTTCAATTTGTTCATTTACCGCTGCTTTTATAATATTACCCACTCTGTTAATATCTGTAGCATTTTCAGGAACTAATTCAAGATTAAAACTATCAGCTTCTACAATAATATAATAGTTTCCTCCATAAGCAATATCTACTGTATTGGTATCAAAACCCTCAATATCTACTTCAGCATCTTCAGCAAAAAGAAATGCCGGCACATTTTTAAAAGTAACTTCTTGAGCGACATTGTCCTTAACTTTAACTTTTACTTCGACTAAACCAGCCGGTGTATCCAGTTTAATCTTTGTTACTGGTTCTTTAACTTCAACTATACCACCCTCAATTAAGGCTGTTGAAACCCCAATTGTATCATGCCCACACATGGGTAAATAACCACCAACTTCTATAAAAAATACACCAATATCTGCTTCAGGATTACAAGGTTCAGACAAAATCACACCAGACATAACATTATTACCACGAGGCTCAAACATTAATGCTTGTCTTATCCAGTCTTTATTTTTTTTAAAATACAGCATCTTTTCACTCATAGTCTTGCCAGGTATATAAGGAATACCACCTGTAATTGTCCTTGTAGGTTCTCCCGCAGTATGAGTATCAATTGTTTGAAATAATTTTTTTATCCTCATAACATCTCTCCTTTTTATTATTACTAAGCATATTTAAAACCTATAATACGAAAATATACTGGTAATGGGTCTTCTAAATTTAAGACCAAATTGTTAAAACCCATGATATTTTCAGTACCTGATTATTTATGTATTATATGCTTTTATCCTCATCTATTTCTTATATTAAAGGAATATATAAACCAAGTATATCCATTATTCTGTTGACTGGACCCTCAAATTTAAGAAACATACTGGAAATTAATTTAGTAACTCAACTTTCAGAGTTAATTATTAGATTTTCCTCCTGAATATAATTGGGTTTTTCGCTCAAAAAAGTAGTTCAAAAACATACAAAAATACCCCCACTTATGGTATAATAGTAATGTAGCAAGATAACTAACATACCAATAAGAAAGGGATGTTCTTGTTGAATACTATTATGCCACAAAATAATTATAATAAAAAGCAAATTAACTCTGGAAGTGTATCTTTTTTTAAGGACATTAAACCTTGTAAATTGTTGAGAAAATCTAATTTTCTTATATTAAAAGGTACCTCTTGTCTAATTGGATTTCAGCTAATTTTCAATTGCTTTTTTTGGATAAATTTATATCAACTATAAGAATTTAATTCATATTATTTACCTGTTAAAAAGGATGCTGTATATGACTTTTTAAATGCTGTTAGTTATAATCGGAGAAATATTTATGTTACTTTTAAGTTCAGAGCTCCTAATATTTGCAATTTTCTTTTTGTGCAAAAAATACTGATGGACTACTCTTTTTAGATGATAAAACACAATATATGAAACTTTATATGAGTCTCTAGTTTAAAATCTGCACATAAAGTATCATTTTGAAGTTTAATATAT
>JAGXLO010000119.1 GCA_018334695.1 Candidatus Cloacimonadota bacterium
CATTGTCTTTAATTCTTTTTTAATTCCTGCAGTCTAACATTTAGTCTTTTTAAGCATATTTTTATACTTCTATAAATATTATAAAACCTTATCATCATTGATATGATAAGGTTAATAAATGGCGTGCCCGGAAGGACTTGAACCCTCCGCCTACTGATCCGTAGATAAATTTGGACCACCTTATTAAAGTCTAATAATAACTATAAAGCCTGATATACCTATATTTACTTAAATAGATCTATTATTAAACACTATAAAAGAATATTTGGTTTCATACTCTGTGCTGAGATCTTGCTGGGATCTTTACATAAATTAAATATCTATATTTTTCTCCTGCTGATTCTATATAGTTTAAGACATATTTTGTTACTCGCTAAATGTTTTTTACATTACATATCAAATAAAGTACAGTGTATGTATCTATTATTTTTCTTCCCCCATACATTGAATTATATATTCTAGCTTATCCAAGTAATAAAGTTAAAAGTTCAGCTTTTGTTTGACTTATTCTTTTTCTTTCTCACAATGAAACCAAAAAAAATTATTAATTATACTTTATCATGATCTTATCTTCTGGAAACAAATACTCCATTTCATTTTTAATTTTATCATTCCAAAACGATAGTTTTTTATGTGTCTTTAAATATTTCATTGGTACTGGATGAGTTCCTAATACTACTTTTGTTTCATAATAACTCTCTATAAATTCTTTAAATTTAAATAATCTCGGACATGGAGGATAACCAACAATCATGCCAGTAGCCAAATGTATAACTTCTGCTCCATTATTTATCATTTCTTCCGGTACGTATTCTATATTTCCACCTGGACAACCTCCACAATAAGAATATCCTACTAATTGTAATTCTTCTTTATATAGAGAAAACCCTCCCTCATGCTCTCTTAGTGACATTAAACACTTACCGCCTCCACAATTCTGATATCGCCCACAAATTATTATACCTACTTTTTTCAATTTCTTAATAGCTCCTTTCTAAAATTTATATTTTATTATCTTCAGTTAAATAATTCAAAAAATTATTTTAAGTTCTAAAAAAACAATTTTGAAAGAACCTCAATTAATAAAATACTGCAAGTTTTTTACAATATTTCTTCACTCAAAAAAGTAAACACACAACAAATTGCGACAAAAATACCTATTTCCCATCAATAAATATGAAATAAATCTACAAAAACTTATACTAAAATATAAAATGTTTGCAACACAAAAACAAGTACTTCTAACTGAATGAATTTAGTAAATATCCAACTAATTAACTCTACTTGAATAAAAAATATAAAAATAGATAAGAACAGACCTTATCCAGTAACTATCAACGGACGATTTAGTAGTCTTTCAGCGTCAGTGGCCAATACCTTGAAGCCAAAGTAGAATTTTGAACGCACTTCACCCCGGACAGGCATATTATCAACATTGTATTTCCTTCTAAATACAGAAGGTAGCCCTTCTATCCCTACTCTATGGTTGGTGAGTTCAACATATTCTTTGGTATCCATTTTTTCTCTAATACTATCTCTTAGATATCTGGATTTATTAAATCTAACAGTATTAGTTTTCTTTTGAAATTTAATTCTGCATTGTTCTTTAAAACTGCAACCTGAACAATTCTCTTTAGCAAACTTGGAAGTAAAGACTTCTTTTTCATTATCATAGATACTAAAATAAGGTTTTTGTCCGTCAATACATTCTGTAATCAGATTATCTTCATTAATTTGAAAGTTTTTTGCAAAACTTAATTTAGATGTACTTGCTTTTCTGCCAATTAATTATCCGGGTATTAATTCAATACCCTTCTCTACAGCTAATTCAGCTATTTAAAGGGTAAAGTAAGCACCATCTACTAACATTTTGACTGGATTTTTAAGCTCTTTATTAACGTCTAATTTTTTGGGTAGTATCTTTACTATACTTTCGATCACTATATATATTAAGCTTAAAATCATAATCTTTAATGACACTATGATCGTCATCGAATACTTCTACAACATTGGCAGTATAACCGATATTATGGCCTTATTTGTAACGATAAGTTGCATCAGGATCACTGGGGTTTTGCAAGATATCTGAGTTTAAGATCTGTCCTTCTTTTATCTTTAATTCGCCGGGATTAAGTTTATCGAAATCATCATTGTCAGTTTGTTCGTCAAGCATTCGTCTTGGGGTCTTAAATTCTTCTGTTTGTTCAATCTTGGAAGAACTTTTTAAGGAAGCCCTATTTAACATCTGGAAGTGTTTCAATAAGAATTCCAGCTTGGTTTCAATATCTTTATCTCTTGTTTTGTAAATGGTATCTTTTTTATGCCCCTTTTTTAGATAATCAAGACAGTTTTCTGGTATTGCTTTTTTGTCCAGTTGTTTTAATTTTTTAATTAAATTGATATTGACTGTATAGACTAATTCTATTCTGGACATGTTTTTACTGGAAGAAGTAACTATAAAAGAACCAACATGAATCTTCTCATCACCAATCTCAAGTTTTTCGGCGATAAAATTAGAAAGACTTTCTACTTCTTCTTTTATTAAATCGATACCTGCTGCTGCTTCATAAGCATAAAAATTAGTAAAGGTATTAATAGAAACCGGCGGTTTATCAAAGCTAGTTAAGCGTAAAGCATATTGAAACCTATCATCAAAGTAAATCGAGCCTAATAGTTCAACATCAGAAAGTTGAAATATTTCTTTTAAGATCAATGCTCCAATGATTACATTTATTAGAAAATTAGGTCTAGAAGGTTTATCACTATATAAAACTGCAAATCTATCTTCATTAATTGCTGGAAAGATTATTTTTTGAAAAACATGAGCCCAGCTATCTTTCAGAAAATCTTTAAGCTATTTTGGCATATTAGTTACAGTGTCATCAAAAAACATCTGTTGGAAACTATTTTTTGTGTCGAGTAAGCGGAATCTTCTAATTCCAACTCCTCTATAGAATCGTACGTGACACATTATGGCATAAGGATCCTCACTCAATCCTTCACAAAATTTGACAATTGTCTATTTAGTAAAGATTCGCTTTAATACTTGGGCTTGTAATGGTATATTTCTTTAAGAAAAGTTTATATTTAACCCACTAAAGCTTATCATTTGACTGCTGCGATTTAGCCATTTATACAACAAATAAAAAAAAATATAATAAATTTGTCTAATTCTCTTAAAATTATCCGAAACAGCATAATAATGTAGGCGCCAACTAATTTACGATTCAATTTCTTAATCAATTCCATCATAGGTGTAGTTCTATTATCCATTTCTTGTATTTATTAATACTTTTCCTGTATCGTTTGCGACTATTTTCCTTTTTAGACACTTGATACCATCTCTAAATTTACCCATATTGTTAAGAGACATGATTTTCAACAGTCGTCTTGGTTTCAATCTGTCAGATAATTATTGTTTCTTCATTTGCTTCCTTATAGTAATTCTGCATTGATTCTACTCCATTAACTCCATAAGATACTGGGCGGGGATTACATGTACCTCTCTTACCCATCGGGGCATATTTTGCTGTCTCAATCACCTTTTCTGCCTCTTCTTTTGTGTTTATATGAGAAGCAATTATACCCTGGGCTTCACAATCTAAAGCTCTACAAATTATCCTGTGCTCTCACAAAAAGAGTAATACAGGCTGTCATCATTTGTTCAATAGTCTTTGGATTTTTCATGAAATGTTCAGCATCTATAAAAGCAAAATCATATCCGGCTTCTGCCAATACCTTTACTACTACCTTGTAAGCAATTAGCACAAATGTCCCCACAATATTTTCTCCATCTTTTACATCTGTTTCACCTGATTCTTTTTCATTTTTTATTTTCTCCCATAAAGTAAGTTTATTTTATCAAAATCAATTTTTCCATCTTCAGAAACCAGTTCTTCATCACAATGAATATATTCAATTTTGCCTACGAACATTTCATGAGAACCAGTTTTAATCGAATCAATTACCTTACACTCTATATTTACAGGAAAATCATTAAGTATTGGTGCACTGATCTCTTCTCCTTCTATATAATCTAATTCTAATTGTTCTAATTTGTCCTCATCTCTTCCACTATTAGAACCAAGATAATTTAATTCTTCTTCTAATTCTTCGGAAGCTAGATTTACCACAAATTCACCTGTTTCTTTAACCATATTATAAGAATAACGGCTGGGGACAATTCCTACCATGACCATAGGCGGATCAAAACTACAATTACAGGCATAAGCCACTGCTAATGCATTATATTCTCCTTCTTCATTATGACATGAAACAACTAGATACGGACTTGGTTGAATAGAATTTTTAAATTCTTTTACTTCTATCTTCATTATTTTTCCTCCTCGTATAATATGTTTGGAAATCATCAATATATCTCCATAAATATATGATAATTATGATGGGCTTGATTTATCAAAATCAGTAGCCGTAGTCATAGTCGTAATTATGGATATGTGGTAAGCTTGGTCTTTGGTTTTCTAAACGGTGTGGTTAATGTGGGCAATTTGTTCTTTAATTGTCCATAGTATCTACATTAGCAGTATATTAACAATTAGTTCACAATTTTTTTATTTTTTTTAATTTTAGGTTAAATTCCTGATAAAATGATATCAAAAGATATCCAGAGTAGTTTTTGAAACCTCCTGTAGCATACTCTTTGTATGACTACTCGTTAAGAATGTTCACCTGAGGCTGATCTGTACTTCTTATATATTGTTTCAGAAAAAAATTTAAATAATAATCTCTTTACCTCTATATTACATTCATATATACATCTAAATCCAATTCTACTAATTTTTCTTTTTTTAGATATAGGTACTGCATTTGTATTTCAATCTCTAGTCTGATAATACTCTTCAACTTGTGCTTCTATATCAAGTACATTCCCCTCAGTCCCCCGTTCAAGTAATCTGTCAGGTAATAAGTTAAATCCTGCTTTAGATTAATAAGATGCTGTAAATTATTTATCATTTCACCAGTCTTAATTAATTCTTCTGTTGTTAAATTCTACCCATTCAAAATATTAAGATCGTTAATTTGAGTAGTAAATGTCATCCCACCAAAGAAGATCACCATACACTAAATAAAAAAATTAAAAAGAACCACCATATCCTAATACTTAACTCCCATATTCATTTTTTCATACTTTACCATAATTATGAACTTATGTCAATAATAAATTAATTCCGATAATGTCAAGTTACTTTTGGATTTAAGATAAATATGAATATTGCAAGGTTTACTGCACGGTTTTTTGTTTAGACTTATATGTTTTATGTTTTAAGATTCTTCCCTTTTAAAAGGGAAGAAATTTTTTGAACTTGTACCTTCTATATTTTATTAAGTTGGACATACT
>JAGXLO010000120.1 GCA_018334695.1 Candidatus Cloacimonadota bacterium
GGGAGTAAAATTGGAATAACACTCTTTTTTTTCATCTGCTTTATACCTTCATCCGAAACTGCTACCAGATGATCAGCAGAAATTGCACCTAATTCAGCAGCCAGTTCAGCGCCCCCGATTGGTTCTAATTCATCGGCATGCATACGAATCTTAAAACCCAGCTTTTTTGCATGCCTAAGTATACGTCTGGATTCTTCGATATCAAAAACGTGTTCTTCACAAAAAATATCACAATAATCAGCCAAACCTTTATCGACTACTTCAGGAAGCATTTTATTGATAATGATTTCAATATATTTTTCATGATTTTCTTTATATTCTTCCGGGTATTCATGAGCTCCTAAAAAAGTAGAAATAACATCTATAGGAGTCTTTTCATCAAGTTCATTAATAGCTTCCAGCATCTTTATTTCTGACTCAAGGGATAGACCATAACCACTTTTTGCTTCTATTGTAGTTGTACCTTGTGCCAGCATTTTAGAGACTCTTTTTACAGAAAGTCTTAATAATTCTTCCTTGCTTGCTTTACGAACATCATTAATACTGGCACGGATACCTCCACCGCTTTGGGAAATTTCCTTGTATGTTTTCCCCTGTAATCTCATCTCAAATTCATTTTCTCTGGTGTTTACAAATACAGGATGCGTATGAGGATCTATAAAACCTGGCATAACAACCTTATCGGAAGCATCCAAAACAATTTGTGCTTTATACTCTCGATTTATACTGGTAGTGGTGCCTACAGCAACAATTTTTCCATTATCAACAGCCACAGCTCCATCATTTATAATACCCAGATCTTGCATATCCTTGCCTGTTTTGGGTTTATCAGAAGCAAGAGTTAATAATTCTTTTGCATTCTTGATTAAGAGATCTACTTTTTGCATTTCAAGACTTCTCCTTTAACAAACAAACTGTAAAAACTTTTATCCCCTTCTCCTGACCTACAAACCCCAGGCTCTCCTCTTTTGTTGCTTTAATCGATATTTGTTTTTCATTAATACCAAGATTATTAGCAATATTTTTTTTCATCTTAGGCACAAACTTTTTTAATTTTGGTTTCTCCAGTACAATTGTAGTATCTATATTTTCAATCTCATAAGCTTCTGCTTTAATCAATTTTTTTACTTTTTTTAACAAAACCATACTTGCTATATTTTTATATTTTTCATCTGAGTCCGGAAAATGAGAGCCAATATCTTCCAAATTTGCAGCTCCCAGAAGAGCATCAATAATTGCATGAATCAGTGCATCTGCATCAGAATGACCTGCCAGACCTTTGGGAAATGGTATATCAATTCCGCCCAAGATGAGCTTTTTTCCCTTAACTAAAGGGTGTACATCATAACCAAAACCAACTCGCATTTAAATTTCCATCTATTATTATCTTTTAGTTTGTAATAGTTTTTGTATCAAATTATTGTCCAGATTATTAACATCTAAATCTAATTGAGAAACAACAGAAACCTCTAACGTACCCCTGGACAAAGAAATTCTATCAGAATAAAGCAGAGACATTTTTTTTGCATCTTTCTTATTATTTTGCGATATTCTTAAAATTACAGGTTGATCGTTATTTTTATGAGTTACTACTGCGCGGTATATACCACAGGTGGGTAATAATTTTCGGAATTCGCTTTTTTGGAATTCGCATTCATAAAGATTTTTTTCCTCATTTTTTTGAATTCGCTGAATCTTGCCATATATTGAATAATTTCTCCCTAGCATTTTGTTGGCATCAGCAATATTTCCCTGATTAATATAATCGCGGATTTGAGTACTGGATACAATTTTTCCGTCAACAAGTACTTCTTCTACAACATCCACGCTAAAATCGTATTTCTTTTCCAGTTTTTTCATAAGATGATAATCTCCCTCTCGATTCCTGCCAAAATGCCAATCATAGCCCAAAATAATTTCTCTGGCGTCTAATTTATCCACAAAACAGTCTTTTACAAATTTTTGAGGAGGCTTATTAGACATTTTTTTGTCAAAATCCAGCCATAAAACAAAATCTATACCAAGTTTTTTTAAAATTTCCTCTTTTTTCTCTTTTTCCAAAAGCAAATAGGGATAATGCTCTTCACGCAATATTTCCAAAGGATGTGGATGATAAGTTGCGACAACGGATTTGCCCTTAAGTTTTTCGGCTCTTTGAACAACTGTCTCCATAATTTTTTGGTGCCCCAGATGCACACCATCAAAAGTACCCAGAGTAACAACAGGATTTCTCAGCTCACCTTTTATTTGATAGATGTTTTCCATAAAAAAATATTATAAGTTCTAAATTTCCTGGAGTTTTTTCGAAATCAAACTTAATATACCTTTCCTGAGTTCATCAATTTGCCTATTGCTCTTAAAACCTGCTGCCAATTTATGTCCTCCACCATCAAATTTTTTGGCTATTTTCTGAACATCAAGCTTTTTTGATCTCAGTGAGACGCGATATTTATTTTTCGCAATTTCTCGAATATAAACAACAACTTGACGCAATCCATCCGGTCGAACTTCCTTAGTGAATCCATTGGCATCTGTCATGTTGGTATCGGTTTTCTCTAACATCTCTTGTGTAGTCATGTAAAATACAACTTTCCCGTCTAAATATTCCTCTAATGAGGATAAAGTTTCTCCCAGAAGCTTTAATTTTGAATTGGGTTTATCCTCGAATATATGTCTATAAGAAAGGGTATTATCAACTCCCCTTTCAATCATTTCTCCTGAAATAAAATAAGTAGTTTTACTTACGTTTGAGTTAACAAAATTATTAGTATCAAATATTATACCAGCATAAATTGCCTGATAGATATCAAGACGAATAGCGTGGGGCAGGTTGTTAAATTCTTTCTCTAAAAGAAGATATACAATCTCGCAAACAGAAGAAGCCCGGTGATCTATAATCTCAATAGAATTTTGGAAATGTTGGGGATCACGATGATGGTCTATTACGATAATTTTTTTAAATTTTCCAAGGTATGGGACAAAACAATCGTTGATACGTGCAATTTCATTACAATCCATTATTATGAGCACAGTGTTCTTTACATCTTCATATTCTAGGTTAGTTTCTACCGGTAAATTTAAAAAATCATATTGTGCTGCTGGTTTGGCGTCATTTACAATCTTTACATCTTTACCGAGATAATTTAAATACAGAAAGAGAGCTGCTTCTGCACCCAAACCATCGCCATCGGAATTAATATGGGTAGTTAGTAAAAATTTTTTGTTATTATGAAGAGCGTTCAAAAATTCTTTTTGGCTTTTATTTATTATCTTCATTTCTATCGCGTTCAGATTCAATTAATTCTTCCAGCTGAGCAGCATCGCGTTCTGTTGTATCATAAATAAAATGCAATTGGGGAGTTTGTCTAAGGTCTAATTGATGAGCCAATTTTAGTCTTATATACGGGCTCGCACTTTTGAAACCTGCTTTCACAGACCCTTTATATTTATCTTCTAGAATAGTAAAGAAAACTTTTGCATGCTGCAAATTTGGTGTTACCTGCACTTCTTCTATAACAACATTCGCCAATCTTTTATCTCGCACATCATAGGTAAGTATTTCCGAGATAGTCTTTTTTAATTCACTATTTAGCCGTTTCATTCTAAAGTTCGTCATTAGAAATAATCCTCTATCTTTGTTATTTCCAGTTCATAAAAATGTTTTTTGATAAAATTTTGAATATCAGAAGATTTTTTCTCTACATAGCGCCTATCATTACCTACCATAGCTATAGCGATCGTAGCACTTTTCCAAACATCGTGATTATCAACTTCGGAGACAGATATATTAAAATTGTTTCTCAGTCTTCTTTTGAGAGCAGTTATAATACTTCGCTTATTTTTTAAGGACTGAGACATAGGAATGTATATATGAAACAGTTTGCAGCTTAAAAACATTATTTATTCTAATTTTTTCTTTTCTTTGATTTCAGTGTAGGCTTCTATTACATCGCCTTCCTCTATATTATTGTAATTCTCTATCGAAATACCGCATTCTTTACCCTCATCTACTTCTTTTGCATCATTTTGGAAGCGTTTCAAATTCTCTATTTGACCTTCGTATATTTTTATATCATCACGATAGAGTCTTAATAGCGCATCATTAGTAATTTTTCCTTCTTCCACATAACAACCGGCAATGGTGCCTACTTTAGATATCTTAAACACCTGTTTTACTCTAGCTGCGCCCAATTTCTTCTCTTTGATAATAGGTGAAAGCATTCCTTCAATAGAATTTCTTACATCTTCGATAACTTCAAAAATAATATCATATATTCTTATTTCTACGCCTTCTCGTTCTGCTGCTTCTCTTGCTTCTGCATTTGGACGCACATGGAAACCTATAATTATGGAATCGGAGGCGCTGGCGAGATCCACATCTGCTTCTACAATACCGCCCACTGATTTGCGTACGATATTTATTGCAACTTCTTCAGATTCGATATTCTGAAGTGCATCGGCAATTGCTTCTACTGAGCCATCCGTGTCGGCTTTTATGATTATATTAAGATTAGTCAGCTCCGTTTCACTGATTTTATCAAAAAGATTGTCCAATGTAACACCTTTGCCACTGGTAAGCTGTCTTTTTCTTTTTTCGGCGTTTCTTTTTTCACTTAATTCTTTAGCTGTTTTTTCATCTTCAACCGCATTAAGAATATCACCTGCAACGGGTACACCGTTAAGACCCAAAATTTGGACGACATCAGACGGACCACATTTTTTAACTTCGTTATTTCTTTCATCAAGCATAAGCCTTATACTTCCGTATTCAACACCACAGATTATAGCAGCACCTTTTTTTAGAAAACCGTTCCTAAGAAGTATTGTGGCAACAGGGCCCAATCCTTTATCAAGCTTAGCTTCTATTACAGTTCCATTTGCTTTAATATCTACACCGGCTTCCAATTCTTCTACTTCACCGGTTAGAGTAATCAGGTCAAGCAGCTCATTGATTCCATCACCTGTTTCAGCAGAGCACTCTACATATTCGATTTCACCGCCCCAGCCTTGCAGGTGGACTCCGATTTCACCCAGTTCGCGTTTTACTTTTTCCGGATTAGCAGCTTGTAGATCCATTTTATTTATCGCAAATATCATAGGAATTCCAGCTGCTTTGGCATGATCAATAGCTTCTTCGGTTTGAGGCATAACACCATCGTCTGCTGCGACAACTATTACGGCGATATCGGTAATATCGGCACCTCTAGCGCGCATGGCTGTAAAAGCCTGGTGTCCGGGAGTATCAATAAAGGTTATACCTTTTCCCTGATAATCAACTTGATATGCTCCAATATGTTGGGTAATCCCACCTTCTTCACCAGCAACAACATTTGTTTTTCTG
>JAGXLO010000030.1 GCA_018334695.1 Candidatus Cloacimonadota bacterium
TTAAATTTTTTTTTTTTCAAGCAGAAGACGGCATACGAGATTATTGTTTTTCTTCCCCCATTAGATAAATAGGCTTCGCCATATTTTGCCTTCTGCTCCAGTTCCAGATAATCAAGCAACATATCTTCATGATTACCGCGCAAAAAGACGCAATTATATTTTTCATCAAAATCCAGCAGGTAATCTACAACTTTTTTACTATATCTGCCCCTATCAATATAATCCCCTAGAAAAACAAACTTATCGGCTTCATTGGGTTTGATCTTATGCATCAAATCCTGAAGCATATAGTATTGGGCGTGTATGTCACCTACTGCAATTAATCTAGCCATGACTAGAATCTAAAATTAACCCACAAACTAACATTTGTGGTTGTAGTTTTCTTATTTCGCTTATTTTCATCATTAACTTCATAAGAAATGGTGAGACCACCGTCAATATCTCTACTAAAATTATATTGAACTCTGGGTTCTACTTTTAAAGTGGTATTGTCCTTTTCATAGCCCCAACCCTGAGAAGGTGTCCATGTTTCCTGCGTATTGATATTATATGAAATATCAAGATTGGTAGTTAATTCATTCCGCATTTTCAGTCTTTTGAAGAACAAAATTTTAATTCCCTTGGGGGAGCTAAAAGAATACTTAAATTTTGTTCGAAAATTTAAATCATTATTACGATTCTTTACGTTACTAATTGAATTGTCCTGCTCGTATTTATGGGTATAATTACAGGAGATTGTAATGGGAAATTTATTAAAAAGGTCTGTATTAAATGAAAGCAAGGGATAAAACTGTAAGCTTTCACTCTCTTTAGGGGGTGTATCCCAGTAGCCTTCACCTCGATTAGAAATCTCGCGGGAGAACTTGGTTTGCAGAGAGGTGCTGGTAAATATTTTGCTATTAATCAAATCATCAAAACCATTATAGGTTAAGCCAACGCTTGGAAGAGTGAAGGTGATTACTTTGTTCTTGCTGCCCGAGTTTTTTGATAACTTGAGCTGATAATTTGTTTTTAAATTTGAAGATAACCCGCTCAAAAGAAAGTCGAGTTTAAGATTTTTGCTTTGTGAAACATCTATTTGATCACTGCTTGCATCTGATTTAAAATTACCATAAGTTTGATCATTAAGACCAAATTGATAAGAGTATTGCGGAATTGAATCTATAGAAGTTTCGTATCTTGATTCAATAGAATTTTTATACTGAACGGAAGTACTACCTATAGTTTTTAAAAATCCACCCAACATTTTTCCGGAAAATCCCAGTATGGTTTTATGCAAAGGTCTTGAAGGCCCTGTTTCCTCTTCGGGCTTTGGCTCTTTTTCCTCGCCTTCGTCTTTTTTCTTTTTCTCGTCGCCTTCGTCTTGGACTGTCTGAGCTTCTCCTGATTTCTGTTTTGGAACCTTGCTTTTTTGCTGCTGACCTCTTTCTCTTCTTTTAGTGTCGTCTCCAGCAGCTTGCTGATTTTCCAAAAATTGTTTAGTCTGCTCTTGCTGGTTTAAACTCTGTTGTCCTTTTTGGGGCTGCTTTTGCTGCGATTTTTGCTGTTTGTTAGTTTGATTCTGTTTTACCTGATTCTCCTGCTCTTGCTTGTCGCCATCTTTTTTTTCCACTTTCATCAAATTTGAAGAAGCTTCATAAAGTCCTTTACCCCAATCCTTGAAAGCAAGTTTAATTTTTACAGAAGAATTGCGATTGTTTTTTACATTATAATAACTCGTGGTTACAGAATCTGACTCCACATCCTCCTGTCGATTTTGATTGTAATCAACCTTATAATTTGATGAAAAATTAAGGAATTTGAGAAAAAACGGGTCATAATTTAGATTTAATGTTTGTGATCTTTTTTCCTCTATCCCAATATTTACATTACCCATTTTCTTTCTTCTTTGGAGATCACGTGTAGTTTCCAGAGAATAATTAGTTGAAAAATCAGAGAGAAATTCGTAATTAATATTTATTCGGGGCTTTAAGGTTCTGTTTGGTTCCAATTTTTCGTTTACAAATTCATTAACTCCATCTCCACTGGCATTCTTCCATCGATCTTCTACTTTATGATTATAGTGTACATTAATATTAATTTTTTTCGGTAGAAAGTTAAAACCCAGTTTATTTTTATAGAGATCAAAACCGAGGCTGGGCAGATTGAGACCATAACTGGCAGAGCCTGAATAATGACGAGTTGTATCCCTGCTTGTAGGTGAAGTGGAGATATCATCTTTGACACGAGCGTTAAAGCTTAAATTGTCAAATAAATAATGCACAATTGGATTTTCGGACTTTTTATCTTTTTTCAGAGAAAGTTTTAATAAGTTTGATCTATTAAATATTTTTGCAGAATCCTTTTCTGCTTTTGTAGTTAATAGTACATCCGAGTTAGATGCAAAGCGAGGGGTTTCTTCCGCACGTGAGTAATTATAGGTTAAAGGCATATTCAAGCCCCATTCTGAAGGGAAGAATTTATGGACATTAAATGTATTATTGATACTATAGCGCAATTTGTTCTTATTGTTTCCTGATGTTTCGCCGATACTATAAAAATTGGGAGTTTCGCTGGAAATGTTTGCCGTAATTTGGGCGAGATCAGCAATCTTTGCATTCATGCTTAACTTGGTTGCAAACCCCATATCATCATAAGGATCAGCTACTCTTATGTCATCCACAATAATTCTGCCCGTAAATTCACCTTCCGTGTTTTCAGGTCTATATAATCCAACTGCAACCTGCTTGGTATTATTTAGATTAGGTTCTCCTACAATGCGAAAATTCGCCGTAGTATCAGGTATGTTACCTTTTTTTAATTCTGAAAATTGTGAAAAATCCAGGGTTATTTCTTGCCAACGGTTTTCTTGCATTTTTTGTCCCAGATCGTCATAAATCCTGATAGTATCACGATATTCATAATAATTTAATGTATCAGTGCCAAGCCTAAAGACAAAAATTTCTTCATCAGGAGTATTGGAATTTATGCCTTTTTGTCCATACACCCACACTTTTACTTTTTTATACTTTAATAATTTTACTGCATCCAGAAAATTCTGTCTGGCATAAACAAATCTATTATCAGACAGATTTTCACAATCCAGAGAGATAGACTGTTCTATCAATATTTCCTGTCCGGTTGTAGCATCTTGCTCAATCACGCTACCCGGTGCAGGTTCATAATTTAAGTTTTCACGATTATTAATTGCAGTAACTTCAAATTTTTCATTTGGAGAAACATCTACAGGTGTATGGAGAGTAGAGTCTAGTACAGATGAGGCAATCCATTTATTTCCCACGATAGAGATAGATTGAAAATCTACAAGAAGAGAATCATAGAAATCGGGGCTTTCTACATTAGTTCTTTTCAACCAGACTCGAGCATATTTAATTATTTTAAAATTTACATCAGTAGGACCTTTTTTCTTATAAAAGGAAGAATCTTGCAAGGGTATTTTTATAAATTTCCAGCCATTATATTCATTAGTAACAATTTCGTCTGTAATATCCAGATTAGCTAAATCCAGAGCATACTCATAATAGCCATTCACTGTAGAAAAATTTTTGTCACGATTCAAGTCTTCATCATCTAATTTTCCATTTCCTTCTGTTCCGTTCAATCCTCTAAAATCATTTTCATTTTCCGAATCATACCAGTAATCGTCATTCCCGTCGTCGCTCTCTCCTATATCTCCGTCACTATCATGGCTCAAAGGCGGATCGGGATCTTCGCCCAGGACATGATCAAAGCCAACATCTTCACCTATGTCCAATTCTCCATCTTCAAATACTATGCCATCTTCTTTATCCCATTTATTATTTGGATGAAATATCGGATATGAATCTTCGCTAATGTAGCCCAGATTCAGATACAAAGTATCACCTTGAATAGCATTTGATTTTACCACGATATTGATGTACTTCTTCTTGGACAGATCTACAGCACCGGTGGATTTCATCATACCCGACCAATTAGGTTCTTCGTGGATGGGTTTCAGCATGCATTCCAATACAGGTACACTTTCTCTTTTCTCCTCGTCAGAAAGTTCCTCAGGAGGATAGAGATCTTCCATATCATATTTATCCGGAGGATTATACCACCAAAAATTTGCTCGGTTGGTTTTATTTAGAGTATCAACAACATTACTTGCATCTTCAATCCCAACAGGATAACTGGCAAAATGCCATTCTGGTCTATTTATCCCCAGAGACAATTCTTCTACCACACCCTCCATGTCATCAATATAAGCCTGTCTGCTGTCGGTAGTATTGGGATTTGGCATATTCATTCCTATTTCGCCAGATAAAGATAGATTGGATTGTTCATTGGTTCTTATAAGTGGAATCTGATTAACGACATCTGTTAGGAACTGGGCTTCTGTTCTCACTTTGCCATCCAGTGCACCAACTAAATTGTGCTTTGGTTCCGCTCCAATTTTGGGGTGTTTTTCACGGGACGAACCTATCTGATACATCATGGTTGCACCCAGATTTGTGGCATCATTAAATTGATAATCAGCCTGGAAACCCATCATTGTTTTTTTATCAAGAGACATTAAAGGTCTATACTCATAGTCAATGGTTACATTAGCGTTAGGATCTGCACTTGCCTGCCCTTTTAAGGTTACTGTGCCACTAAAATAATCAATTACGTAATCCTCCCCTTTTTTCATTAAAACACCATCGACCTTAACCTTTTCACTACCTTTAATAATATTTATGTGTCCCAGGTCTATTACACTTGTTCCGGTTTTACTTTTTACTTCGATATAAAATGGATTAAATTCCGTCTCATCCGGATTCAGTTCTTTGTAAATTATGTTATTTCCCAAATCGCCGCTGGTCCAGAATGAGTTATATTGACGAAACCAATACTCTTTAAAAGGCTCAAGCATAGGTAAAACAAGTATGCCCTGTTCCAGATCAACAGCCCTGTCTCCCTGGTCAAGTTTACCATTTCCATTGGAATCAAGATCGAGCATATCAATAAATTTGATAAAACTACTATCAGCAGCATCAGTTACCCCCTCCACCTTTTCACCTGTGGATTTTTCTTTGGTAATTTTAATTCCAAATCCTTCCGGGTCCATATTTTTTGAACCAAGAAAATAAATATTTTTTGCAAGATTGTCCCAGAGTGCATCTTCTAGATTCATAGCAGTATAATCTTTTTTTATCATCTTAACAGTAATTGGTTGACCACCACCGGGAATCTCGCCCACGGTATTCCCCTGTTTGTCGGTGTAAGTTACACCAATAGCATAATTATCATATACACTTTTTATCTCAACCAGATAAGGATAACTGTAATTTATATAAAAATCTTCTCCCTGGGTTAATTGGGTAAAGGCATATTCATTGCCATCCTGGTCATAACCTATAATGTCTTCTACATTCTCCCGCCTATCGTCCATAAACACTTTCAATGTGCCCTCTGCCGGCAAGGTACTATCACTATAAGTCCAGCTCCCGCTTCTCAATGAATCAATATTTTCTCCAAATAATTCGTACGGGTCCTCCAAATAGAAAAAGCGATGTGAGAAGTCCATATCTTTATAGAAAGCTATATTTTCTAAGCTAGATCCCTGTGTTTGGGCAGACGCCTGTTCACCCTCCTGCTGTGAGACAATCGTTTTTATATTAAGATCCCCAAACTGGAATTCTCCTTTTAATCCAAACAAATCTGCTGAAGAAGCGGAATAACTAACCAGGCTGGAGCCTTCCGAAAGAGAAAGTCTGGTATCTCCGCCTTCAATCAGTTTTATCGGATCATCCTCATCGCCTTCATATTTCACATTTAACTTATTCTTTTTAAAAAATGATTCGCTGGATTGTTGTTGTACATCCACTTTTATTTTCTCACCAATTGTTCCGTGGATACTTAAGTTAAGCTCCTGTTTCATCTGCAGGTCGGGGAAAAGATTTCTTTCGTATCCTTCCGAAACACGCGGCGGGTCTTCTACTGTGGTTCTCCCACTTATTGTTATTTTTTGAGATCCATTAACACTCAATCTACCCAGATTATCTCCTAAAAGTCGCCTCATGGTTTTGGGCAGCTTAACATCAGGAAATGATATATCGGGTATTATACCACCACTGCTGGATTGTTGTTTTTCTTCGCGTGAAAATTCAACCAATTTGTCTTTAAAAAGCTCATCAAACTCTCTTTTGGATCGTAGCTCCAAATAACGTTCCAGAGGAATCATATAGGGAGTGGTATATTGCGCTTTACCGATTTTTCCTGAAATAACTGCAGTGCTTGTTTTTATATCTAATGAATCCGAATATTGGTACATTTTGTTTTGCAAAAATTGTTTATTCAGCTCCTTAGGGGGATAAGCTTTATGGCTCAGATATTCAAATATGTCGGAACTGTCCTGACTGGCTAAAAGCGGGAAAGACAGACTCTGGTTAAATAAATACGGGACATGTCTAAAATGTGCTGTATCAACCTCCACGGTTACAGTATCGGCAGCCATAAGCAAATATTCTTTGTGCGTAAGTGTATCTTTTTGAGTAGTATCTGCCACTGCCACGCTATCGGGCACAGCTGAACTATCGCTTAAGATATCAATACTATCCGGTTTAGTTTTTTTAATACTATCCGTAATAGATGCAGCAGGGCTTTTTTCTCCTTCATCTTTTTCACTTGCAGTAGCAAAATTTAAATGCAAGCCAAACAGAAGCAAGCTAATAAAGATGAAAAATATTATAGCATATCCAGAATTTATTTTTTTCATTAGATTTTTTTAAGTTGAGTTTGATTTTTTTAAAATTAGTAAAAAAATTTAGGAATTGTTAACTCCAACAACAACACATTAGACTTTAGTTGTTGTTGAACCGAAGATATTATTCAGTTTTTTAGTGTAGATAGTTAATTTCGTATAGGCAAATCACCTTTTATAATTTTCTGAATGATAATATCGCCTTATCAGTTTATTTATGTCAATATTTTAAATTCTATATTTGATTACTTTAATTGAGAGCAAAGGTTTAATCAACCAAATTAATAAATTGCTATAAAATTTGACAGGCTAAAATCGAAACAACTAAAACACAAACTAATTTTATGAAAAATAAAAAAATTAATTACCTCGGAGGGTATTATGTCCAAAGTTAATTTGGAATTAAACAATCTCGATGAAGTGTTTCCGAATGAATTTAGCGAAGAACAAAAGGCAAAAGCAAAAACATTATTTCTGAAAAAATTATCAGAAGAAGCGCACAAATTTTATGGTGGCAAGATTCAAACTGCCCCTAAGGCAGGAGTTTTTGGTTTTAACTGGTTCAACATCTGGTATACACCCGGTGTTTCCAAGATTTCTACAACTATAAGAGACGATAATGAGCGTTCTTATGATCTTTCTAATCGTGGTAATCTGGTTGCAGTTGTTAGTGATTCCACTCGCGTACTGGGTGATGGTGATGTTACTCCACCCGGAGGATTGGGAGTTATGGAGGGCAAGGCGTTTTTGATGAAATATTTAGGTGGTGTAGACGCCGTACCACTTTGTATAGACAGCAGAAATGACCAGGGTGAAAAAGTTGCCGAAACTATTATAGAATTTGTGAAAAGATGCCAGCACAGTTTTGGTGCAATTAATTTGGAAGACATTTCTCAGCCAAAATGCTATAAGGTATTGGATACATTAAGAGAAGAATGTATTATCCCCGTATGGCATGATGATGCCCAGGGCACAGCTTGTGTAACTCTGGCAGGTCTTACAAATGCACTTAAACTAGCAGACAAAGATTTGTCTGAAGCAAAAATTGTATATTTTGGTGCAGGAGCTTCTAATACAACAATCGCCAGAATAATAATTGCAGCAGGTGGTAATCCTGAAAATATGGTCATGTTCGATTCAAGCGGTTCCCTGGACTGTAACAGAAAAGACCTGGAAGAAAATTCTGATTTCTATCGTAAATGGGAACTTTGTCAAAAAACTAATCCCGACAAAATACAGGACTTTGACGAGGCTATGAAAGGTGCTGATGTATTAATTGCACTTTCCAAACCAGGACCTGATACAATTAAACCTGAATCTATCTCTCGCATGGCAGATAAATCAATTGTATTCACTTGTGCAAATCCTGTACCTGAAATATATCCCTACGCTGCCAAAGAAGCCGGCGCTTTTATAACGGCTACCGGGCGTGGTGATTTTCCCAATCAGGTAAATAATTCATTGGGATTCCCAGGTATTCTAAAAGGTGCACTTATGGTTAGAGCCAGCAAAGTTACGGATAATATGGCGATTGCAGCAGCTGAATCACTGGCAAATTTTGCCGAGAAAAGAGGTATCAATCCCGAAAATATTGTTCCCACAATGGACGAAGCAGGAGTTTTCCCCTTTGAGGCTGCGGATGTAGCTATGCAAGCTATAGAAGATGGAGTTGCCAGAAGAAAAATGACCTATGAAGAAGCCTATAATAAAGCAGAAGAAGATATAAAATACGCTCGCTCTATGTCTCAGGCTCTTATAGACGATGGTTTTATAAATAGACCCCCGGAAGATATGATGAATGCAGCTCTTGAATTTGCTATAAAAGAATTAGAATAGTTATAAGATATAAATCACATAAGCTCGATTTCGTAACCTGCGGAGTCGGGCTGTTTATACTAAATTCCTGATTTGTTTTCTAAATATCACATGAATCAGAGACAACCCGATGATAGGTATCATCACAGAAACGGCAATGGATAAAGAAAATCCTTGTACCACCACAGCCAAAGAAGTTCCGGTAGCCGGTGGATGCTCTGTATCAATAATTACCATAGTAAAAATCGACAACCCTACAGCTAAAGCATAAACTACAGCACACTCAATCGCTCCTGAATGAGGAATTTGTGAACATACTCCACCCCAAATAATACCCACTAAATGACCTCCAATGATATTGTAAGGTTGGGCGGTAATATTCTCCGGCATGGCAAAAATAATAAAAGTAGAAGCGCCAATGGAAGCCACAACCAAGACTCCCAGAAAATCTATAAAAAGTAGCAAAAAGAATATTACTACCATAGCAAGCAGGCTCTGGAAAACATAATTCTTCCAGTACCTTTTAAACTCTTTCAACATATTACGATAATCTTTTTTTAGAAACATCTTATATCACTCATATATTATTGCTGCCCCAAAAAAATAGAACTACCCGTGGAGAATATTTCCGAAAACAGAAAAAAATTTATTGTCATTTATTGTTTGGACTTTATTTCCTTATATATCTCTTCAGGGCTATGAGCAGTAAGCAATTTATTTTTGAATTTTTTCTTTTTAAGTCTTAATGTTAACTGTGATAATAAACTTGTATATTCCTGTTTCTGGGATTTATTGCCTCCTATCATAAATATCAATCTGACGGGTTCCATATCAATGGCTTCGTATTTTAAACCCTCTTTTTTGCGACCAAGAGCAATAACAAAATCGCTAACTGAATCATCTCTGATGTGAGGTATAGCGATTCCATGACCAATGCCAGTACTCATTAATTTTTCACGCGCGAATATTTTTTTACTGAATTTTTCTTTATCAGAAATTTTAGGACTGGTACAGATAACATCTATCATTTCTTCCAGAGCTTCTCTTTTTGTATTTGCTTCTACATCAATTATATGATTAGGGGATAAATATTTATAAATTTCAATATTTTTCATGCTATTTCCTGTTATTTTTTTATATAATTCGTTATCATCTTTTTTTATGTCAAAAAAAATATTTAATAATATAAATTGAACATAATAATTTAAACTATTTGAGGCCTTTTGTCTAATATTTTTAGCACCCAATTGTGGAGATATAAGATTATGTATAAAATTTTCTTGACAGTAATCTTTCATCAGTTAATTAAATCCTCACAAAATTTTGGAGGAACAATGACTAAAAGATTAATAGTGATATTGTTCGCAGCCATGTTTGTTTTCGGTTGCGGTTCAACCACAAAAGTCTCGCGCGTGTCCACAGACACTACTACTGATTTGAGCGGAAAATGGAATGATACGGATTCTCGTTTGGTCGCAGAAAAAATTGTAGATGATGTTTTGTCTAATAACTGGCTTTTTAATTTCATTCAAACACATAATCAAAAACCGGTAGTAATTGTAGGAAATATCGCAAACAAGACAAGTGAACATATTGATACGGAAATTTTTTGCAAAGATATCGAGAGAGAATTGATTAATGCCGGAAGAGTTAGATTTGTAGCAGGTGCACAGCAAAGAAGAGAAGTAAGAGAAGAGCGTCTTGATCAACAGACACACGCTTCCATGGAAACTGCTAAAAAATTGGCTAACGAATTGGGGGCCGATTTTATGCTTAAGGGAAGTTTAAAATCTATAGAAGATTCCGTGGAAGGACAAAAAGTAGTCTATTACCAGGCTGATCTGGAATTGATAAATCTGGAAACAAACGAGATATCCTGGATGGGTTCAAAAAAAATAAAGAAAAAAATTGAACGTTCCGGATATAAATGGTAAAATCAAATTTTCTGAAGAGAATTTTTAAAAAATTTTCTATATTAGTGGTTTTACTGCTATTCATCCAATGCGCTTCTGTAGTTACAAATGTAAGTCGATATAGAGAAGTTGAATTAGATTTAAGATCTCATAAATTCTCTGCCGCCGTACAGAACTTAAAACAGCAGAAAGAAGAAAAACAATATACAAAAAAGGATCGTTTACTCTATTTTTTAGACCTTGGTATATCCTATTATTATGCCAAGCAATGGCAGCAAAGTAATAGTTTATTACAGGATGCAGATGATACTATAGAAAACCTCTATACAAAAAGTGCTAGCAAATTAGCTGGCTCTTTTTTACTCAATGATAATATACTGGAATACTCCGGTGAAGATTATGAAAACATCTATGTAAACATCTTCAAGTGTATAAACTATATCAAGCTGGATGATTTTGAAGACGCTTTTGTCGAGGTTAGGAAATTTAATGAAAAGATAGAGAAAATGTCTCTTCGCTATGACAATCTTATTACAAATTTGAATAAACTTAAGGATGTGCAGAAATATGATGTAAAATTCCAAAAGGGCGAAATAAAATTTCATAACAGTGCGATCGCCAAATATCTTAGCCTTTTGATGTATAGGGCAACAGGCAATTATGATGATGCAAATATTGATCGTAAAAGTATAGACAATATCTGGAAAACACAACCCGATATTTATGATTTTCCACAGCCCACAGCCTTGAAAACAAGTCTGGAAAAAATAGAAAAGCCTAGACTTAATCTTATAAGTTTTACCGGATTGGGTCCTATAAAAGAGGATAAAGGTTTTAGAATTGCAACACATGAAAACCATATCACTGTAACGGGTATTGATTTTCAGTATAAAGGCAGAATTTATATAGATGTAGAAAAGGGCTATTATTTTAAATTCTCCTTGCCTGAGATTAAGAAACGAAAATCCCAGGTGCATGAAGTTAAAGTTTGGGTTGACGGAGAAATAATTGGTAATCTGCAAACCATCGAAAGTTTTTCTAATGTTGCCAAAGCTACATTCCAGGTAAAAAAACCAATAATTTATTTAAAAACTATCCTCAGAACAATAATGAAAGGGTTAACGGCTCAAAAGCAAAAAGAAAATATAGACAAAGAAACAGACAGTAGCCTTTTGGGAGCACTGGCAAATGTTGCCATAGATATGGCAGTGGATATTTCCGAAAATGCAGATCTTCGCTGCTGGCGCTTGATGCCCGATAAATGCTCGATTGGAGAATTTTCTGTTCCTGCCGGGAATCACAATATTACTATACAATATCTAGATAAAAATCATAATGTTATCTACAATGATATAAGAAATAATTACCATATTAAAAAGGGCAATTTAAACTTAATAAATAGTGCTTGCCTCAAATAAGGTTTAAGGATGTAAAATGAAAAAGCTATTAATTTTATTGTTAGTTGCTATTAATGTTTCTTGCGGAGCCAGTCAAAAAGAGAAAAGAGAAATGCCGGAGTGGATTCACAATCCTTATTCGGAATATAACAAAACTTTTTACTTTGCTACAGCGGGTAGCGGAGATACTAAAAAAGGTGCAGAAAAAGATGCTTATACCAATATTTCTAAAATAATTCAAACAAAGATCTCATCTAATGAGACTATGCAACAAGAATTTTTGGAAGAGAGTGAAAAAGACTTACAGAGCAGGGAAAAATTTACTCAACTTACGAATATTCAGACAGAGCAAACTTTAAAAAATATAAAAATTGCTAAAACCTATTTTGATCCCAAACAGGCTATTCATTATTCTTTGGCTTATCTGGACAGAGCGGAAACCTCTATGATTTATGAAAAGGAAATCGCAGATAATAATGCAAAAATAAATAAATTCTATCATCAATATCAGAATACTGACGAGAAGATACAAAAGTTTCGCTTCCTAAAAAAAGCATATTCTCTTACTCAAGAAAATGAGTATCTTAATGCTCAACTCCGTATTATTTCTTCAGTGGGACAAACTGTAGATCTTCCTTATAACATTGCTGATCTGGAATCAGAAAAAATGAGTCTGGCTAGTAAAATTAAAGTAGAAATACAAACAAGCGGAGATTATACGCAAAATATAAAAGCCTATCTGGCTGACGCCTTTAATACTATTGGATTTACAGTTATGAGTAATAGTTCTACTGAAGCAGATTTTGCAGTAAGGTCAGAATTAACAATAACAAGAGCAAATTTGAATCGTGAAAATCTGGTATTTGTGAACTGGGATATTGTTGTTGAATTAATAGAAAAAAGTGGTGAGGAAAATGAGGTTACATTTACAAAATCAGGCAGAAGTGGGCAGGTAAATTTGCAGCAAGCCAAAAGAAGAGCTCTTAAGGAAGTAGAAGCAGTGATTAAAAAGGACTTGATAGACTTCTTTAATGAAAAGTTTTGATGTGTAATTAGTAAAATCTATCATAAAAAAAGGGAAGTAACCTGTTACTTCCCTTAAATATTCAAGAACAAATTATACCTTATTGGCTCTGTCCCTGTTTAAACTCTTCGTATTCTTTTACATCTTTTTCCATTTCGTCAAAAGCTTGTGAGGCACGGAATCTTTCGTATAGATTTTTATTATTTTTTACTTTATCAACAAGTTTTGAACGAAAGTCATTTAGGGGAAGTTCCATTAATACATAAGCACGATATATTTTACCCTCTTTATCTACTTCTTGTTCCTTAACTCTGCTACCGTTTAAGGTTTGGCTGGCAATAGCTTTCATAGTTTGATTGTAAAAAGTATTGAGTTCTGCGTCTTCTCCGGAACCGACTTCTTCCTGGAATTGTTTTTCCAGACTTTGAATCTTAACTTCCATTTGCTGGGCAATATCGTTTCTGGCTCCTGCTTTAGCTTTATCAAATGCTAACTGCATCTTTTGTGACGTAGCAGAATATACACCATAAAGGTGGTCTTCACTCTGAGGAGGATTTACATACCAGTCGGGAGTCTCATCTTCATCAACCATTTTTTTTCCTCCGCCACAACCAAATACCGATAACACAAGCATACTAACCAGAATTAAAACAATTGCTCTTTTACCTTTCAAGGACAGAATTTCTCTTTGCATATACATCATTTCTCCTTTATATAAAATAAATTGTGAGATAAATTTGATAATCTAAATCTAGCTTGTCAATTTACTTATTTAATTTCATAAACTTTTATAAGCCAACACGCAATTTGATAATTTTTTTTAGCATTTAATTGACAAGTGATGGTTCTTTTACACCTTGTGATTCAATAATTGAGGTTAACATGAAAAATTTATTATCATTAATGAAAAAAAAGAAAGCTATCATCGGAATGATACATGTGCAGGCATTACCGGGTACTCCCAAAAATGAGCTAACTATGGAAAAAATTACTACAAGAGCTTTACAGGAAGCCCAAATATATCAGAAGCATGGCATTGATGCAATAATAATCGAAAATATGCATGATGTGCCATATTTAAACCGTGAGGTCGGACCCGAAATAATTGCCTGTATGACAGCAATTGCAACCTGTATAAAGAAAGAAATTTCTTTACCAACGGGCATACAGATATTAGCAGGAGCAAATATAGAAGCACTTGCTGTAGCCAAAGCAGCCGGACTAGAATTTATTAGAGCCGAGGGCTTTGTTTTCTCTCATATAGCAGATGAAGGCAAGATGGACAGTGATGCAGGAAAGTTACTGCGGTACAGAAAACAAATTGGAGCTGAAGAAGTCCGGGTTTTTACAGATATACAAAAGAAACACAGCTCCCATGCAATATCATCCGATGTTACTATTACTCAACATGCAGAAACTGCAGAATTCTTTCTAAGCGACGGCTTGATCATTACTGGTTCTGCTACTGGTAAGGAGCCACAGCTCTCTGATATAAAACAAGTAAGGAAGCAGACAGATTTGCCCATTTTGTTGGGTTCAGGGATAAATACAAAAAACATTGAGGAATATTGGGATCTTGCGGACGGATTTATAATAGGCTCTTATTTTAAGGAGGAAAGTTATTGGAAAAATAAGTTATCAGAGAGTAAAATAAAAGATTTATTAAATAAAGCAAATGAGCTAAAGAGTAAATAAGCACAAGAATTACTGCTATCAAAATTATTGCATAATAAAAAGACCCGTTAATCAAAACGGGTCAAGAGTACCAGAGGCCGGACTCGAACCGGCACACCAATATAATTGGCGAGGGATTTTAAGTCCCTTGTGTCTACCAATTCCACCACTCCGGCAACAATTATGTAAGGCGACACCCGGATTCGAACCGGGGAATAGGGATTTTGCAGACCCCCGCCTTAGCCACTTGGCTATGTCGCCAGCAAAAAAATGGAGCGGGAAACGGGATTCGAACCCGCGACATCTACCTTGGCAAGGTAGAGCTCTACCACTGAGCTATTCCCGCATTTGAGACGAAAATTTATTTCGGGCTTCATCTATGTCAAGTATTTCACCCACATCCGCATCAAATATTTGTGCAGAGAATTTTTTGATTTCGGTAGAAGAATCCTGCCAGGCATCAGTAGGCAAGCCCGTTTTCATGCAGGTATGCCTTAAAAATTCTTCTCTATCCCAATTATTATCAACAGCGACCTGAGGTAAAAGCAAACCTTGGCGGAAACCCTGCTTGATGATTAGTCCATGTTCTCCAACCTCAATTTCTTCAATATCCGAAACAGTAGTCAGAGGCGTTAGAATCGAGATTTCTATATTCAAATCATCAAATTCTTCTTTTCGCAAAGCAGGAAAACGAGGATCCTTAAAGGCTGCTGATAAAGACATATCTTTAATTGTGTCTATCATAGGCTTAATGCCCTGGATATAGCCAATACAACCACGCAGATTTCCGGATTTGTGAATTGTGACAAATGCTCCTCTTTGCTCATTAAATATCTCATCTTCAAAATCAAATTCGGGTATATCTTCATCATTCAATGTAGCTCTAATGGTCTCTTTGGCAACAGTTAATAATATCTGTTTTTGGCTTTTGTTTAATTTTATGGCTTCGCTCATTATTTATTCTTCTCCGTATAATACTGCAGAAACATAACCCACAACTTGTTGATTATTACCACTAACCTTGCCTGAATGGGTATAATTTAATACATCCAGATTGGGGATATCAAATTTTTCTGCCAGAACAAGGGCAGTCTCAATGGCTCCAAAGCCACAAGCTTCGGATTTGCCCGAACTAATCAATTCATCGATTTTTTTTAAATCCTTTTCTCTCAAAGCGTCCACCAGCAGACCATCCATCTCTTCCGCTTCCGAACCAGCATGATAATGAGACAGATCTGTACTAAAAACAAATAAGTTGGACTCATCAGGATTATCTTTTATAATATCTGAAATAATATGAGCTAATCTATTGCTCATTTTTAAGCTCTGATCTCTTATTAAAATTGGAACAAGTTTATACTCATCTAAAATGATTGACAAAAAGGGTAATTGTACTTCCAAAGAATTTTCCGGGCGTAGCTCTTGTGTGATTTCGTCAATCTCGTCATATGCCTTCAATTTATCCAGAATTTCTTGATTTATAGGTATCTTCTCCAGAGGAATTTGATAATATTGATAATCATAAACTCCTATAGGAGAATTAATGTAGCTATGTGACGGTGCTATAACAAATACATTATCGTATTCTTGATCTTTGATACAATTATAAGCATAGGCTGCAGTGGGTCCAGAAAAACTATACCCTGCATGGGGACAGATCAAACCGAAAACATTTTTATATTTTTTGTCTGGCTTATTATTTTTTAAATATGTTCCTACTTGATCATTTAAGGCTGAGGAAGCGGCAGGATAAAACTGCCCTGCTATCCCGGCGCGTTTTATTCTTTTACTCATCTTATCCTCCAAAATTAAGTAATAAATTAACAAGACACATATTTAAATAGGAGTCAAGTTTTTGATGAAAAAGAATTAGGTCTTAATATAATCGAGAAAATATTTCTTTAGCTTAAAAAATAATTAATTATTTAGGCTCATTAATTACTTTTTCGGCGTAGTATCCTTCATCAATTTTTGTAAGATTATAACCGCGTTCTCTAAACATATGCAACATAATGAAATTTTCTGCAAGCACATTAGCATATATTTTTTGAGTTCCTCTTTCCTTGGCTATTTTGGTAATATAGTCGGTAAATTTGTTACCCAATCCCAGATTGTGCCAGGGATCTGCAACAACAATAGCGTATTCGGCTGTTTCGTTATATTGGTCGGCAATTAATCTTACAACTCCTGCCATTTTATCCTTACCATCTTCGTTTACAACGGCGATTATAGCTATCTCTCTGTCGTAATCTATCTGAGTATAACGGACTAACTCTTCGTGAGTAATTTCTCCGATAAGTTGGAAAAATCTGAATCTTTGGGTTCTTTCCGAAAAATTGGAGAACATCTCTTTCTCCATTTGCTCATCTTCCGGTTTGATTGGGCGCAATATTGCTTTTTCTCCGTTTTCCATAGTAAATTCTGTTATATATTCGGAAGGGTAAGGTGAGATGACCAAATGTTTAGTATATCCTTCTGGAACATCTCTCATTTTGCTATCAAGCACTATTTTTGCATCCAATACAACTCCACCTCTTTCATCCACACCATAAGGATTTATATCGACCTCACTGATTTGCGGAAAATCCACAAGCAGATAAGCAAATTTATAGAGCAGAAACTGGATTGCGGTTATATCAGCTGCAGGCATTCCTCGGTAACCACTGATAAGTTTATAAATTTTTGTGTCCTCTATCATTCTCATAGCCAGAGCCATATTAAGAGGTGGTAAACCTACTGTAGTATCCTTAAAGACTTCTACAGCAACTCCACCCATACCAAAAACAATAATCGGTCCGAAAATCGGGTCGCGCTTCGAGCCGATGATAAGTTCATGTTTTCTTTTGGCCATCTGTTCAATAAAAACTCCCTTAATATCAGCATCAGGCACATTTTCTTTGGCAGATTGCATAATTTTTTTATAGGAACTTCTTACTTCTTCTTTATTCAGAACATTTAATATTACTCCACCAACATCAGTTTTGTGAATTATATCGGGAGAAGCTATTTTCAGGACAAGCGGGTAGCCCATATCTTCGGCAATTTTAACAGCTTCATCTTCTGAGTTAGCTATACCATGTTTTATAACCGGAATTTGGTAATTATTTAAGAGCCTCTTAGCTTCGAATTCTGTCATAACTGTTCTTTTATCATCTAGAACAGAATTGATGAGTTTGTGGCTATCTTCCAGGTCGGGCTCAAATTCCCTTGGGATATGAGAGGGCGTTTCATGTAATATTTCGAGATTTCGAGAGTAATTGTACATTCTAACAAAGCATCGGACTGCATCTTCTGGGGTTTGATAAACCGGTATATTATTATTTTCGAGTATCTGCTGACCATCTTTTATATCCTCTGCGCCCATCCAGGAAGCAAGCATGGTCTTGCGTATTCTTTTACCAGCCGCAGCTACTCTTTCTGCTACTCCAGCCGGGTCTGTCATGGCTTGTGGGGTAAGAACAACCAGTAAACCATCTACATTTTTATCTTTTGCAATAATTTCAACAGCTTTTTCATATTCTTTCGGTCCGGCGTCACCCAGTACATCAACCGGATTGTTTTTACTCCAATGCGGGGACAAACAACCGTTAAGCTTATCAATAGTATCATCAGAAAGTTCGGCTAACTCACCTCCCAGCTCAATCAATGTATCTGTAGCAATAACACCGGGACCACCAGCATTGGTTATGATTGCAATTTTATTACCTTTAGGTTTTCTCTGCATGGCAAGAGATTGAGCCATATTGAAAAGTTCATCAATGGTATCAACTCTTATCACTCCCGCACGTTTGAAGGCTGCATCAAATACAAAATCATTACCTGCTAAGCTACCTGTATGTGACATAGCGGCTTGTGCTCCTTCAGAGCTCTTTCCGGCTTTTAACACAATAATTGGTTTATTGCGAGCAAAAGCTCTGGCAGCACTTAGAAAGCTGCGTGCATCAGTTAGCGATTCCATATAGATTAAAATACTAGAAGTACGGGCATCACTACCAAAGTGATCAATAAGATCATGAAAACTTATGTCAACCATTGAGCCAATTGACACAAAATTACTGAATCCCACATTCTGGTTTACAGACCAATCCAGAATAGCAGTACACAATGCTCCACTTTGTGATATAAAAGCAATATTACCGGGGAGAGCCATCTTGTTGGAAAAACTTACATTTAATTTGAGAGATGGTTTAATAAAACCCAGGCAGTTTGGACCGATCATCCTCATGCTATATTTTCTTAAACTGCCTGAAATCTGTTCTGTAAGTTTTTCTCCTTCCTCGCCAATTTCGGAGAAGCCAGCTGAAATAAGTAAGATTCCCGCAACGCCAGCTTTGCCACAATTTTCAACAATTGAGGGAACTGTTTTTGCAGGTGTGGCAATTACTGCCAGGTCAACTTTATCAGGGACTTCTTCAATATTGGGATATGCTTTCACACCCAGTACATTGTTTCTTTTGGGATTTATCGGATAAACGATACCATCATAACCGGAACCGATAATATTTTTCATGAGGGAGCGACCCACACTATCTTTTTTGGTAGTAGCACCGATAATTGCAATTACTTTTGGATTAAAAAGTTTGGTTAATTTTTTCGAACTCATTATGTGTCCTCTTTATATTGATTTCCAATATTTTGATAACGATTGTTTGGCTAATGCCTTTCTTCCTTCATATTCATAGTATGTTTGTATCATAGAATCTGTAGCTCTTTCTTCAAACTTCATTTTATTATGATTAATTCCATCTAAGAAATTGTAAAGGCATTTAGGAAAAATTTCGATATTATAACCACCTTCTAATGTGGCAAATATATTATCAAAATTATTAGTCAATTTTTTCCCTATCTTATAAAAGGTATTAATCGAAAGTCGCAGGTCTAGGAGCAAGTCGTATTGGTGTGAATCAAAACCGGCAGATACCCCAACAATATCCGGATCAAATTCTTTGGCAATAGGTAGAAAAGTTTGGAAAGCATCCATAAATATTTCATCGCCGGAACTTGCTGGCAAAGGTACATTAATGGTATATCCCTTCCCTTTTCCTTCCCCAATCTCATTAGCATCTCCACCTCCGGGAAAGGCAGGGTATTGATGTAAAGACCAATATAAAACCTGATCTGATTTACTAAAAAATTTTACGGTTCCACAACCAAGATGTCCATCCAGATCAAATATCAAAACACGTTTACCCTTGTTAGCGTGGTATTGAGCAGCAATAGCTATATTGTTAAAAACACAAAATCCACTGGATTTATCAACGTGGGCATGATGCCCGGGTGGGCGAGCTAAAGCAAAATCACCACTCTCGGAAGCCATTATAGTTGCACCCACAGCGTGTATGGCGGCATTGTAAGTGCCGGAAGAAACAACTGTTTCTGCATCAAGATGTCTTCCGGAAACACAAGATCTTTTTACTCTTTCAATATATTCCGGACAATGAAATAGGGAAAGATATTCTTCTCCATTTTTTACTTCTGTTACAGGTAATTCCCCCAGAGAGGTTAATCTTTTCTTATTTTCCGGGTGCATACCAGTATCATGTTCCAAAAAAACCGGATTATAAATAAGTTTCATTTTTCACCTTCAAACTTTTTTAAAATCATAAATTGATAATTACTTGGATTATTATAAATTTTAAAATGTAATGATTAAAGAATATTCTAATACGCAAAAAAATTAAATCTTGTGAAATTATGTCAAACAATTGCCACAAATATTAATATTTATAATCCCCTTAAATAAAAAAGGGCAGAAACTGGATTCTGCCCTCTTATTTTAAATAAATTGCTTATGAAACTATTTGAGTAGTATCATCTTTTTTGTAATATCTTTTTTCTCTGTGGATAGTCTATAGAAATAAACACCATTAGCAACAGGTCTGTTATGCATATCTGTACCATCCCAACTAATATCAAAACTACGTGAGTTTTCCGTATCAGGTTTAAACTGTTTTACAAGCTGACCTTTAAGGTTATAGATCTTGAGACCGCAATTTTTTGTTCCGGTTGGCAAGGAAAATGAGATTGTAGTGCTGGCAGTCACAGGATTGGGATAGTTCTGCTTAAGCCTAAATGAGGTTACAGGTTCATTGTTATTATTGGTAGAGGTAATTGGAATTTCATAACTACTGTTTGGATCACCTATCAGTATGTCATCAACATATATTCCGTCTTCATTAATATAACTATCACTGGTCATAGTGAATTTAAGATATATTTCTTCTCCGATAAAATCCGAGAGGTCGGACGTTTCATAGACCCAATCAGTTTGCGCGCCATCATAAACAGGTTCTCCGGAAGGTTGGAAACTACCGGTTCCCGGTTCTGTATAATCACCTTCAAGAGCAGTCCAGTTTGTTCCGTCAGTAGAAGCCAATACCTGGGCATAATCCCAATCTGATTCAATATCCCATCTTGCATTAAAGTAAAGAGCACCGGAAGTAGCACCAGTAAGAGAAATTGTATCATATGTTTCCAAACTGGCATTATAGTTATTGGGATAATTTCCACCGGGACTATCTGTGAAGGAGTGGGTAGGAGAAACAGCATACTGCTCTGTGAGTCCCCAGTAATTATCATTCCATTGAGATAATCCATCTTCACAATTATCCTGCAATAAAGCATTTCCCAGATGGTAATCGATTTCCATATCGCCGTCAATGGTTATTGTTCCCACATAAGGCACATGATTGGGAGCTGTTACATAAATTTCGTAAGTAAAATGCGGTAATGTCACGCTGTATGACTGATCCTGAATATCTACCGAAGCGAATTCTTCACCGTTATCAGAACGAATATAGGTAAGATTTCCCTCACCCAGGATGAAGAAATTATCAACTATTTTGCCATGAACCATACCACTTTCTACAGGTTCTATCTCGATGTCATGAATGTTTTCGGCATATCCAAGAAAATATCCGAGTTCTTGATAGGGATTAAATCCCCATTTATCTATATAAATATCATAGTTATCAACTTCATATGGATCTGCAACTTCATAAATTCCGTTTGAATTAGTCGTAGCAGTAAAGAGCGGATCTTCTGTGGGATCACCACCTTCTTCATAGAATCTAACCTCTGCATTTGATACAGGAGTACCATTATCACTATCAGTTACTAAACCGGAAACTGTGCCATAAGCTACGATTACGGGAAAATTTTCCTGATAAAG
>JAGXLO010000031.1 GCA_018334695.1 Candidatus Cloacimonadota bacterium
ATTAATTGGAATTAATGGGATTTTATTGTTCAATGAGAGACAATTTTCATTTTTAATTCTAAAATGACATGTAATTTTGAATTTTTTTATTTAGGATATTTCAACTTATATTAGGATCAGAGTTCTTTTTTAACTTTTACCTTTTGTCTTTTATCTTTTCTTTACTATTCACCTTTCACTATTCACTGTTCCCAAACTTGTCCGCCCACTGGCTGATTCCCTTTTATCTTTTCACTTTTTTTTCTCTCGTCACTAGTTAATAGTTACTTTCTTCTAAATCCTGACCCCTGTATCCTGTTTCCTCTCCCAATTGCTACCTCCTACTTATTCCTTACTACTTACTTTCAGTCGCGTCTTTCTGTCTTCGCAGTAAAATTATTTTTGAAAATAATCCCTCTTTTTACCTAATTTTTTTCACTAAATTTGACAAGCAATTTTGCAGATTGTTCTTGCGAAGATAAATAAATATGCTAATAAAACATTAAAAAACAAAAATATATTATGCGTCCAAGAAGAAAAGCAAGAGAAAAAGCCATACAGGTAATCTATTCCATTTACTCTGATACTGATATGGAGGATAAACCTGCAGAATTTACAACTGAAATAGAAGCAAAAACGCAGCAGGTGCTGAAATTTGACAGGGCTGAGTTAAATACCATGCAGAAGAAGTTCATTAGATTTCTTGTGCAAAACACAGTTGAAAATATTGATGAAATTGATAAATTGATCAAAAAGTTTGCCAAGAATTGGGATTTCCATCGTATCTCTCTTATTGATAAATCTGTGCTTCGCATAGCGATCATGGAGATGAAATATTCTGATACTCCCAATAAAGTTGTGATTAATGAAGCAGTAGATCTGGCTGCCAGTTTTAGCGGAATTAAATCCAGCAGATTCATTAATGGTATTTTGGACGCAATTATGCATAAGGAGACAAATAATGATTAGTTGCAGTATAGGACTCTTGGCTTATAACGAAGAAAAAAATATTGCAAACCTCCTGGATGCTTTGTTAGAACAGGAACTGGAAACAGTTAAAATTGAGCAGGTAATCGTCGTATCCAGTAATTCAACTGACAGAACAGATGAAATAGTTAAGGAGTATGAGCGTAAAGATGACAGAATTACTCTTATTGTACAACCGGAACGCAGAGGCAAATCTTCTGCCATAAATTTATTTTTGAAACAAGCTACTGGCGAAGTTTATATCATTGAAAGCGCTGATACTATTCCGGCAGAAGATACTATCGAAAAATTAGTAGCTCCATTTGCCGAGGAAAAAGTTGGTATGACAGGGGGCAGACCCCAGCCGGTTAATGATCCTTCTTCTTTTATAGGATTTGCGGTCTGGTTTCTCTGGCATTTGCATCACAAGATGGCTTTACAATCACCCAAAATCGGAGAGATGGCTGCTTTTCGCAATGTTGTAAAAGAAATACCTGAGAAGAGTGCTGTAGATGAAGCTAGCATCGAAGCTATAATTCACGCACACAATCTTAAAATCAAGTACATTCCTGATGCAATTGTGAAAAATAAAGGTCCGGAGAACGTAAAAGATTTTATCAAACAAAGAAGACGAATTTATTCCGGACATCTCTGGCTACAGGATAATCAGAAATATACTGTCTCATCTCAAAATCCGGGCTTGATAATCAAATTAACCCTTGCTGAATTCTCCTGGAATCCGATTAAAGATCTAAAAATATTGTTTACAATCAGTCTGGAAGTTTGGGGCAGGTTCCTGGGATGGTGGGACTATAAAATCAAGAATAAAAACCCCTTTAAATGGGACATCTCGGAATCTACTAAAGATCTGGAGAAAAAATAAAATTTAATTTCTTCTCTAAACTTGACTTTTATCAAAGGAATTGAAAATTTTTTAAATCAAAGGAAAGTAAAGGAAAAATGAGAAATATAAAATTATTGTTAAAATTAATTCTGCTAAGACTATTCGGTCCTCTGGCAGAAAAGTTTGTTCTCCCTGCAAGTTATACAGTTGCCGTAACCTACCGCTGTAATTCAAGATGCAAAACCTGTAATATTTATAAAAAACATAGCGATGAAATGAAGCCTGAGGAGTATGATAAAATCTTCAAAAGCATTGGTAGCTCCGCTTATTGGGTCACCATGAGTGGCGGTGAGCCCTTTTTACGCAAGGATCTGGTGGAAATAATTCAGGCTATTTATAATCGATCAAAACCCAAAATTATCAATATTCCTACCAACGGCTTACTCTGTGACAGAATACCGGAAAAAGTAAAAGAAATTGCCCAAAGCTGTCCCCAAAGTACCTTAGTTATAAATCTTTCAATTGATGCAATTGGAAAGAAGGATGATGATATCCGCGGAATTGAAGGGGCTTATGATAAAGCTATTAAAACATACGAGGGTCTTAAAAAGCTAGAACTTGATAATTTGAATATAGGCATTCATTCTGTAATTTCCAAATTCAACGTGGATGATTTTCAACATATTGCCACAAATTTGATGGAGCTGGCTCCGGATTCTTATGTTACCGAAATAGCAGAAAATCGAGTTGAACTCGGCACCATGGATTCTGATATCACTCCATCGGTTATGAAATACTCTCTTGCTATTGATTTTCTTCTTTTTAAAATTAGACAAAAAGAATTTAAAGGCATGAATAGAATCACTCAGATTTTTAGAGTAGAATATTATAAAATGGTCAAAGGTTTGCTAAAAGAGCAAAGAGCCCAAATGCGATGTTATGCTGGAATTCTTTCTGCACAGATTACTCCGAACGGCATTGTGTGGCCCTGCTGTATAAAAGCAGTAGATATAGGCAATCTGCATGAGTATAGTCTAAATTTTAAAAAATTGTGGCGCAAAAGTAAAGCACTAAAAGAGGAAAGAAAAAAGATTCAGCTAGAGAATTGCTCCTGCCCCATGGCTAATGCTTCCTATACGAATATGCTTATGAATAACAAGGTGCTTTTTAAGGCAATTAGCCATTATTTTAAAAAATCTAAGTAGATTCTTTTTATGCAGCTAGAGGAAATTAATAAAAGCTATAATAAGACATCCGGTAGCTATATTTTTACTGATTTTCATCCTAATTCAGCCACCAAAGTTGCCTTGATCCTTAGATCAAATAGTAAAGAAGAGAATTCCAATCAGATTTTAGCCCAGCTGTTGGAAAAATTTCAGAAAAGTTTCTATACGGAAGAAGTAGATATTGAAAAACGTATGGAAAAAACATTTTTGGAAATGCATTGGAAAGTTGCTTCTATTTTTCACAAAAAAGAAAAAAAATATAACATTTCAGCTCTTTTACTTGTTCTAAAAAATGACACTCTTTATCTTGTTCAGTCCGGCAGATTATCAGTTATGGTATTTGAAGAAGAAGCAGAATTCTTTGGTCTGGGAGTAAAACAGCTGATTGATGCTGATGAACCTGTAAATATGCTGGGTACGGAGCAAGATAATATTTCGTATAAAGTATTCTCGCGAAAACTTAAACCAGGTGCACAAATCGTGGCTTTGCCTGTTTTTTCTGCTCAAAAATTAAAAGATTTCAACTCAAAATCCCTTTTTAAAAAAGCTTTGGCAGATTTGGCAAAAGGGGAAGTCCATCCGATTTTTTCATTCTCGCTTAAAGCCAAAAAAAAGTTTGCCAAAAAAAATATTTTTTCACTTTCAGCTATTTTTTCATTTCGTGTTTTGGCTGTCGTAGTAATTGTTGCCAGTTTTTATGCTATCTTGGGTAAGAAATGGATACAAGGCTGGATTAGCAGTGGTAAAGAATTTGTAAATGAAAAGAAGGTGCAAAATATAGATATAGAAAGAATATTGAGCCCTGATCAAAAATTAGCTTTTAGGACTATTGATAAATTGCCTCAATTGGAAAAAATAACCCAGAAACCATATTTTGACTCAAGTCATCTTTTTTTGGTGAGTAACAATAAAATTGTGACCATTTACAAGAATAGTTATAAACTTATCTGGGAAAAAAGTATTAAAAATGAGATTGTTTTTGTAAATCTCTTGAGAAATAACATGATAATTCTGGTGGATGCTTCCGGGAAGCAATTTTTGTTAAACAGAACCAACGGAGAGTTGATCTGGGAGAAACAAACGAAACTGAATATTTTACCGCATCAAGATGATAAGTCGGATATAATTGTGCTGGATTACATAAAAGACGGAAGGTTAAACAAAAATTATTATGTGACTGCTCGCGACAGTAAGCTGAAAATCTATTCTGCAAATTCAGGTGAATTGGTCAATGAAAAACAATTTGACCAGGCTTTTGATTTTATATCAGATTATGATTATATTAGAAAGTGTTTTTATGTAGTTCTGGACAATGAACTAATTAAATTGGATTTAATAATAGAATAAAAATAAAGTGAAGAATTATCTAAAAATATAGGAGTAATTATGTCAAAAGTTGCCACAGCCGGGAATTACGGTAAAAAAATACGATCGGATTGTAAGGTGACACTTGAACTGAGAGAAAGTGGCGGAATTCAAGTCGACTTGAACAGTAAAGTCGAAGATTATTTTGGAAATAAAATTATTTCTCTGGCAAGGGAAGAATTGAAGTTCTTTGATATCAAGCATGCCAGGCTCCTGATCGAGGATAGCGGTTCTCTTGATTTTGTTTTAGCCGCAAGGGTTGAAGCTGCTGTAAAACAACTGCTTGATGTTGATAAAGAATATCTCTTACCAATTATTGAACAGAATAAGAATGAAACAAAAAAGAACCGCCTGCGCAGGTCACGTTTATATCTGCCCGGTAACACTCCCAAGCTGGCTTTGAACGCCGGAATTCACAAACCGGACGGTATAATTCTGGACCTTGAGGATTCAGTAGCCCCTGCCAAGAAGAAGGAAGCAGCTATATTAGTAAGAAATACCTTGCGTTCGGTAAATTTTTATGGTGCAGAAAGAATGGTGCGAATCAATCAACTTCCAAGAGGTTTGAAGGACCTGGAAATGGTAATCCCACATAATGTGAATCTTATTTTGGTACCCAAATGTGAGTCATCACAGCAAATAAAAGAAGTAAATGAAAAGATTGCAGAAATTCAAAAAGATAACAAAAACAAATTTTCTGTATGGCTGATGCCAATTATTGAGAGTGCTTTGGGTGTGATTAATTCATATGAAATTGCCAGTACAAAAAATGTGGTGGCAATGGCAATTGGTCTGGAGGATTACACAGCCGATTTGGGTGCAGCCAGAACAAAAGCAGGAGATGAATCATTTTTTGCTCGTTCTCAATTAGTAAATTCAGCCAGAGCCGCCCGCATCCAACCAATCGATTCCGTCTATTCTGATGTGAATGATATGGAAGGTTTAAAGCAGAATGTGCTAAATTCAAAATCCCTTGGTTTTGATGGTATGGGCTGTATTCATCCCCGTCAAATTGAAGTTATTCATAAAAATTTTGCTCCAACTGAAGACGAAATTAAAAAAGCCCGAAAAATTGTTAATGCGTACGAAGAAGCTCAAAATAAAGGACTTGGTGTAGTTTCTCTTGGCTCTAAAATGATTGATCCCCCGGTTGTAAAAAGAGCACAACAAACTTTAAAACTAGCAAATTTTGAAAGGAATGAATGATGAAAAAAGCGGATAAGTTTGTAAAAAATGCGGCGGGACGAACGGTTCCCACCCTTGTAAATGGAGAAAAGGTTGTTCCTTTTAAAGGTGTAAATGGATATAAGCCAAAACATAGAGGAGCAGCTCCTCGAGTTCCCACATGTATAGATTATCCTAAAGACGGAAATAAATTGGTGAAGACCCTTAAGGATGCATTGCAAAAATCCGGATTAAAGGACGGTATGACCATCTCCACTCACCATCATTATAGAAACGGAGATTATATTGCAAATTTAGTTTTTGACATTGCAGCAGAACTTGGGGTTAAGGATTTACGCTGGGTACCAAGTGCTGCTTTTCCCTGCCATGCACCAATAATCAAGCATCTTGATTCAGGTGTAGTTCATCATATAGAAGGCAGCTTAAATGGTCCCCTGGGCGATTATTGTAGTCATGGTAAGATGAAAGGTTTGGGGTATCTAAGAAGTCATGGGGGCAGATATCGTGCCATAGCTGATGGTGAGATGCATATTGATATTGCAGTTATGTGTGCTTCGGCTTCAGATATGATGGGAAATGCAAACGGTGTGAATGGAAAACATCCTTTTGGACCTATGGCTTTTACCAAAGCTGATGTTAAGTATGCAGACAGAACAATTGTTGTAACAGACACCCTGGTTGATTTTCCCTGTTATCCCTGGGAAATCATGGGCAATGATGTTGATTTTGTGGTTGTATTGGATGAAGTTGGAGATCCCGAACAAATTGTTTCCGGTACTACCAGAATCACCAAGAGTCCGGATAGATTGCTTATTGCAGAAAATTGCGCAAAATTTATTGATGCAGCCGGTATTTTGAAAGATGGTATGAATTTTCAAGCCGGTGCAGGTGGAACTTCGTTAGCATTTGTGCATTTTGTCAAAAAAATGATGCAGGAAAAAGGCATAAAAGCCAGGAGTATGGTCGGAGGAAGTACAAAATTTTTGGTTGACATGCTGGAAGAAGGTCTGACGGATTATATCTTTGACGGTCAAACCTTCGGCCTGGAAGCAATTTCCTCCCTGAGAGATAATCCCAATCATATTCCCATCGGTATTTTTGATATATATGATTTTCATGCAAAGGGAAATCTTGCCCAGATGATGGATGTGATTGTTTTGGGAAGTACTGAGGTAGATGTTAAGTTCAATGCTAATTGCGTAACTCATAGCGATGGTAGAATGTTGCACGGTATAGGCGGATTTCAAAATTGTCTTTTAGCTAAGTGTACTATGATAGCCGTACCCTCATTCAGAGACAGGATTCCCGTTATAAAAGATGAAGTTACAACTCTGGTAGCTCCGGGTGAGCTGGTTGATGTTATCGTAACTGAACGTGGCATTGCTATTAATCCACAAAGAAAAGATCTGATTGAGGCAACACAGGATTCAGGACTTCCCATAAAAGATATCAAAGAGCTTAAAGCAGAAGTTGACGAAATTTGTGGAATTCCGGAGAAACCCAAATTATCTGATGAGCCTGTTGCTGTAGTAGAATGGGTGGATGGAACTATACTCGATATGATAAGGAAAGTAGAAGACTAATAAATTGTTCCAAAAAAAAAATCAATACAAGTAGAATACAATTAGATAATTAAAAATTTAAAATTTTATTCTACTCTCCTTTAAGTTTAATAGTGATACAAACTATATCAAGGGATTATTCTAATCTCCATTTGAAAAGATAATATCTGAAATTACCTTTTTAATTCTTTTCTCAAGTAAATTATTTTTTTAAAGGTGAAGTAACTTAGGCCAAGGCAGATTATAGCTATTCCTCTTTGAAGCCAAAGAATCTCAATACCAAATCCAGGGTCGTAAAAAAAGATTAATAATATACAAACACCAACCATGATAGAAGTTAAAATCCATTGCACATAAAAATTTAATTCCAGCTTGATTAATCCGGCTACAAAACTACCTACAATAGCACAAGCCCAGCCGGCAAAAGCTCCCGCTATTACATCCAGAGGCCAGTGTACTCCTATGCAGATGCGAGAAATACCTGCCAACAGGGCTATGAGTAAGATAAAATATTTTAAAATAGCACTTTTGAATTGAAAAATAATGAGGGCGGCAAAGGCAAAAATAGTGGTGGTATGAGCAGAAGGAAATGATTTGCTGGATAAAACTGCTCCCAGCTGGTTCATAAAGCCCAGGTTAAATACTTCATAAGGACGCGGGTTGTTGAAAAATGGTTTAGCAATTTTAATAAATAAAGTTACAGTTACAGCAATAAGTAGCCATCGAAAAAGTATAGTAGGCTTTTTCCAGGTAAAAAGTAGTAATAGGGCTGATATCCAAAGTCCATTGCCGATATTTGTGATGACTTTCCACAGTAGAGGAGAGGTGGAAACAGGAAATTGATTAAACCAATGAAAGAGAGGGGTATTAAGTTTGGCAATGTAAACTACAGCAAAAAGAAGTGTGGAAATAATTAAGGGAAGTATTAGCCATCTTTCCTGTGATTTGATATTTGATGGATACATTTTGTCTTAAAATCCTAATTTTTTTTCTATGCTTGCCATTGCTTCTATAGTGTGCTCAAGGAAATCTTCCAGCTCCATATCAAATTCTTTGCAAGCCTTTATCTGGTCTCGATTTGCACCTGCAGCAAATCTTTTATCCTTAAAACGACGCAGCAAAAAATTCTTATCAAGAGCTGATATTTTCTTTTCCGGATGCATAAGGGTAGCTGCTATAACCAAGCCTGTTAGAGGATCCAGAGCATAAAGAACTTTATCCATCCTGGACTTTGCTTCTACATGTCCCGGGTGAGCTTTGATAGCGTAGATAATTTTCCCGTCAACATCGTCCAGCTCTTCTAGCATCTCCGCCGTTCGTATACCGTGTTTTTCAAAGTTATCTTTTGTCTCTTCATAATCCAAATCATGCAAAAGCCCGGCTAATCCCCATAGATTTTCATCCTCATCAAAATATTTGGCAAAATGCCTCATCCCAGCTTCCACTGCCAGGCAATGCTTTTGCAAATTCTTGTTCTCTAGATTTTCTTTCAATAAATCTAATGCTTTTTCTCTTGTCATAATTTCCTTTCAGTTAATCTATTAATAACATTTTTTTTGTAATTACTTCTTTGGTATGATTTTTAGTTGTAATACATAATTTGTAAAGATAAATCCCAGGCTTAACCAACCGGTTTTGATAATTCTTCCCTCTCCAGATAGCATCATGCCGCCCTGCATTTTTTGTTCCTTCATCAACTATTTTAACTAATTTTCCCTTAATATTGTAAATCTTTAAGGAAACATGTGAAGTGGTTTTTAAATGATAAGAAATAGTTGTTTTTGCTGGATTTTGGTATAAATCATTCGCATTTAAGCGCCAGGGATTGGGAAAATTCTGGTAGAGTTTATTTTTGGTGTAGTTTCCTGAGTCAATAGAATTTTCCACTACCGTGAATTCATAATACCCCTGCGGCGCTACAGGAGGTAGAGTTTCTGTCCTACCGGAATAATCACGGGCTGTTAGGTAATATTGAACAGTGGAGCCTGTTGTCTGAGATGGTATATGCGCCTGGAATGAATCAGTTCCGGTAATTTCTGTTAATTGCTCCGAATTCCAATAAACATCCCCCTGAGTTCTCCACATGAGTCTAAGGCTATCCGTTATTAAGCCGGCATCACTATAATCGTGAATATTTGTAGTTATTTTATATTCATTCTGAAAAGGCACCTGTTCCTTAAGGCGTTTGTGGGTTATTCTGAGCATGTTTCTGTCAAAAATTCCCATAGTTCTACAATGCAAAGCATCGTAATAATACCAGGGATGTGAAGTGTCATCGTAGTAAAAACCAATAACCTCATATCCGGGCATAGCGTCTTCGTAAGTTTGCAGGGCAGTAGAATCAGCTGGAATATCAAAGAGGGGAACAAGTATTTTATTATTCAAAATAAGTGAATTGGTGTAGGCAGCTACTGAATTGCCGTCATATGAATCACAAAAAATCCTGATTATATTGTATGGTCTTCCATAACAGTTTTGATAGGATTCCAGTTCATCCACAACGGTTTCAATTCTATCATATTCTGGATGCCATGCGGGAAGTTCTTTTACCAGTATGGTTTCCTCGTCCAGCAATTTAGCAGCGCAATCTATGTGCTGTATGCCATAGTCTTCTGTATTTGAGACAAAATTATAATTATTGATGCCCGTGTATTGATTGACCTGATATTTAAAAGCAGACGGAGTCCAGAGCGAGGAGTTTTCATTTAGCATTTGTTCGGTGGAGAAGGCAAAACCATGCCCGTCTGTCATAATGTTTCCACCTGTCAGGTAAGCCGGAAGTTCGTGTAAATCACAATCAAAATATTGAGCTACATCGTTATTTACTATGTCATCTTGCGCCCACCCTTTTTTTGAGTTTATTCCTTTTCCACCCGGAACCCAGGGATAGCCGTCAAACTTGGGATCTACTATTCCCCAGTTATTGTCACCATCAAAAATAAATTGTGGTCCCCAGTCACGCGTCCAGCAGGAATAATGATTTGAGAAGATGAACTGACAATGCTCCGGATCTACGTCCCAGGAATCGTATAATGAAACCGCAGCATTATATTGAGAATTGTTTTTTACAAGAGTATAAAGTGTATTATCTTCTGCTAGCTCTACCATCAGAGGCATGGGAATTTCAGGAGGATAAGTTATCAAGATGCCCCATACCGGTTCCCACTCTGCACACATGCGCACAGGTGCCACTGGTTGAGCTTTGGCAAAACACATTATAAAAAAGAAAAAGCAGCAAAGAATGATTAAATGGGAATAAATATTTAATTTCTTCATATTTTATTTTAATTTTGGTAATAACTATAGTTTTAGTTAAAAAATTTATGCCAAGAATACTTTAATCGCGACAATTCCTGTAAAGTTTTTTCTATTTTTGAGCGCAGAGAGGACGATTTATAATATAAATTCAATAAAAAAATAAAAATATTTACAATCTAAACAATTTATTGCTAAATCGACTAACAAATTAATTAGGAGGAAATATGTATAAAAGAACAATAACTGCAATTTTGCTAGCATTAATAATTTTTGGCTGCTCCCAACAAAAAGTAGTAACTAAGGATAGAATAATGCTTAAGCAGAATTTGCAGGAAAACACAGAGCAATCTTACAAGTATGATATTACTATCCAAAATACATCAGTCATAAGTGGAAATACACAGACCAGTACCACTAATTTGGCTTTTCAAATTACCAATAAAATTAATAAGATCGACAAGGACACCTTGGAAATAACTGCTATTTTTGATGATATAAGCGGTTCAGTAAAGACTTCCAGAGGTATGCAGCAGATACCCGACTTGGATAAATATGAAGGTGATAGTATAAACGTTAAGATACTTCCTGATGGTGAAGTAGAATTTGTGGGTAAGGAAATTGAAGAAGAGAATAGGCTTTTGGACAACTTAAAATCGACCCTAAGCAATCTCTATGCTTTTTTGCCCGGTAAAGAGATGAAGACAGGAGAAAAATGGGAAGAAGAATCAGAGGAAGAAGGGGTAAGTTCTAAAACTGTCTATACTTTAACTGGATTTGAAAACAACAAAAAATGGGGAGAAGTTTGTACTATTGAAAGTAAATCAGAGATTTCTCAGGTAAATGATATGACAAGAAATAATATGGAAATTCATACGGAATCTTCCGGTACAAGCTCCGGCACTATTTATTGTAACACTGAGAGTGGTTTGGTTGCAAAAATAAAAGGTCACGCTGCTCTGGAGGGAACTTCTGAAATTAGCGGCAATCCAATGACAGGTGATATGACTATTCCTACTTATGTAAATATTGATACTGTAGTCGAAAGAATAAAATAAATTGGAGAAAATATGAGAAAAACATCTATTGCCATACTTGTATTAACAATATTTTTAATCGGTTGTGCGCAAACTGTTGATTATACTTTTTTACAAAATTTTAACCGAGAAAATTACCCGGACACAGATGCCATTATAGTAGAAGATAGTACACATATTGATCTACAGGAAAATGGTAAATATGTCTCAACTAACTACAAATTAATTAAAATTCTCTCCATGAAAGGTAAAGCTCAGTTTTCCGAAGCGTCTTTTGGTTATTTTACCAAATATGACACGATAGTAGTGGAAGAAGCACGGATGATTAATCCGGATGGCTCCATTATAGAGGTAAAAAATGAAAACATCAAAGATGTGAAGATTCCTGCTTTTGGTAAATTCTTTCTTCCCAATGTAAGAATGAAAAAAATCTCCTTCCCCAATATTAAAGAGGGCTCCAGTATAGAATATAAGATAAAAGATATCGTAAGCAATGCGCCAAAAGATAACAGTTTTAATGTTGCAGAAATGTTTGAAAGTGATAATCCCATTGAAAATAAAGTTTTTGAAATTAAAGCGAAAATGGATCTGGATTGGAAAATAGAAAATAACGACAAGATAGTAGAATCGATTATCAGGGATAGGGGTAACCATAAACTATATAAATGGAAAGCAGAAAATGTACAGCCTTATAAATCAGAGCCTATGATGCCACCCGTTCAGAATGTACTGGCTAAACTTGTGGTTAGCTCTGTTGATAGCTGGAAAGAGTGGTCACGCTGGTACTATGAACTTTGTGAAGATAAAATCAGCACCACACCAGAGATAGATGCCCTTGTAGACAGTTTACTGAAGAATGAAAAGACAAGAATGGACAGTATAAAAAGTTTATATTACTGGGTTTCTAAGAATATACGTTATGTTGGCACTAAAATGAGTGGTAAAAAGGGAGGTTACGAACCATTTCCCGCTGCAGAGACTTATGAGAAGAAGTACGGTGTATGCAGAGACAAGGCAGCACTACTTGCAGCTATGCTCAGAGAAGCTGGTTTTGAAGCTCATGTGGTGCTGATTAATCCTATTCTGAATATCAAACCCGACATTCCTCATATCTGTGAATTTAATCATGCTATAACTGCTGTGAAAAATGAAAATGATTCCTATTTATACATAGACGGAACTGCTGAAAATACTAGCGAACTTTTGATGTCAATTGAACAAGATAAAGCAGTTTTAATTGCAACTCCCGAAGGGGAAGAATTGCTATATACTCCCAAATTACCGGCTAAAGATAGCCAGCTTTCAATAGTTGCTAAGGGAAAGCTGAATGCAGAAAACCAGTTGCAGGAAAAGGTCGTTATGAAAGCAACCGGCTTGATGGGTATGGCCTTTAGGCAGATATTAACAAAGTTTTCGACTGAACAAAGAAAAATGGTATTCAATAGAATAATAACTTCTATGTCTAACCAGGCTAAGCTGGATACGTTTTATTACAGCGATCCGGAAGATTTGAGAAAAATAATGGAAATTACATTTATAATGTCAGCAGATGATTATGGCTTAATGCTGGGAGATGAGTTTTCTTTTAAACTGCCACTGGCAGGTGGAGGTGGCTCTGCTATGTCAACTACAATGGGAAGCGGGCAGAACCCCTTTTCATTGGAAGAAAGACAATATCCTCTATATTTTTATTCAACTATGCAAACCAGAATTAATGAAACACTGCATTTGCCACAAAATTATAAAGTAAAGAATTTGCCGGATTCATTTACCAAAGGTACAGAAAATTTCTTCGTAGAAAAGACTTATAAATCTGAGAATGGTACAATCAAACACACAATGATAAATAGTTTTGAAGATTATTCCTTTAACTCCGAAGAATATAAAAAGATGAAAGAGGTTATTGATAAATTATCAGAAATTAGTGAACAGGAAATAATTTTAGAAAAAATGGGAGATAAGTGATGAAAAAAATTTTAACAATCTTTTCGTTTGTTTTATTAATTATAAATTTTTTGTTTGCACTGGATGTAGAGGATGACTGTGCTGTTATTTTATTGGATAGCACTCGTACGACGATTACTGATGACAATAAGACGGTTCAGGATCATTACGAAAAGATTAAAATTCTTAATACCAGAGGGAGGGAAGTTTTTGGGGATATAAAAAGACGTTTCAATTCAGAAAAACAGACCTTCCAAATAATAAAGGCACACACAATAACGCCCCGAGGTGAAATTGTAAAACCGGTGCAGAGTGGCATTTCTGTAGTTAGTGCTCCCGAAGTAGGATATGCAACTCAATATACTAATATGCAAATGCAGGTAGTATCATTTCCGGCGCTAGAACCCGGAGCAATAATCGAATATAAATATAAAATTTCATATAAGGAGTCAGCAGAAAAGCCCCCTTCAGGTAAAATAGTCTGGAAGGAAAAATATCCTGTAAAAAGAAAAATATATGAAATTGCTTTCCCTGAATCAAAAAATGATGAATTCAGATTTGTTATGAAGAAAACAGATATTAAACCGAAGACTACAATAAACAAAGGAACTATTGCATACCACTGGGAAATGAGGGACATAAAAAGGATTAAAAATGAAGCTGATAGACCTTCAAATTCTGAAATTTCCTCTCTTCTCTATTATAGTTTCAATAATTCTTGGGAAGATGTATTAAAAGGGTATAAAGAAAAATTTTATCAAGCTGCTAAAATAACTGAGCCTATTAGAGAAAGGGTAGAGCTAATTGTAACAGAAGAAGAAAATAAAGTCGAACAAATAGTCAATTACATAAAACAGAATATAAGAAATGTGGAACTTTATTTTTATAATGATATTTCAGCACCAAATCCGGCCGAAGAGGTACTCCTGAATAAATATGGGACCCCTCAAGATAAAGCTGTTTTACTGGTAGCCCTTCTCAAAGCAGTAGATATAAAATCTTATCCGGTTCTTACTGCCAGCACAGATATTGTAAATATTCAAACAGAATTACCCATGATGAACACATTTAGTTATATACTAGTTGCAATACCATTTGAAGGCAGTGTTGTTTACGTCTCACCTTCCGATCAGTTTTGTCAATATGGTTGGCTTCCGTATAAATTTCAGGATAGAGAGGCAGTTGCCGTACAAGAGGACAAAATTGAATTTCTCCATATACCGATTTCAGACCTGGAGAAAAGTAAATCGCACACAACCCTTAAGGCAACCGTAGATGCAAATGGTAAACTCAGTGGGGAGTTTAGAATAGAAGGTTCAGGCTATTATGATCAGAAAATACGGGAAGCCCTCAAGTTCAAAAATCGTCACCTGCAGGAGATTTATTTCAATGATTTCGTCAATTCTCTGCGCAGTGGAGCAGAATTGACCAACTTTAGTTTTACTAATCCCGAGTTCCTGCAACAAAATATGTTTATAACAGTAGAATTTGCTATTCCAAATTATGTAACAGTTCAAGGAGAAAGAAAGAAGATTGCAGTGCCAAAACCCACAATGCCTTCAGCAAATATTCATAATTATTCCTCTGCCGGCTCCAGAGAATATGGTATAAAACTTGGACCACCCAGAAGCATTTCTTACCTGTTCCAAATTGAATTACCTGCTGAGTTTAAAGCTACTTATTTACCAAATACGAAATTAAATTTTGAAAAAATATCTAATTTCCATATTGACTCAAATCATAATGCAGGCAATCTCGAATTCTTAATGAATTATAAATATCATAACTCATTTGTCCCCGCTGAAAAATATGAAAAATTCAAAAAATACCAGAAAGGTTACTTTAACCAAAATAACTGGCTTTTACTATTTAAATAAATCCTAATTATATTTATTTTACTGCTTATTTCATTTTTTGACTAAATCTTGACACAGTAAACAAAATAGTTAATTAATATTTGTAAACAGACTTATTTGATTGGAGTAATTGTGATGAAGAAAATCATTATAATAATTTTATTGTTTCTGCTTGCTATTAGTGGTTGTGATGTGTTTACATCAGATTCTGATTCGGATGATAATGCAGAGCAAATAAAAGAAGAACTATATGCTTATTTTGATTCACTGCAATATAATACAGCTATTCCCGGCATTGTGGCTGGAGTTTGGATGCCCCAAAAAGATATAAACTGGGTTAGGACTTTTGGCTATGCAGATCTGGAAAACGGTACTCCTATGACTCCCCAGCTCATCTTTAGAATTGCGTCTAATACAAAAACAATGACAAATACTATCTTGTTACAATTAGTAGAGGAGAATAAAATATCCCTGTCCGATACACTTTTTGATTATATCCCGAATTTTCCTAAAGCGGATAGCGTAACAATCCAGATGCTTACTGATATGACAAGTGGAATTAGGGATTATATAGAATCACCTCATATAGATGAATGGCTCGCTCAGGATCCAGGTATATATTTTCCCATGGATTCATTGCTGGCTTTTTCTGCAGAAATGGATTACTATTTTTCTCCGGGTGAAGGCTGGCATTACAGTAATACTAATACACTTCTCATTCAGAAAATTATCAAACAAATTACGGGTAATACGTTGCTACATGAGATGCAAACTCGCTTGTTTGATCCAATTGATTTATCTAAAACGGAATATATTCCTCAAGGCACATATCTTCCCGAGCCCCATGCTCAAGGTTATTATGCAGGGCCACTCACCGCAGAACCCGTTAACTATACAGAGGTAATCGATCTGTCCCTGGTCAGAGGCGCCGGTGCTGCTGTATCAGATATTTATGAGTTAAAAACATATGTAGAATGTCTTGTGAACGGCTATTATCTGTCTTCCGAAATGCAAGAGCATCGTTTTGATTATCTTGTAAATACAGAAGGTGTCCCTCTTCCCATAAAATATGGCACCGGTTGGATGGAATGGAATGGATTTTATGGTCACGATGGAGGATTTCCCGGTTTTGTTTCATTGATGCTGAGTAACCCCAATGATGATACAACCGTTATTTTCTGGTTTAACTGCCAGCTAACTAAATACAATGTTCTGGATTCTTTTGCCCGTATTTATCAGATATTATATAGTGACAAATTAATGACTGAAAAAACAAATGTTGACTTCTCACATATAAAAATATTCAACAATTGATTTTTCTATTTATATAAATAGTTACGTAAATTGCTATTCTTAACAATTAATCTTGACGTAACTACTTATTCTTGTGTAGATGAATCTTGGTGTTCCCGACTGATGAGAATAAGTCTCTAATTTAAGATCAAAAAATTCTGAAAGAAGAACTATTATGAAGAGTAAAAAAATTTTAATGGTTGGAAGATGGGGCAAAACCCATGCTTTGGGCAAAGCAATAGTAGAAAAAAGTTCACAGAATACAGAATTATTCTGCTATATGGATAAGGAAAATCCTGGATTATTGTCTTTGGTTATTGATTATAAAGTTGGCAATATGAAGGATAATGATGATATAGCAAAGTATGCTAAATATCTGGATGTGGATTATGTCATAGCTGTACCTCACATGTCTTTACGAACAGATATCGCCGATTATATGGATGAAAATGGTATCAAATGCATCGGTCCCAACAAAAGATGCAGCAAATTGGAGACTAGTAAAAACTTTCTTAGAAATATTCTTAAAAAAACCGACCTGGGAGTTTCACCAAAGCATTTTCTTTTTACTTCCAAGGAAGAGGCTATAGAGCATATTAAAAATATTGATTATGATTTTGCTGTAAAACCGGTAGGGGTAACAGAAGGTGACGGAGTAAAAGTGGTTGGTATCCAGCTGGAAGATAAAAAGGAGGCAATTTCCTACACAAAGGAAGTCTTTGATAAAAATATTGGAGGAATACCACAGGTTTTAATAGAAGAGAAACTTATAGGAAGAGAATATACCATCCAGACTTTTGTGGATGAAAAAGTTGCCTGGGGTATGCCGGCGACGCGGGACTATAAATTACTATATGAAGGCGAAAGAGGTATAAACACACCCGGCATGGGCTCGATTAGCTTTCCCAATCACCTTTTGCCCTTCCTCTCAAAGGATGAATACTATTATTCTCTTGATATTATAAGTAAGGTTTTGCACTATCTCAAAGACAACTATGGAGATATTTATAAAGGATTTCTCTCTGGACAATTTATTAAGACCAAAAATGGTATTAAGGTAATAGAGTTTAATGTGAGACCCGGAGATTCGGAAATATTAAATATTATTCCTATTCTTGAGACAGATTTTGTGGAGATATGCGATGCGATTCTGCAACATAGATTAAAAGAGATGAAAATTGTTTATGAAAACAAAGCCACAGTTTGCAAATATGTAGTAGGTGAAGGATTTCCCCATTCAGAAGATAATATGATAATGGATATTGATGAAGAAGGAATTAAAGAAGGTGGTGGTGAACTTTTCTATTCCTGCTTTAAAGTAAGAAAAAATGTTTACGAACCCAGCCCCAGAGGAGTGGCAGTTACAGCTAAAGGTGACAATCTAACAGAGGCCCATGATCTGTGTGAAAAGCTTATTAACGAGAACATAACCGGCGATAAAATCTGGCACCGGGAAGATATTGGCACCTTAGAATTATTAAATAAACATAGATTGGATTAATATGATTAACATTGCCCAAATTAAAGGAAAAGAATTCCTGGAAGTTCAAAAACTAGCCGGCAAAATTGATGGAATTGTTCAGCATCCGCAGCATATATATAAGATTATGGCAGACCATTTTGGCGATACATTCTTCATTGCCAGAGATGAATCTGAATGTGATAAAATCCTGGGCTTTTTGCTCGGATTTATTTCCCGAAAAATTAAAGGGCAGCTTTTTATATGGCAGATAGGTGTTTCAGAAGCAGCTCAGGGCAAAGGAATCGGATCCAAACTTTTGGAACATACAATCGATTATGGCAAAAAGGCTATGGACTGTAATGCAATTATGGCTACTGTGGAGACTACAAATAAACCCTCTCAGCATCTTTTTGAAAATTTTAATTTCGAGATTGCTTCCTCTGTCTTCCTGGATTCATATCAAACTTTGATAGACGCGGATGGAAAAGAAGCCGTAGAGAATTATTACAATAGCGGGACGGATCAGATATTTTATCACCTTGAACTGGAATAAATTACCAAAATTTCTTAACTAAATACAGTTTAAAATTAGGAGAAAAGTAACTTAGAGTATAAGAATTGTCCGAATAATTTTCTTCTTAGCATTCTCATACCTACCGGTAGGATACCGAGAAGTAAAATCAAGATAAAAGAGCAACTTGAAAATTGATTTTACAAAAGAAGGAATTGCTTAACATTTGACAATAGTTTAATTTCATGTTAGATTTTAAACTGTTACCTTTTTAGAATTATTTACTTTAAAGAAACTCATATTGATTTTGAATTATTGAGACGATTTACAAACAAATTAATTATTTTAGGAGGAACTAAAGATGAAAATTAGACACATAGGCTTGATGTTTATTTTTGTGGTATTTTTATTCAGTATCAGCAGTGTAAATGCGGCATCTTATAAGGATGTTTCTGCCGGAGAGGCTCTGGATATGATGTTGGAAAACCCGGAACTAGTGGTTATTGATGTATCACCAATCTATGACAAAGGTCATTTGCCAGGTGCCGTCAATCATCCGGTTGGAGACGGTTCTTTGGATGAAGGAATCCCTATGTTAGATAAAGACAAGGTTTATTTAGTATATTGTCATGCTGATGAACCTTCAATAGCCGGTGCACAGGCTTTGGTGAATGCAGGATTCGAAAATGTTTATCGTTTGGAAGGTAATTACCATGTTTGGATTGATGCCGGATATCCTGTAGCTATGTTGATGGACTATATTGATGTCACCCCCAAAGAAGCATTAAAAATGATGCTGGAAAATTCCGAGCTAGTGGTTATAGATGTATCACCGATTTATGATAAAGGTCATTTACCAGGATCAGTTAATCATCCGGTTGGAGATGGTTCTCTGGATGAAGGAATTCACATGTTGGATCGAAGTAAGACTTATTTGGTGTATTGCCATATGGAAAGTGCCTCCAGAGCTGGAGCACAAAAATTGGTTGATGCCGGTTTTCAGAAAGTCTATCGTATGGATGGAGATTACAAATCCTGGATTGAAGCTGGATACCCTGTAGAAAAGTAAATCCAAGATGTTTTAAAAACGGCAGGCTATGACTTAAATCATAGTCTGTCTTTTTTTTATTATAAGAATCACATAACGTTTCTGTTCAAGAAATTATAAGCTTACCTCTTATTCATTTATTGATTGTCAATTCTTAATAATAATATTAGATGAATGACTAATTTTATTTCCTTTTTGTTATGCTTGACAATAACAACTAATTATAATAATAAATTGTATAACAATCAACTTATAAAAGAAACGGGTAACAGAATAAAAAAACATGAGAGGTGAAGTATGAGAAAAAAATTACTATTAATTGTATTTTTATTTATTATTACAGGCGTTAATGCAGAAACGATAAATGTTCCTGCTGATTATGACAGTATTCAGGTTGCGATTGAAGCAGCAGAAAACGGCGATATAGTTCTGGTTCAACCAGGTACATACACGGATAATATTGATTTTTTGGGTAAGAGTATAACAGTAGGTTCATTATTTTTAACCACCCAGGATACAACCTATATCTCAGAAACTATAATCGACGGTGATAGCCTGGGAAGTGTAGTTAAATTTCAAAATGGTGAGGATAGTTCAGCTGTTCTTTGTGGTTTTACAATAACAAACGGATCTGCCCATTCGGGAGCCGGAATTTATGTGCATAGTGCTTCGCCCCATCTGCATAATTTAAATATTATTGATAATGTGGGGGACAATGGTGGAGGGATATATTGTTACCTGGCTTCACCCAGAATTTCTCAGACATACATAGGTGAAAATATAGCCGGTAGCGGTGGCGGTGCTATGTTTATTAACAATTCAAATGCCAGGCTGGAGAATCTGACAATAGCTAATAATTCAACTTACTATTCCGGAGCAGGTATCTATTGCGGTAGTAATTCAGAAATTGATGTGTATAAAGTTGTTATAGAGTATAACCAGGCAGGTGATTATGGTTATGGCGGAGGAATTTTTTGTACTACTGCCTCTCCTCATTTTGAGAATGTGATTTTAAAGGGCAATAGGGCTTATAACGGAGGCGCTATAGAATGCTATGATTATGCTTCTCCTACCATGAAACATATTGTCATAGCAAATAATAGTTCCAATGGCGGTGGAGGTATCTTCTGCTGGCATTACAGCTCACCTCAAATAGAACATGCCACCATTTCTCATAATGATGTGGACCATAATGGAGCAGGAATACGCTGTGTTGATAATTCATCTCCCTCAATAATTAATTCTATTGTCTCCTATAACACAGGCAGCTATGGTATATACGCCACTACAAGTAGTGATCCCACAGTATATTATTCGGATTTTTATGAAAATGAGGACGGCAACTTCTACGGAGTTAATGATTCATTAGGTGTAAATACAACAACGAATGCAATTGGCGACAGTTGTGATATATTTTACAATATACAGATGCAACCGATGTTTTCCGATATTGCAGCTGGTGATTTTCACCTTACTCAAAATTCTCCTTGCATAGACGCCGGAGATCCAGACTTCCCCCTCGACCCGGATAGCACAATTGCGGATATGGGAGCCTATTATTATAACCAGGATGCAGCTGTGGACCAAGAATTATTCGAAAGTCCATTAGCAAAAATCGTACTTTTTCCCAATCCTGTAAATCCAAAAAGACAAAATTTTAATATTGAATTTAAGCTAAAAAATCCCGGTAATATTAGAATAAAATTATTTAATATTAAAGGTCAATTGGTTTCCACAATTTTAGATGAAACAATAAGCCAGGGAAGTCATACAATATCACAACCCATACCAATATTGGCAAACGGAATTTATTTTGCAAAATTAATCCA
>JAGXLO010000121.1 GCA_018334695.1 Candidatus Cloacimonadota bacterium
AGAAGGAGGTGATTCTTTACCTTCATAAACATAGCCGTCAATATAACTTTCATATATAATCAGTTGTAATTCAAAATCAATATTTTCAGTTTCGTCACCAGGATTAACAGGTACATTGGTTCTGGTTGTATCATGATAGCCTGCAAGTGAAGCAGTAACATCGTACATACCAGCCGGCAGTTCTAATGTATATTCATACCAAAGAAGTGCTCCACCCGGACCAGTAACAGGATAAGGATTTACAGTTTCTCCTCCAGCCGAGATTTCCGCACTTGTAATCTGTCCGGCACCATCATTTTTTGAAACTTTACCAATTATATATCCCGGTTGAATAGCATATAGGGTAATAGTATCCTGAATAACTAATTGATCATCCGGTACATTGATATTATCGATAGTTTCTGATTCATAACCGCTTAAGGTCGCATGTAGATCATATATTCCACCGGGTAGTGTAAAGCGATAGTTACCTGAGGCGTCCGGATTTGTAGTTGCAACTGTGGTATCAGTTGCCGAATCCTCAACTTCCAGGGATACATTTTGCACGTTTCCGGTTCCACCATTCAATTCAACCACACCGGATATTCCGGATTGCGGATAATAATAGAATCCCATATCTGCTGGGGTAGCATCCGGATCATTAGGAGTGTTTGGGTCGCCTGTATCAATACAGGGTGATTTGGTATCGTCAGGTGTAGGCATGTTAGCCCAGGTTAGTTGGAAATCATTGTTATCAGGATCAGCAAAAAGTGGATCAGCGTCAATACAACCTTCACCGAAGAAGTCCTCACCACTGCCGTTTTTGATATCTGAATATGTTGCGTTGAAACTGACGGTTGCTGCCAAATAAATGCTATTTGTAATATTCCAATACCAGACAATAGAGTTATTCATCGTGACTGATGAGTAGGAAAGGAATGCAATGTTAGAACCTTCTTGATTGGCGAAATTTTTAACTATTGTAACTTTATTCAAACTGGGATTTGAATGATAATAAGCACAAAGTCCACCACCTCTTGCCTCAGTAGAGTTATTACTAATAAGAACTTTTTCCAAAGCAGGATCCGATTCAAAACACATTATCCCGCCACCTTCATAGGTTGCAAAATTGTCTTTGATTATCAGATTTCTTAAATTAGGATCTGCTTGATAGAGATAAATTCCACCACCATAACTACCGGAAGCATCTCCATTTTGGATAGTAAAACCACATAAAACAGTATTACTGTCTTCACCACTATCCATTGTTACTACGGTTCCCGAATTATCACCATCAATTATGGTTTGATCAATATGAGAGTTATCCGAATCGAGTAGATATTCAGAAGCAACTGTGATACTTTTTCCATTAAAGTTGATATTTTCATTGTAAGTATCTTCTGCAACCAATACCGTATCTCCATTGGTTGCGATGTTTATTCCAGCTTGAATCGTTGCTTCATCAGCAGGAACATTAATAATTGTAGCACTAAGTGGAAGGGAAAACAAAAAGAGCAATAGCAGGATTGGAATTAATTTAATTATTTTCATGTTTCCTCCAATTCTTTTGTTTAATTAAATTTTACATAATTTATTATTCATTAATTTGATAAATTTTGAGACCTTCATTGTCTGTAATAAAGGCATAACTACCGGAAATGTCAATTGAGGTTGGCTCGGTCTCAAGAGCTTTTATTGCCAAAATAAAGGGATTAGATTTATCGGATATATCAAAAACTATTAATCCCTTTTCTGTATCAATCGCATAAGCAAAATCTCCCTCTTTTTTTATGTCAACTACGTAGCCTTCAGTAGGACAATTTGCAATATGCTGGGGGGAAGAGGGATTACTCACACCTATGATTTCTAGTCCTCTTGCCCCATTTGCTAGATATACATAAGAAGAATCAGCAGACAAACCTAAAGCATTACCTGCAAAATCCAGACTAGATAAAATTTGAGGATAGCTGGGGCTGGAAATATCGATATTTGTTACTCCACCGTTTAGACCAGTAGCTACATAAGCATAATTTCCAGAAAGAGATACTGCCTTTGCGTTCCCATCAATAGCTTGTGTAGTTATAAGATGAGGAGGACCACTGATTATAATAATCGATAAACCAATATCTCCATCTGCAACATAAGCATAATTACCAGAAACTTCAATATCATTATGAACTCCTCCTGTGTGGCATGTATCAATTATTGTTGGGTTATTAATATCCAAAATGTCTATTATGGTTAGTTCTCCATTCCTGTGTATAGCATAAGCCATATTTGCAAACTTTTCGGAGGTAAAAACTGAAATAGTTCGGTCTGGTAGAGGCACATTAGAGATCTCAACAGGTTGGCTGGGATTAATACAATCTACGATTTCTAATCCGTTATAATAATCAGCTATCATTGCGTATCGCTCGTAGGAATGGGGACTAAGAACGCATACTTCCTTCGAATATCCAGCTGTATTTATGTTACCGGTGAGATTAAGTCTAACATCAATTGCCTGAACAGGGGAATAAGCCGAAATAAAAGTAGTATCTCCTACATTAGAGTATGTCTTTATTCTGTAAGAGTATGTAGCACATGGATAGTAGATATCATCTACAAAAGTTGTAACATTAGCTCCTACATCGGCGTAATCTAGCTGCCAGTCACTATGTCCAATTTTTCTGTCGATTATAAAACCGTCTTCTTCTGCATTAGTGTCTGTCCAATTAATCCTGATATTACTATTATCTAAATTGGTAAGTTGCGGATTTTCAGGGGGGAATAAGTTTGGAGTAATTTCGTTTGAAGTAGTCTGCGAATAACTGTCTCCAAAAAATGCAGATACTCTATACTGGAATTTTTCAAATAATTCTGTGCTATCAGAGAATGATGTAGCGTTGGCAGGAGTTCTATAATAATTTTCCTGCCAGGAATTGTTACCAACTTTTTTGTCAATAGCAAATCCTTCTTCTCCTATAGAGTTGTCTTCCCAGGTTAATTTAAGTTTATAAGGAGTTGTTTGAGTTATTTCTAAATCAGCAGGTTTGGAAATATCAGAAAAGTAAGCCACAGCATTTGAATATGATGAAAACTCACCTTGGCTTTCGTTATATGCTCTTATTTTGTAGGCATAAACTAGAGAGTCATTAGTATTAATATTATCAGTAAAATTCTTTTGCATTATTACTGCGTAGTATTCTTGCCAGGGCTGATTTCCCTCTTTTTTTGCTACAATATATTGTATGGTATCGTCTGTTGAGCTAAGATATGTCCAACTAAGTCTTACGGTAGTACTGGTAATTTTTTCCAGTTCCAGATTTTGGGGTGTATTTAAATCACCCGGTTTGGTTATTTTACTATCGCAGCCAGAAATTATCAAACAGAGTAGGGAACAAGCTACTAGCACAAAGAAAATAAAAAACTTAAAAATAGATCTATTATTCATTGTATTCTTCCTCTACTTTTTTATGTATTTCATCGGCGCGATTTCCGAATTCCTTGTTTTTTGTTCTTTGCTCATCCAGTGTGATATTACGTTTACGAGATTTATCAAGGGGATCAATAATTTCAGCTTTTAGAATAATGATTAATTCACTTATAGATTTCTGTCTTTGATTGTATCCGGTAAGATAACGAATGCCAAATACCCACCAGGGTAGATCTTTGAGAATTGGAATTCCGCTTCGAGTTGTGGTATAATCAGTATCATACAAGCCGGCTATGACTGTTTCTTCTCCATCAAATAAAAGAAGTTTTGTTTCTGATTGGCTCTTATGAACAATTGTGCTCACCTCACCCGGAGTAGCAGAACTTTTTTCTACTCTAGCTTCCATGAATACACATTCATTATCATCTTGAGTTATAACTTGAGGAGTAACATCCATGATGATACCGGTAGAAAAGAATTCATCAGTAACATTCCCTGCTTCATCAACTGTTTTCACCGAAAAATCGTCACCGACCTGGATGTTTCCTTTTTCCCCCGATATGACTACTATATTGGGTTTTGCGATCACAGTGCCCAACTCGTGTGATTCAATAATTCGCAGGAGCGTATTGATATCAATTTTCATATCACCATTCTCTAATCTTGTGGAGCCAGTAGCTTCAAAAATATCAGAAGCTACTTTTGAGCCACCTTTAAAATCCACAGAAGCTTCTACTTCTCCCTGTATCAATGTTGACCAGTCAATTCCTACACTTTTGAGAAATGATTTATCAACTTTAAAAAAGATTGCGTTAATTCTTACCTGCTTCTTATTAATGATTTGCTTCAATTCACCTTTATCTTCGTCAAGAACCTCTTCTTTGGATTTGATGATATAGGAAGAGGGGAGTTCTTCAATTTGCAATTCATGATATTTTGCAAGTAATCCAAGCGCTTCTTTCCAGTTCATGCCTGTGATAGGTAGTTCTATAGGAGCTTTTATCGCAGTTTGGTTAATAATTCTTTTATCTTCATATTTTTCTGCAATCCTATCCAGGATATTTATGGCTTTAGGAAATTCGGTATTCCTATAAATTGTTACTTTTTCATCAATAATTTCATTAGCAATGGTCATATGTGAAAATGCAAAAAATAAGACAAAAATAATTATTGTTATTTTTTTCATAATTATTCCTTGTTAAATTCTAAAATTACGGTTTCGCGTACACCAATTTTATTTATTATAAAAATAGCTCTATTATTTTCGGTATCAATTCTTTTTAGAGATCCAAATGCAACTTCGTCACCAGGTGACAGTCCCTCGATTCTACCGTCCTGAGTTTCAATAAAGGCAATTTTATCAGTTAGACCTATTAACTTGGATTTTTCGATATATATTTTAAATGGTTCTAATTTTGAAAGGTCAGGTAAATGTATTTTGGGGGTAAAGGGATTTGCAGAAAGATACTTATAATTATTTTTATTAAAGGGGATGTCTGATAATTTAGTACCATCCTCTTTATAATAAGCATTGAATTTTATATTATAATTTACAGTATCTGCTTTGCCAAATTCTGAAACTTGTGGATTTAAGTTAATTGATTCAATGGTTGTAAGCAGTTGCTGTGTTTCCAGCTGATAAATAAAAGAATACAATGTCCCCAGATCTGAAGTTCCGTTTAATGAATATGAGTTATAAGGGACATTATTAATTTCCCCCTGCTTATTCATATTAAAATTAAAGTTAAAATTGGGACAGTAATAATGACAAATTTGAAGTAAATATTTGTAAGTAATTACAGGAGTATTTTTATTCGGTATAAGTTTGTTTTTAGCCAAAGATCTTTTTTCCAG
>JAGXLO010000122.1 GCA_018334695.1 Candidatus Cloacimonadota bacterium
TTTAATTATAACTGCTTTCTCTAAATACCTATTATAATTGTATTTCTTTATAATACCATCTTTAGTTAAAAAGGTAAATTCACCTTCCAAAATAGGGAAAACATCAGGATATAAGTTAGAAAAATATATTCCTTCAGCTTTGCCATTACCGGGTAGAGAATCTCTAATACCAATGTGATCAATATAATTTTCAGCCAGATAAATCGTATTGGGCAATAAATTGAAAGCTTGTTTTACTAACTCAATTTCTTCAACTCCTCTTATCCAATACATTTCTCTCAATGTAGGTGAAACCAGTCTCCATTTAGCCTCTTCTCTGTTTTCGCCGTCCTTGCCAATTGCCAGAATAACAAGGTTGTCTTCAATCTGTTTTTTGGTAAGACGAATCATATACCCATCAAAAGAACGAAGGATTATCTCATCGTAAGCGCTTGCAGCAATGATTTTTTCAATTGCTACTCCCTCCCAGATTTCTTTGCTGGTTTCCCCTTGGTTTACTCTTTCTGTCGTTATCTTTTTAAGTGGTAATTGTAAGCTGTCCAGTCCAATGCTGCTGGTAGATTCTGGTGTCTTAATTATAAGGGAAAAAAGCCAAGTTGGTATCAGAATAAAAATAATGAGATATTTTTTCATTTCAATATTCCTTAATGTGGAAATTTAAATTAATTAACAGCTATTTTTTAAATTTTCTGGTTTAAAAATTACGATCAACCCTTTATGCACAGAAAATTTTTGTAAAGTTTGTTAGTTTTGAAATATTTGTGATATTTTTTATATAAAAAATTGCAATTTCAGCGGCAAATAAATGTTTGAGATATAAAAAATTGACACTGAACATTTTTGTTAATATTCATGGTTCATAAAATGGAGGAAAAATGAACATAAGTTTTATTGTAAACTATTGGTACCTCTGGTTGATTGGTTTGATTATATCGCCCCTTCTTGCTTTTTTGCCCCAATTGAATAATTTTAGAAAAATGAGTAAACATGTCGATGAAGCTTATCCGCCTGATTTTTTCAAACCGGGTATATTCATATTCACGATATTTTTTGGAGTATTGACATTAATTTTCTTTATACTCTTTTTGGCTTCTTTAGTTATATCTGTAACCGTAAGTATAGCATAGAGTTAAGGATTTCTTATGATCATAAAAGTTTTAAGACATGCTTTAATGATAACAGGTTTCGTTTTTGTAATGATGCTTGTGATTGAATATATCAATGTGCAAACAAAAGGTAAATGGCATGATGAAATAAAAAAAAGCAGCTGGAAACAATATATTTTATCCGCTTTATTGGGTGCTGTGCCCGGTTGTTTGGGTGCTTTTACTGTTGTTTCATTGTTTTCACATAGGATAGTTTCTCTGGGCTCAATAGTTGCTGCCATGATTGCTACAAGCGGTGACGAGTCTTTTGTTATGTTTGCAACTATTCCCGGCAGGGCCTTACTAATCACTGGTTTATTGATAGTTATCGGGCTTATTGCCGGTGTTCTTACTGACAGATTTTTTACACATAGTGCCATATATGATAAGATAAAGTTAAATGAATTGCCTATACACAAGGAAGAATATTGTAAATGTTTTCAGAAGAATAGAGTCTGGAATCAATTGAAAAATTGTACTCTTCAGCGTGCTCTATTAATTGCAATTCTTTTCATTTTCGTTGGCAGCATTATTTGGGGGACAATAGGTCCTCCTAAGTGGAACTGGATCAGAGTAACCCTGTTAATTACGACTAGTTTTTCATTATTTGTTGCAATAACTGTTCCGGATCATTTTTTGGAAGAACATCTATGGGAACATATAGTTAAAAAACATATACATAGAATTTTTCTTTGGACTTTTGGAGCCTTGTTGGTTCTGGAAATTGCCATGATGCATTTTAATGTAGAACAATGGATTCAGACTAATCGAATTTTGATAATTTTAATTGCTTGCCTTGTCGGATTAATTCCGGAATCCGGACCGCACATGATATTCGTTATGCTTTTCGCCCGTGGCACAATTCCATTCAGTATTCTATTGGCTAGTTCGATAGTTCAGGACGGACATGGAATGCTGCCTATGCTGGCAGAATCAAAAAGAGGATTTGTGACAGTAAAAGGCATAAATTTTTCGGTGGGTATAATAGTAGGATTAGCAGGTTATGCCATCGGATTATAAAAAATTACAATATCCTCAGGAAGAAATAAAATAATTATTGGTTGACAAAAATTTCAGCCATCACACTTACACGAATGACAATTTTGATTAAAATTTATATCATATGTTTTAAAATAAATGCACAAAGGAGAAAGCATGGAAACATATGTAATACTCATGGAAATGACACAAAAAGGAATGGACGAAATTCACAAGATTCCTGATACTGTTGATGAGCTTGAAGAGAAATTTGCAAAAAAGAATGTTAAACTCAATGGCTTTTATAAAGTAATGGGCGAGACGGATTACGTTGCAATTGTTGAGTCAAAAGATGACATCGACGGATTAGCCGCTGTTGCCGCTTTTGGAAAAACCGGTTATTTTGATACTCTTACCCTAAAAGCTTATACTATGGACGAAATGAAAAAAGCAGTAGGAATTTACGCCGAAAATTTCAAATAGTTTGCAAAAAGCTAAACTCAAGGGCGGCTCAAATTTGTGCTGCCCTTTTTTATTTTGAAAAAGCTCTTACTTGCAATAAACAATTTTAAAAATTTGCAAAATATCAACATACTTATTTTAATTTATTAATGCAAACATATCGAAATTGGGGCTTAGTCTCTACTGGATTTTAGTATTTGAGTCAAAAAGGGACTCCTTAAGCTATTATTAGGTAATAAATAACTTAAAATTCTTGACATAAAGTAAAATGGATATGTTCTTTACCACTACAAAGAAATTGTAGAAATAAAGTTCCTATTGTTCCAGTTTTATTTAATTAATAAGTATGTATTTTACATAGATATAAATAAAAACTAATTAGCAAGTAAACATAAATATGTTTTCCTATATTGTTTAATTTTTTATTAATTGTTAATAATAATAAAATGAAATAGGAGCTAAAATGAATGAAAAAAAACTTGTTATGATTGGATGCGGAACTGTAGGTCAGGGGCTATTAGAAATAATTGAAGATAAAACTCCCAATATCAAGCTCATTGCAATTTCTGATAAATTAAAAGGTTCACTCTTAGATCCAAAAGGCATTGATATCCCTTATATGCTCGGAATTCTGGATAACGATGGCAAGGTTGACGATTATGACAAAGCAAGCGATAAGGCAATAACTGGCTTGGATGCTATCGAAACTATAAAAAAAAGCAACGGTGATATTATGGCTGAAATGACTTATACGGATATTGAAACCGGAGAGCCAGCCACCTCACATATAAAAGCAGCACTAAAGCAAGGTATGCATGTTACCACTTCAAACAAAGGTCCCGCTGCTCTTTATTATACTAAACTCCAGAAACTAGCCTCAGATAATGGGGTTAAACTTTTTATAGAGGGAACAGTGATGAGTGGGACCCCCATATTCAACCTGGCAAGAGAATGTTTTGCCGGCAGCAAAATAACTGAAGTTTCTGGTATTCTTAACGGTACAACTAATTATATTTTATCTAAAATGGAAAATGAAGGCTGGGATTATAAAGATGCTCTGAAAAAGGCACAAGAACTTGGCTATGCAGAAGCAGATCCCACTGCAGATGTAGAAGGTCATGATGCTCTGGCAAAAGTTGTGATTTTGTCCAACTGCATTCTGGGTGGAAATATAAAACCGGAAGACGTGCCCTGCGAAGGTATTAATAATATTACGCTGGAAGATGTAAATGAAGCTGCAGAAAATGGCATGAGATATAAATTACTCGGTTCTACCAAAATTGAAGAAGATAAGATAACCGCATCAGTTAAACCTGTTAAATTAGAACTTTCTAATCCGCTTGCTGGTGTAGGTGGAGCTACTAACGCTTTGACTTTTAAAACAGATTTGCTGGGTGAAGTTACTATTCAGGGTCCAGGTGCCGGTAAAATTGAAACGGGATACTCAATTTTTGTGGATATAATGTCGATTCTTAACCATGAATAATTAAAATGATTAAATTAACAAATTACTATATAATAGTTTCAGTATTCTTACTAGCTTTTGAAATGGTATAAATTCTTTATGCAGAATATAATAATTTGTTTTTTCTCATGTGTCTATTTATTTGATATGTTGTTTAATATGAAAATGAGTTAATCTGAAATATAATTACCAATAACTTCTAATGAAAGGAGAACGATGGAAATAAGAGAAAAGTGGGATAGTCGTACAGCTTTTATAATGGCATCAGTTGGTGCTGCTATCGGGCTGGGCAATGTTTGGCGTTTTCCCTATGTAGCCTATGATAATGGGGGTGGAGCATTTTTAATCCCCTTCTTTATTGCTTTGCTTACGGCAGGTATTCCACTGATGATTTTAGAATTTTCGCTTGGTAGAAAATATCAGGCTGGTGCCCCTACTGCCTTTGCCGCAGTTAAGAAAAAAACAGAATGGGTTGGTTGGCTGGCGCTGTTTGCTGTGATGATGATATTTCTTTATTATCCTACAATTATGGCTTGGTGTGTTAACTATATTGTTCACTCGCTTACACTTAAGTGGGGTGCAGACCCGAACCACTTCTTTGTTAATGAATTTTTGCGCAAATCCATAGGTCCAAGTGTCTTGGGATCAATTAGATGGCCGATCGTAATCGGTCTTGGTATCGTCTGGATTGCAATCTATCTTATTCTTAGAAAAGGTGTAAAAGTTGTAGGAAAAGTTGTTAAATGGACAGTGGCAATACCCTGGGTTATTCTAATTATTATGGTGATAAGAGGTATAACTCTGCCCGGAGCAGGTGAAGGTCTGAATTTCTATCTAAAGCCGGATTTTAGTGCGCTACTAGACGCGAAAGTGTGGCTGGCTGCGTATGGTCAAGTGTTTTTTACATTATCACTGGCAATGGGTACAATGATTGTTTACTCGAGTTATCTTCCTAAAAAATCTGATGTAAATAACAATGCCTTTATAATTTCACTTGCTAATAGCGGCACAAGTTTTTTCGCAGGTTTTGCAGTGTTCTCTACTCTGGGCTATCTCGCTCAAACAATGAATGTTAGTGTTCCCGAAGTTACAAATTCAGGAATAGGACTTGCCTTTATTACTTATCCCACAGCTATAAGACTACTACCTTTTGCCGGAGCAGTTTTTGGAGTACTGTTTTTCATAATGCTATTAAC
>JAGXLO010000123.1 GCA_018334695.1 Candidatus Cloacimonadota bacterium
AAAATAACGAATAAATACGAAAAAATAAATTAATAGGATACAGGATGCAGGGGACAGAAGTCGGAAAATGAGTCACCTCCTAAAAAAGATAAATTATAAGCTCTTTTCCTCACATATTACTTGACAAAAAAGTCAAGCCCAGCATTTTAATTTTACAAAATTAGAGGCAATCATGAGAAACCTATGGGATATACTTTTTAAAGTAACACCTACAAAACCATATATTTTGCAAAACATTTCAAAAGACTCTTTAAATTGATTATGAGAAAATTAATTTTCTTTGCTATTATTTTTCATTTAGTATTCACCTCCTGCTTGGCAAATACATATTATGTAGATAGTAATGATGATAGCAATTTCAATTCTATTAGTAATGCAATAAATTCCACTCTCCAAAAGGAAGGAAACCATAGGATTGTTCTTTTAAATCCTAACAGAGAGACAGAATTATATACTTACAGGGAAAAAGTTGTAATAGATTTTAGCGAAAAAGAACCAAAATGTAATTCTATCTGTTTAAGCAATAACTTATCAGATCCCACATCAATCAGAATCACTTCTCCTACATCTGCCGCAATTGAGATACAGAATAGTACTATTGATTCATTTGTAATAGAGAAACTTACCATTTGCAATAGTAGTTATGGGATAAAGCTGAAGAATAACAGGGGATTAATTAAATTAAGAAACTGCAATTTATCCAGGAACATAATTGGAATTTTGGATATAAATTCTCATTTAGAGATAGAGAATTGTGATATTTCTCAAAATTTAGACAGTGGCATAATGGAGACAGACCGAGAATTTACTGATGCTAAAGATTCTATAAAGAATTCATTAATTAATTCTAATGGCAGTTATGGCTTGTATCTTGATAATTTATGGGATATAAAAAATTGTACGATTTACCGAAATAGAAAAGGAGGAATATTTGGCAAAGAAGGAATAAAGGTAATAAATAGCATAATTTATGCAAATGGTATTCAAATTGCTGTTAGTGATAATTTAAAAATAACTTATTCCAACATCCAAGGCGGCTTGATTGGTGAAGGCAATATTGATGCAGACCCTCTTTTCGCCGACTCCGCTAATGATGACTACTCCCTAACCTGGAATTCAAACAATATCTCTCCCTGCATAGACGCAGGTGACCCTAATCTGACCTGGGATGCAGATGATACACCACCGGACATGGGTGCCGTAACTGCTACATCTCACAGTTACTTTAATAACCAATATGATAATGAAGTAATTGATAATGCTGAATGGATATCCTTTCCTGCCCTTAATACCATAACGAATGGTGCAACCGAAGCTCTATTTGTATTGGAAAATCAAGAGCTGATAAATTCAAACGCAACTCAAGATGATGATATACTTGATTATGTGGAGTATGCTGATGGAGATGCAATTAGTTATTATAATAATCAATGGCAGAACGATTTACTGCCCGATGGTAACTTTCACAGTTATCAAGGTTACAAAATCAAGCTACAGGATGATTACGACAATGTGCCTATAGGCATAACTGGTATGTGGGAGGATGCTTCTGAACCCATACAACTGTATGCAAATCAGACAAACTGGATCGGCTGTTACCTGGAAGAACCTGCTTCCATAAGTGAAGCATTTAGCTCTATCGAAGATGAATGGATTTCGATAAAATCGGAACACTGGGCAGTACACCGACAAATAAATGATTGGAATAGTGTCCGTGGATCAGTAAATCCGGGTGAATTATATATCGTCAATGTAGATACTGATTGTGAATTGATCTGGGATGATTCCGGCACACCTGTTGATCCCTATACCAGAGAAAAGACAGATTACTTTAGCTATGAGAAGAAATTAGATTATATGTCTATTACAGTAGATACGGTTTATGGAGATAACCCGGATGAGATTGCAGCCTACAGTGGAGATCAATGTCTGGGAGCCACTAAAGTAGATGGTGAATATCCGGTACAGATATTAGCTTATCCCCCTGATGCAGGCAGTAAAGATGGTAGTATTGATTTTATGCTATATGATACAAGCTCCAAGAATAAGGCAAAAGCAGTAAGCAATTATACGGTTTATAATAGCAAGTTTTCGGCTTATGTTAATAAACCGGTGTCTTTTAATGAGAATAATCATAGAGCAGTTAGACTCAATACAGGAGAGAATATAGATCCTGATCTTGATTTTGCTCTATTTGGTAATTATCCTAACCCGGTAACAGATGGTGTAACTCATATTAGTTTTGCTCCGAACAGAGATGCAGAGCAGACTGAAATAAGGATTTATAATATCCGCGGACAATTAGTAAGAGAATTAGATTGCAGCAAGCCCGGATACAATAAAGAAGGTTTGCCTACGATTAGCTGGGATTGTAAAGACAGCCGAGGAAAGCAAGTTCAGGGTGGTGTTTATTTCTACAGATTGATTTCCGGCAAGAAGCAAGCAGTTAGTAAGATGGTATTAGTTAAGTAGATAATCAGTTTCGGTTCGGGCGTACTTTTTGCGTCCGAGCCGAATTTTTAGAAACTTGTCCGCCCACCGGCGGATGTAGAATGTAGAATGTAGAATGAATAATGAAGAATTAAACAAATGATTTTTCGAGTTTTATGCATGATTTATAAGCAAAGGTAATATTATGAAGCATAAGTTTTTAAATATATTTTCAACAATTATATTTTTAATAATTATATTAGTTCACACCAATTTGTTTTGTGAAGTAAGATCCAAAAGTACAATCATAGTCAACACAGATGGCACAGGTGATTATGTATCTATACAGGAGGGAATAGATGCAGCAAGTGATTTTGATACTGTACTTGTATATCCAGGAACATACTATGAGAATGTGAGTTACAATGGGAAGAATTTGACTTTAGCCAGTAAATATCTAATTACGGGAGATGAGGTATACATCAATAGTACTATTATAGATGGTAATGAAAATGGTAGTTGTGTGTTGGTATTTGAAAGTGTCAATCATGGAACAATCTGTGGGTTTACTATACAGCATGGTAGTGGGAGTGGAGATAGCAGTTTATATGGTGGTGGAATAAATCTGTACTACAATAACATATATGAGTTTCATATTGAGAATTGTATTATCAAGGATAACAAGGCAAATATGGGAGGAGGAATATCTAGTATAGGTTGTCAGAACTTATATTTAAAAGATACAAAAATATTTGATAATCGGGCGAGAAGTGGAGGTGGCGGAATAGCTAAAGGTGATGATGGAATTAATGTTTTTTTTTCTTCATTCAACAAATGCAATATATACAACAATTATGCACCTATTGGTAGTGATATCTACAATCATAAGGGAGATATGGATGTAATAGTAGATACATTTACAGTAGAGGAGCCAACCAAGTTTTATGCCTATTCCAGAGAAGATGAGATAACAATGGATATAGAGAATCATATAATTGAGCCTATAAATAATGATTTGTATGTAAGCCCGGACGGTGATAATTCCAGCAGTGGTCTTACGCCTTCAGAACCTCTTTTAAATATCTATGATGCCCTTATCAAGATAAAATCTGATAGTACTCATCCTAACACGATACATTTGGCAGAAGGAACTTATTCTCCTTCTGCGACTGGGGAATTTTTTGCTTTGGGAGGAAAGGAATATATATCTATAATAGGAGCAGGAAAAGAAGAAACAATTTTAGATGCAGAGCAGACTTTTAGATTGTTTATTGTTGAAAATGTTAATAATTTTTCTTTGGAGAATATGAGGTTACAAAATGGATATAACCAAAATACAGGAGGTATATCAATTTATTATTCATCAAATTCTGTAATTAAAAACGTAGAATTTTTCAACAATCTTTCAAGCAATGTGCATAGCGAGTCGCATATTCATGGTTCTCAATATTCTAATACTGTTTTTGAGAATGTGATTTTAAAGAATACTTATGATGAAGTTGGTGGCAAGGCTATCCGTTTTGCATCTCATTCATCTCCAATATTTATAAATTGTTCTATTGAAAAAAATAAGACTTTAGAAGAAGATGGAAGAAACTTTGGAGCAATGTCATTAATAAACTATGCTTCACCCATAATAATCAATTCTTTAATAGCGGATAATTATGGCCAGATAACAAGCGGAATCTCCAGCATCTGGAGTGGAGATACAATTTATGTAATTAATAGTACGATTGCAGACAATGACGACTGCTCAGGAGGAACTATTAGGTTAGTAGAGAATAGTCATATTCGTTTAATAAATACAATACTTCGTAATGAATCCGATACAGAGATCTATTTTTATCCTACAGGAGAAGAGAATTCAGCCACTTTAGAGTACTGCAATGTGGATGGCGGTATGGATGCCATAGATGTAAACAACAACGGTACATTAAACTGGGGAGAAGGAAACATAGACCAGGATCCTTTATTTGTAGGAGGAGACCCATTCAGCTATCAACTGAGTGAGGGCTCTCCTTGCATAGATGCAGGTACCCCTGATACAACCGGCTTAAATCTGCCTGCTACGGACCTGGCAGGCAATCCTCGAATCTACAACGGCAGAGTGGATATAGGAGCTTATGAGTATAAACCCGAAGCAGTAGGAGGAGAACCTGACACTAACTTTGTTAACAAGCTTTATCTTTTCCAAAATCAACCCAATCCTTTTAAAAATAGTACTGAAATACTTTTTATCACCTCCGACTACGAAAGAGTAGAAAATTACACTCTATCCATCTACAATACAAAAGGGCAGTTAGTACGCAGATACGCAGGCAGAGCAAATAATTTTAGTTTTAAGACAAAAGTTAACTGGGACGGTAAAGACAGCCAGGGCAGAGAAGTGGCTCCCGGCACCTATTTCTACAAACTGGAATACAACAACAATGCAGTGGTGAGGAAGATGGTAAAGGTTAAATGAAAGCAGAAAGCAGAAATATAAAAAGCAAAAAGAAAAAAGTTGAGCGAAAACTCTGATCCTAAAAAAACATTGTCACTCTTGATGTAAGAAATTAAAAAAGTTGAGCGGAGCGAAATCCCGATTTTTAATCGGGGAGTCTACCAAAAGCTGGCAAAATCTGAAACAGGAACAAATAAATTAAAATAATAAACATCACAAATTCCCCTCTCGAGAGGGTGGAACCACGAAGTGGTGGGGTGTGTAAATACTATTATCTTCATTTT
>JAGXLO010000124.1 GCA_018334695.1 Candidatus Cloacimonadota bacterium
AATTTTTTACTTCAAACCTATTGCTTTTGCTACACCATCACCATAGGCTTCATCTACTTTATTAAAATGCACAAGCATCTTTTCTTGAATTTCCTTAGGTACTTTTTTCAGACTACCTGCTATGTTATCAAAAAGCAGTTGCTTCTGCTCAGCAGACATTAAATGAAAAAGATTACGAGGTTGGATATAATCATTATCAACACCACGTTTCTGTTCATATCGATCTGCATCTCCAGAGATCTTTAGTGGCGGTTCATCGTATGCGTGATCTTCTATCGGACCACCAAAACTGTTAGGTTCGTAGTTTGGAGCATTTCCTCCATTATCATCAAATCTCATAGCACCATCGCGTTGATATGTATTGGACACTTTTGCTGCCTTAGGTGCATTAACAGGAAGCCTTTCATAATTTACTCCCAAACGATATCTATGGGCATCGGCATAAGAAAATATACGAGCCTGAAGCATCTTATCAGGTGAAAATGATATACCCGGCACAACATTAGAAGGTGCAAAAGCTGCTTGTTCAATTTCTGCAAAATAGTTAACCGGATTACGATTAAGTTCCAGAATACCAACTTCTTTCATAGGATAATCTCCATGTGGCCAAACTTTGGTAAGATCAAAGGGATTGAACCGGTATTCTTCAGCATCTTCCTCCGGCATAATCTGTACATACAATTTCCAGCGAGGATATTCTTTTTTTTCTATTGTCTCAAAAAGTTGACGAGTATGATAATCAGGATCTTCACCAGCAATTCGTTCTCCTTCTTCCTGAGTAAAATTCTTTATTCCCTGCTGTGTCTTGAAATGAAATTTAACCCAGTAGCGCTCATTTTTAGCATTGATAAAACTAAATGTGTGACACCCATAGCCATTCATATAGGGAACTCCTTGTGGTATGCCTCGATCTGAAAATAAAACAGTTACCTGGTGGAGTGATTCCGGCACCTGAGACCAGAAGTCCCATTGCATTACATCGTTTTTTCTATTAGTCTGCGGATCACGTTTTTGGGTATGAATAAAATCGGGGAATTTAATCGCATCTCTGATAAAAAATACAGGTGTGTTATTTCCTACCAGGTCCCAGTTTCCTTCTTCTGTATAAAACTTTAAAGCAAAACCGCGCACATCACGAACAGTGTCTGCGGAACCTTTTTCACCCGCGACTGTAGAAAATCGTCCAACTACTTCTGTTTTTTTTCCTACTTCTGAAAAAATTTTTGCTTTAGTAAATTCTGTAATATCGTGGGTTACTGTAAACGTTCCGTAAGCTCCGGCTCCTTTTGCATGAACTATTCTTTCAGGAATACGCTCTCTGTTGAAATGAGCCAGTTTTTCTAGCAGGTAATGATCTTGTAGAAGAGTTGGGCCATGCTCTCCGGCAGTTAAGGACGTCTGATTGTCAGAAACCGGTATACCTGCTGCTGTAGTAAGTTTATCATTTTTTTTCTTATCTTTATCCATTTTAAATCTCCTTTTTAATTTTTGATCTTTATGTTTCATTTAAATGTAGCTTATCATCAATTTTTTCTTTATCAATTTTATATGTATCTATACTAATTATGTGAGCCGTCACTCCAACAGCAATGGCAAATAGGAGTAATTTCAGCCAGATCAGTGATACTACAAAAATGGCTGTATAACCTATAGACAGCCACAAAAATACAATTGTATAAATTTTGTGTTTGATTGTAATACCCTTTCCGTCACAATAATTTTTTATGTATGGACCAAACCAGCGATTGTTTAATAATGCATTATGAAGATATTTTGAACTTTTTGCATAACAATAAGCAGCTAATAAAAGAAACGGAGTTGTGGGCAGCAGTGGTAGAAGCATCCCCAGGATTCCTAATATAACTGATAAGGTACCACAGATAACCATGACAACTTTGTATATTGATTTTCTGTTTTTCCCATTGTTACCAAAAAATGATAAATATTTATTTTTCATAAAACTCATATAAAAATATCTATTTATTACGTCAAGCAATTAGTAACTAAAAAAGTAAGAAAAGAGGAAAGAGAGACCGTATGACTTTGTGACTATGCTACAAGTTGAAGGGTCACGGGAGTGTATGATAAAATGTATAATGTAAAAATGTAGGATGGAGATTGGAGTAAAAAAGATAAAGTTGAGCGAGGCGAAATCCCGATTTTTTTATCGGGGCGGACTTCCGTATGGCAAATATTTTTTAGCAAAATTCATAAATATTTACTAATAGTTTAATAACAACAACCTCATTAACCCCATGCTTTAGCTTGGGGTGGTTTAATAAAAAACAAAGTCAGAGTCCCTTCAGGGACTTCCATATGATTATATATAAGCAACGAACTATAACTAACAATAACGAACAAAGAAAATTTGTTACAGAAATATTTTGTTCTTTCTTGTTCGCTTTTGTTAACTGCTAATATACTTATGCACGTGAATTCGGTAGTTCGCCAGAGCAACATGGGTAAAAGACAGATAATGAGGACGGAAGTAACCGTGAAAGCTGAATGTAGCAAGTCCCTTGTTCTTAACTCCACCGTCATTTCATTCCTGTGAAGTCAAGTCCAAGAGTAAATAATATTTATCACCATCTCTGCAACTTCTTCCCGTTAAATCGGGACGAGGAAGTCGCGTATAGCATATCTACGGGAGTTTGCTAGAGCCTTGCGAGGGCGGACTTCCGTAATTGGATTAAAAATACACAACTCTCCGATTATCGGAGAAAGTCGCGTATTTTTTTGTTTTTTCATTCTAAGGTTAGCTTTTGGAAGTTTTCATCATCTTCGGATTTTTCATATTCTCTAATTGTTTCTGCATAATTGTTAAATTCACCCTGATACAATTTAATTAAACTCCTGGAAAAAGGATTACTTCTTCTCTCCCCAATATATTCAAGATAATTGGAGTATTTCCAATCTTCAATATTTTCTACAAAACCAGAGTTCACGGGATTGTAGTGGATATATTTGCATAGCAATAATAAATAGTCATCATCCGTTATCATCTTGTGTTGCAACTTTCCGGCAAAAACACTCCCGCTTCTGTAATATTTTCTATTATAATACATGGAATATGAAGTTATAAAACTATTAAATATTTTAAATAAAGGCTTCTTACTAAGCTGTTCAATACAAAAATGATAGTGATCAGGCATAAGGCAATAGGCAAATACTTCCATTTCGTTGCTATTATATTTATTTCTGAACTTATCTAAAAAATACTCATAATCTTCATAATCACGAAATAAATTTATTTCTGCAATAGAATGATTGTAAAGATGGAAAATATTTCCTTTTGTGAATTGTTCTCTTTTACACCTCATAATAACCCCTTATATAATTTTATTTTATTGGAAAATTTCGATTAAATTTAGTCAAGTTTTTGTTGGATGATTTTATTCAATACGGGAGTTTGTCGGAGCGAAGTAAACAGAGAGTTGAGCCTAGCGAAATTCCGATTTTATTATGGGGCGGATTTTCGTATGATGAAAAGTTTTTAGAAATTTATTGTTTTTTCATTCGTTTTATTATTTTGATTTTTCTTTTTTACGAGAAACTTTTCAGTAGTCAAATTTATATTCAATCCTACTGCATCGGCGATCTCTACCATTTTTTTTACTGTAATATTTGGTGTTTCATTAAACATATGCGAAATAGCAGCTCTTGATTTACCAAGTCTTCTGGCAAGATCTGCTCGAGAAACACCATCTTGCTCCATTTTTGTAAGAACAAGATGATAAAATTGATTGATAATATCCCAAGCCTTTTGGCCAACTGATGGTTCTTTCCCGAAAAATTCATCTATTGTATTTTTTGAATTGTTTTTCATAATACTCCTTACTTTTTTCCATTCTCTTATATGTTTCAGATGTTACTTCTTTTTTCTTTTTGTAACCAAATAAAATATAATTATTTCCACATTTTCTAAAAAAGAAAACTCGATGTCCATAAGGTTTTATCTCTCCATAGCTATAACCTTTTAATGTCCGTTTTAATTTTGGAGATCTAAAATTTTTTATAGTCGCCATTTTAGAAACAAGATCAATTATATCATCTCTGTCTTTCTGTTGTAAAGATTGCAATTCTTCTTTCAATTTACATCTATTATTTTCAAAAATAATATAAACATTGTTAATAACTTCTCCATAATAACTATTGATCTGAACTTTCTTAAACTCAATTTTATAATTCACTTTTACCCCATTTTGTTAAACTATGCTTTAACACGTCAAGTGATTTTTATATTTTTTTACAGATAACCCTTTTCTATACCTGTAAACAATTGTTTATATTATTTTAGTCAAGTTTTTGTTGGATGATTTTATTCAATACGGGAGTTTGCTAGAGCCTTGCGAAAGCGGACTTACGCATAAGAGATCTATCTGAAAATAACTAAAAATTTTAGACAATAAAAATCCCCTCTCGAGAGGGGTGGGACAGGATGCAGGATTCAGATGTCAGGATTCAGTGAAGAAAAGATAAAAGAATAAAGATTAAAGGCAAAAAAAATACAACATCCCAAAAAAGCATTGTCACTCTGATGAGCTCAGCGAAGAAGTTTACAATGCCGATTTATCGGTGAGTCTCCCTGAAGGCACCAAAATCTTAAATGAGGATGAGTTTCTAAATTCGCTAAATCTATGAACTATTTAATGAATTCAAATCTCAGCGCTTACTTTCGGCAGATCCCCCGACCAGTCGGGATCGTAGACTTTTTCGTCACGATAATCGTGACTCATCAAGGATGACAAGTATGGTTGAATTTCAATTATATGTAATTTTTGTCAAAAAACTATAACGAACAATTAAAATTTAAATTATCAAAATACATTCCCCGAAGGGGATAAATAAATTAGCATAGGGTTTTTACCCTATGTTTATAGTCTAAAGACAGGTTCATTCGCTGGAAGCGATAAATAGGAAAAAATTATAGCGCCAAGGCGGGAAGACGCGAGAAAAAGACCGATGAAGAGGACGGGAGTAACCGTGAAAGCTGAATGTAGCAAGTCCCTTGTTCTTAACTCCACCGTCATTTCATTCCTGTGAAGTCAAGTCCAAGGGTAAATAATATTTATCACCATATCTGCAACTTCTTCCCGATAAATCGGGGCGAGGAAGTCGCGTAT
>JAGXLO010000003.1:0-51571 GCA_018334695.1 Candidatus Cloacimonadota bacterium
TGTTTTAGTTTGTTTCTCATATTTTACTCCTTTTTTACTAAAATTTCATCGCTAATTTCATTGAAATCACACTTCATTCGATTTTAATTTTTTCTATACACTTCCGCCAAGGAATGGTCCATGGCGGCTCGTAAATAAAATTGTAACAAGGATCGCTTTTTGTTTCATCATAACCCTTTTCCAGCAGTTATATATGCTGCTAAGAAGTTAAATTGGATTTATATTATTATTCTTAAGCATAAAAATATGCCTAAAGCAAGGATAATTAATATTTTGAGGATGAAAAGTAATATATAAATTGTAGAGCTTCTCCTTTACATTCTCTATGATCATAAAATGCTGGGAAATATGAAAATAAATCATATTATTCATTTAAGCTCCAATCACTTCTTGCTTATTACGTGATTAATGCATAAGCACTTCAGTTTTGACCACTTTCCCTAAGTATATATTTAATGTTCTTAGTCAATTTTTTTATTTATTTTTTAGAGAGAAAAATTTTTAACTAAAAGAAGAGCAATATATTAATTTCATGTACATTTGTAAGTGGATTTTAATTACACTCTTAATAGTGCTTAGCCTGGAGATTTTTAATAGAGAGGTGACTTTTCTTTGCTAGAAAAATCCATTTGGCTTAGATCTTCTCTTATTTTCTTTACTCTTTTAAAAGTAAATTACATATTTTTATTTAACCTTCCAAACTTTTTTTATACTCTTCATTCATTTATTATTTTCCCCTGTGGGATATTATTTTTCATTTTCAAAGTTACAAATTATGTTAAGAGCATTAGCAATAAAAAGAGATTGCTCTCCAGTCTAATGATTTCAAGATAAAAGTAAAAAATTTTTAGTTATAAGTTAACTTTAGTCTGCCTTATCGCTTCATAAACTGCCACCGCTACGCTATTACTTAAATTAATAGAGCGGATTTTGTCACTCATGGGGATTCTGCAGCAATTATCCCAATTTTTCTTTAATATCCGCATAGGAATTCCCCTTGTTTCCGGACCAAAAATGAGATAATCACCTGGTAAAAAACCAAAATCGGTATAATTTTTATCAGCTTTTGTGGAAAAATATATCTTTCTACCTGCTTGAGCGTATTCCAAAAAATCCTGCCAGGAATCATGCATAACTAACTCCAGTTTGTTCCAGTAATCCAAACCTGCTCTTTTTACGTGGTGGTCGGTTAGGAGGAACTTCATCGGTTTCACAATATGCAGCCTGGCATTTACGCCAACGCAGATTCTACCGATATTTCCGGTATTAGCTGGAATCTCGGGTTCGTATAAAACAATATTAAAATTCATTCTATTGAAACAGGATAGAGGCAACAGCAAAATCCGTTATCAGAATGAGAATACAGCCATAAACTACTGATTTCGTAGCAACCTTGCGTACTCCCTGAGCTCCTTCTCTGGCGTAATATCCTGTAAAACAGCCTATGGAAGTAATGATAAAACCAAAAAACAGAGCTTTTATGATTCCACTCCAAAAATCTAACGGTTCGAAAAATGCTTTAATGCCGTTAACAAATTCAGCGTGAGTTACATTATAAACTCCCAGAGATACAAAATAGCCAGAGACTATACCGAAAAGATTGGAGAAAGTGGTCAATACAGGAAGCATGAGTGAGCCAGCTAAGATACGAGGAAAAAAAAGATAATCAAAGGGATTTATAGATAGCATTTCCAGTGCATCAATTTGATTAGATATACGCATAGAGCCGATCTCTGCTGCCATAGAAGCTCCGATCTTGCCTGCCAGCACCAGGGCTGTAAGTACAGGTGCCAGCTCGATCATAGTGGATTTGGTTATCATTACTCCTACCAGTCTATTGGGCAAAAATCCACTTGTTTGGTAGGAAGCCTGCACAGCAGTAACCATTCCCGTAAAAATTGAAGTTATGGCTATCAATGGAATGGAAGCTACACCTATGTTATACATTTGAAGAAAAAGTTGTTTCCAGCGTTTTCCCAAAAATTTAGCACTGAGGAAGGTATTATAGACAAAAATACAGTATCTTCCTATACTTTGCAGAAATTTTAGAGAGTTATTACCAATCCAAAAAAATATTCTTGCGACCATATTTAACGCAGAGGTTTAAATAGAGTATATTCTCCAATGAATTCCATTTTCACTCTCCCCTGAGGTCCATTTCTATTTTTGGAAATATTAACTTCCGCAATACCTGGCTCATCACTTTCTTCGTTGTAATAATCATCACGATACAGCATAAGGACCAGATCTGCATCCTGTTCGATAGCACCGGATTCCCTCAAGTCAGCCAGCACAGGACGTTTATTCTGCCTTGTTTCGGGTGCACGACTAAGCTGTGAGATTGAAATAATGGGTATTTCCAGCTCTTTTGCCATAATTTTTATTGCTCGAGAGATTTCTGTCATCTCCTGGGTACGGCTATTCCTTGTTCTTATGGGAACCATAAGTTGCATGTAGTCTATAACCAGCATATCCAAGCCTTCTTCTGCCTTTAGACGTCTGGCTTTAGAACGCATATCAGAGATCGTATTGCTGCCTCTATCATCTATATAAAGCGGGGCGCCTGTCAGTTCATCCCCCACAGTGGTAATTCTAAAAATTTTTGATTGGTTTATGTTGTATCCATGTAGCATCTCAGAAAGTGATACTTCCGCGGCAGAGCTGAGCATACGCATAAGCAACTTTTCCTTATCCATTTCCAGGCTAAAAATACCCACACTTTTTCTTTGATGCATTGCAGCATGAAAGGCCATGTTCATAGCCAGAGATGTTTTACCCATACTGGGTCGGGCTGCAACTACGATGAATTGTCCCGGATGAAAACCACCGGTTTTTTCATCAAGTTCGGCAAACCCGGAGGCAATACCAACTACGCCTGATTTACGAGATGCAATTTTTTCAATATCTTTAATCGTTTCATTTACATAATTGGAAACGAGTTCAAAACCTTCATGTCTAAGGTTCTGAGTAACATCAAATATCATTTTTTCCGAGTATTCAATAATGTCGTTACTATCCTGATCAGAATTAAGGCATTTATCTGTTATTCTGCGAGATACTTCAATTAGTTTTCTCAAAATACCTTTTTCAATAATGATTTGGCAATGTGCTTCCACATTAGCGCTGGAAGTAACAATTTCCGAGATATCCGACAGATAAGGTGTGCCCCCCACATCTTCCAGATGCCCTTCTTTTTTCAATTCATCAATAAGGGTAATAAGATCTATCTCTACATCTGAATTAAAAAGAACCTTTATGGCGCGAAAGATCAATTTGTGTGCATTTTTATAAAAATATTCTTCTTTGATTAGCTCCAGAATTCTACTTACTGCCCAGCTATCAATTAGAGCAGCACTCAAAATAGCTGCTTCTGCATTTACGTCATGGGGAGGAACTTTCAGATCATTGTAATCCGGTGACTGATTCCTGTTTTCGTTTCTCTGATTTGCCATAATATTTTATTCTTTATTCAATTTTTGTATTCCTTTTAGCACCTTTTGCGGAGTAATGGGAAGAGTCTTTATGCGCACACCTGTAGCATTATACACTGCATTAGCTATAGCTGCGGGTGGTGTGTCAATACCAATCTCACCTACGGATTTTGCACCAAATGGACCTGAAGGTTCATAGCTTTCTGCAAATTCAACTGTGATTTTACCAACATCTTTACGGCTGGGAATTTTATAATTCATGAGATTGTTGGTCAACATTTTACCTTTTTTGGAATAAACTACATTCTCTGTACTTGCCATACCAATCCCCTGTAAAATTCCACCTTCTACTTGAATTCTTGCCAGGTTAGGATTTATGGGAGTTCCACAATCCACAACTCCTACATAATTTAATACTTCATACTTTCCAGTTTCCAGATCCAGTTCAATTTCCACGAAGCCAGACATAAAGGGAGGGGGGGATTTAGGAGAGGTATTAGAACCACTGGCAATCAGCTGCTGCATATCTTCGGCATATCCATAATAAAGACCGGATGACAATTCTTCCAGAGTAATTGATTTGGTGCCGTCTTTCAAATTTACTTTACAATCTTCAAAAATTACCTGGTCTTTGCTTTTCGCATCCAGAGCTTTTGCACCTGCTTCCAAAATTTTTTCTTTCATATTCAAGCCTGCTTTTCTGGCTGCATTACCAGTCACAAAAGTAGTACTTGAGGCATAAGCTCCCACGTCAAAGGGAGTTGTATCCGTATCAGAAGAAGTAACTACTACTCTTTCCACCGGTATTCCCAGAGCTTCTGCTGCAATCTGTGCCAGAATCGTATCACTGCCTGTTCCCAGGTCTGTAGCACCAACCAGTAGATTAAAAAAACCGTCATCATTCAGTTTGAGTACTGCAGAACCCATATCGATCAGAGGAATTCCAGAGCCTTGCATTGAGATGGCATTTCCTACACTTCTAACCTTATTTTTTCCTATTTTTTTCGAAGGATATTTTTCATACCAGCCAATCAACTCTTTCCCTCTTTTAATACAGTAATCCAGCTTACAACTTTCCATGGTTTGAGGAATACCTTCGGTTCCTTCACCCATCACTTTAAAAACAGGTGAGGTTTCTCCCTCTTTGATGCAATTTTTCTCTCGCAATTCCGTGGGATCCATATCGATTTTATCAGCCAGTTCTTTGATGGCAGATTCCATAGCAAAATTACCCTGTATAGCACCGTACCCTCTATAAGCTCCTGCCGGACAGGTGTTTGTGTAAACAACCTTTCCTTCAAAGCGCAAGTTTTCTGCTTTATTATAAAGTGGCAGCACTTTTGATCCGGCTACCATAAAAGTTGTGAGGGCATGTTCCGCATAAGCTCCTGTGTTAGAAAGTAATTGCATATCTATTGCTTCAATTATGCCATCTTTAGTTGCACCCAGAGTCACATCAAAGCGCATAGGATGACGTGTAAAAGTATTTTCAAATACTTCTTTTCTAGAATAAAAACAGCGCGAGGGTTTACCTGTTTTAAGTGTAACTATGGCAGCAAAAATATCACAATGAATAGCCTGTTTTCCGCCAAAGCCACCACCGATTCTGGGTTTTATAATCCTGATCTCTTTTAAAGGCTTATCCAGTGCTTCACCTATAATTCTGCGAGTATGATAGGGATTTTGAGTAGATGTAATAATATTCAATCTATCCTGATAATCAAGATAGGCAGTGGCGCAATGAGGTTCCATAGCTGTATGTTGCTGAGCTTGAGTATAGTATCTTTCCTTTACTACTATATCAGATTCCTCCACTTTTTTATCCACATTCCCTACCACCATTGTGTCTGTATAAGAACAGGCAATATTATTTTTGGGATCAAAGCCCATGGGAAACATTTCATAAATTTTGTCTTCAGGGTGGATAACTGCCGAATTACCTTCTGCTTCTTCAAAATCCAACACAGGCTCCAATACGTCATATTGCACATCAATAAGATCAAGAGCTTTCTCAGCGGCTTCTCCTGTTCTTGCAGCTACTATTGCCACTTCATCACCTACATAGCGAACGTATTGATCCAGTATAAATTTATCCTTGGGAGAAGGTTCGGGATAGCCCTGACCTGCTCTAGTTATAGGATTTCTGGGGACATCGTTATGAGTAAGAATTACTTCTACTTCTTCTATCTCTAACGCTCTACTCAAATCTATTGATCTAATTTTAGCAAAAGCATGAGGACTTCTCAGAAATTTTACTCGAAGAGCATTTTTATCAACGAAATCATCAGTATAAGCCGGTTTCCCTTGTAAAAGACCTTTTCCGTCAACCTTAGGAATAGATTTCTTAACTTCTTTAAAATTCATTATTCCACTCCCAAATACTTTTTGATGCCCCGCATTTGTCCTTCATAACCAGAACAACGGCAATAATTTCCCACGAGATACTGTTTGATTTGTTCTTCAGTGGGATTAGGGATCTCCTGTTTGAGGGCATAAGTTGTAACTACCAAAGCAGGTCCGCAATATCCACACTGGTCTGCTCCCTCATTGATAATATACTCTGTAATCTTATCTGCTTCTTCACCCAAACCTTCTACAGTGGTAATCTCATGATTCTGAGCTCTAACTGCTAAATAGCAGCAGGACAGCACAGGTTTACCATCCACAAGTACAGAGCAAGCTCCACAGCTTCCGGTATCACAACCGCGTCGTACACTTGTAAAACCCAGCTCTCTGAGAATATCAAGGAGAAATGCATCCGGATTTGTATCCAAAGAATAAAATTTTCCATTAACATGCAATTCTATCTTCATTCCATAACCTCCTCTAAAGCTTTTCTAATCAGAACCCTGGCAATACTTCTCCTGTACTCTGCCGAAGCCTTGTGGTCCCGGCCGAATTTAGTTTCCTCAACTGCGATATTAGCTATCTCTTTGATATTACTTTTTTTCAATCTTCCGGAATTTGCCTTCTTAACAGCTTTAGTAGGTATCGTGGCAATCATAGGTCTTGCTCCAATGGTGAATAAAATATTATCTCTTTTGGAAGCGGCTACGGAAAGAACCGGTATATCTTCTGCAGTATTTTGCATGGATTTAAAAGCAAATTTACCTTTCTCCTTTTTCAATCGAATCTGTTTGAGAATATCCCTGCTGATATCTCGCCTTTTGATGAAATCTAAAATTGAAATGGAGCCGTATTCATATAAATCCAGAGTGCAGTCCAAAACAGAAAGAAGGCTGATAGTTTCCGAAAAGCCCAATCTGCCAAAAATTGAACCACCAAAAGTAGCATTATTTCTAAATTGCACCCCAACGATATTTTGCAGAGCACTTGAAAAATAATCTCCGAAATGATTTTTTATAATTTTATTTGTTTCGACTTCACGCAGACTGGTATAAGCACCAATTTTAATCTCAGATTCTGTTTCAGTGATACAATTAAGATTGAGATTGCTTAAATCTACAGCTGTAGAATACTCTTTGTTGCTTAGTCTAATAAAAGTAGAACCACCTAGAACTACAGCATTCCTATCACTTTTAATAATTTTCATAGCATCTAAAAAGTTTTTGGGGCTTTTGTAATTTTTAAACTTCATAATTTATTCCTCAACTTTGATTTAAATTCATTACAAATATTTATCACGCAATTTTTTTAGGTCTTCCCAGGCTGGCCTTTTCCAATTGGGATGGTACAACAAAGCAGAAGGATGATAAGTGACCATTAGATCCGTATTTTGGAAGGTAAAAATTGAATTGCGTAAATTTGATAAAGAAGTTTGTTTTTCCAACAATGTATTTCCGGCTACTTTGCCCAGAGCACAAATCAAATTAGGTTTTATAATTTTTATTTGTTGATAGAGAAAAGGTAAGCAGGCTTTAATCTCATCAGCTCTGGGATCACGATTTTTGGGAGGACGACATTTTACTATATTAGTAATGTAAACATCTTGCCGCGAAAGATCAATAGCGGATAACATCTTAGTAAACAACTTACCTGCTTTGCCTACAAAGGGTCTTCCTGTTTTATCTTCTTGGGCGCCTGGACCTTCTCCCACAAACATAATGTTTGCATCTGCATCTCCTTCTCCCAGAACAAAATTATTTCTTTTTTCTGCTAATATACAACGTTGGCAGTCTTTATATTTTTCATAAATTTCATCCAGATAGTCCCGTTTTTGCGTAGGGGTAATTTTATTTGTAATTACATCTTTAACACCGGAAAGTTTTAGTATCTCAATACGTTTCTCTTTGTTACTCAAAAATTTATGCAACCGTTTCTCCATTCAAAAAATAATTAGCCAGAAGTCAAACATACAAGCGAGACTTCTGGCATATAATTTAATTATTGCAATTTACTTTCTTCTTTTTGGACTATCAATAATTTCTGCCATCCTGCCTGCTTCTTCCGATTTTTTTTCTTCCGGGATCATGTAGTCGGGAATATTATTAGTAACAATATGTTCCAGAGCAAGAGTGGTAAGTTTTTCTGTAAACTCTTTTTTTACAGAAAATGGCACTTTTGATAGACGTTTAAATTCCTTATTTGCCAATAGAAGAAACAAATAAGAACAATTATTTTCTTCGATAAACTCCAATAATTCTGTATCTGTGATTTCTCTCATTTTTACCTCGTAATTTATTTTAAACTTTTATTATCAATAATTTCTAATATTTTTTCTACTAATCTATCCAGATCATCATTGACAAGTAAAACATCATAGTCTGTGGCATCAGCAAATTCCTGCTTGGCATTTTTTAATCTGAGTTGAATATCGGCTTCATTATCAGTTTCACGCTTTCTTAACCTGTTTTCCAGCTCTTTCATGCTGGGTGGAAACAAAAAAATAGACAAACTTTGGGGATAAGCAGACATTAACTGTCTGGCTCCTTTTGTATCTATGTCAAGGATTACATGTTTATTTTTATTTAAAACATTTTCTACCACTTTTTTGGAAGTTCCATAGAGATGACCATGTACTTTTGCCCATTCTGCAAAGACATCTTGCTTAAGCATTTGATTAAATTTTTCTCGGCTGATAAAATAATAATCTACACCATCAGTTTCATTTTTTCGTGGTTTTCTGGTAGTATAAGAAATTGAGTAAGCAACATCGTTTCTGCGAGCCAAAATCTCGTCACAGACGGTACTTTTTCCACCCCCTGAAGGCGAAGAGATGATAATCGGGAAATATTTTTTCTGAGTCATGATTTTTGTTCAGAAATTTGAAACTGAAATATATTGTCAAATTTTTTGGATGTTGAATTATTATTTGCGTTACACTAATTAAACCAACAATAAATATCTTAGTAAATAAAAGTTAATGTTGTTGTGATTTCCAGAATACGAAATACCTGGTTGAATATTAGTTTTTTTGAAATATCATGTTTATTCAAAAAGATAATGGATTGATTGAAATCTTAACTTTTAATAATGAAAAACATTTCCAAAAATTATACGGGAAAAGAGATAGACAAGGAAAGAAATTAGTACACTGGCAATTGCAGCTGAAAAGCATCCCCTCACTTCAACCTGACGGAAAAAAACGGAGGCTATCATGAGCATAAAACCGTTTATAAAAATTAGAAATATACCAAAAGTTACAATTGTTATAGGCAGGCTTATGAAAACAAATATTGGTTTTATAAGGGTATTAACTATACCCAGGACGATAGAAAACAAGATAGCAGTGCCAAAATTTTTGACATAGATTAGACCGGTTATACGACTAATAATTAAGATTGCTATGCTATAAATTAATAACTGAATAAGATAATATACGTACATTTAATCTCCCGAATTGCTATTTTCCTGGGACAGTTTTTCGGTACTGTTTATTCTATTTAGGATAGCTTTTATTTCTTCTTGCTCTTTTTCGCGAGTTTTTTCCTCGATGGTATGCTCTATGGGTTCTTCCGAGACATCTTGTTGTGGAATACCTGTAGCCACTACAGACACATAGATTACATCTTTCAGATCCTTCTCAAGACGAAGTCCACTAATAATATTTGCATTTTTATCAGCTTTTTTATGTATAACATTCATTATTTTCCCGAATTCAGATAAATTAAGATCATACCCCACGGAAACATTAACCAGAACTGCTTTGGAATTCTCAAGATTTACTGAATACATAAGCGGGTGGGCAATGGCAGCATTTACAGCCTTTTCTGCTCTGTCTTCACCTGTTCCTTCACCCAGTCCGATTAAGGCATATCCCATTTCAGCCATAACAGTTTTAACATCTGAAAGGTCTACATTCATATATCCTTCTTTGGAAATAATATCTGTAAGTGTCTTTGCAGCGTTATACTGAACAAAATCGGCTTTTTTAAAGGCTTCGAAGGCATTGATATCCTTATAATATTGTTTTATTCTATCATTCTGAATCACGATCAGGGCATTAGTATATTTTTTTAATTCTTCAATACCTTTATTGGCATTCTGCTTTCTTACAGTGCCTTCAAAATTAAAGGGATAGGTGACTATAGCCACAGAAAGAATATCCTTTTCTTTTGCGGCTTTGGCAAAAACCGGTACAGCTCCGGTACCTGTACCTCCACCCATGCCACCGGTGAGAATCACTACATCGGTATTCTTTAGTGAATTTTTTATTTTTTCATAATCAGCTTCAGCAGATTTTTTGCCGATTTCCGGATCTCCGCCTGCGCCCAGTCCGTGAACCAAATCCTCACCAATTTGTAGTCGATTATCTGTTTCACAGGAACGCAGATCTTGCAGGTCTGTATTGACTGCTAAAAATTTCACATCCTGTAAATTATTATCTATCATCGTGTTTAGGACATTATTACCTGCTCCTCCGATACCGATAACTTTTATACGGGACAAATCATCATTGTTGCTACTAAATTCTAAAGCCATAAAAACTCCTAAATATTAAGTAAAACTTGTATTTTCAAACCATTGTTTGATGCGCTGGGTTAACCTTTGAATATAAGTTTGTTTTCCTTTTGGTGCAAGGGGATTCTTATCGAAATATTTCTTCCCCCATTTAAGCAAACCAACAGCAGTGGCATATTTGGGGTTAGAAAGCATTTCTGTATCACCGTAAATATTATCAAAACTGGGATAACCTGTTTTTGTGGGAACACCATCGAATATTTTTTCAATAAGTTGGTTTGTACTTCTAAGATTAGCTGCACCTCCTGATACGGAAATTCCAGCAGTAGTAAGTTTGAGATACTTACTTTTATCCACTTCCTTTTTTACCAACGAAATTATCTCAGATATTCTGGGATTGATAATTTCAGCTATGAACCTCTGATTTCTTTTCGTGGAAGGGTGTCCTCCTATACCCGGTATTTCAATTTCCTTATCTTTATCAGCATACTCGGGAATAGCATAGCCATACTCCAATTTTATTTTCTCGGCTTCCTGCAGTGGAGTCCGTAAACCCACAGAAAGATCTTTGGTAATATTCTCTCCGCCAAAAGGTATAATACTGCTAAAACGGATGCTATTTTTGTAGTAAATTGAAATATCTGTAGTTCCTCCACCAATATCCACCAAAATAGCTCCAAGCTCTTTTTCATCATCATTAAGAACAGCTAAAGCAGAGGCTATAGGTTGCAAAACCACATCTTTAACATCCATTCCAATCCTCTGCAAACTTTTATAAATACTATTTAGGTTGCCAATATCAGCTGTGACTATATGCACCTGAGCTTCCAATCTGCTACCGGTCATACCGATGGGATCAATAACCTCCTCAACTTTATCAACTTTGTAAAACTGTGGTTCAATATGTATTATTTTTCTGTTCTGGGCAATCGTGGTATTTTTTATAGCATCTTCTTTAACTTTGTCTATCTCATAATCCGTAACTTCGTATTCATTTACTTCATTTGTGTATTTACTTTCACTAACTATATTTGCCATACCTTTGCTAACAAAGCTTCTTATAAGTTCTCCGGCAACACCTACATATATATTTTCGGCATATATATTTGCTTTATCCTCAGCCTTTTTGATGGCTTGATCAGTCGATTCGGAAGCAGCTCGTATATTCTTTATCATACCTTTGGCAAGCCCATCAGATTTGTTCTCACCCGTACCAACGATTTTTATCTTGCCGTCATCAGACAGCTTGGCAATGATGCAACAAATCTTAGTAGTGCCAATATCAAGGGCTGTAATTACTTTCTCTTTAGCCATAATAAATTCATCTCAAAATAATTAATTCATTTTTTATATCAGAAAATCTTAAATCGATTTCGGAAAAAGAATTAATGCTAAAATTTGAATAGGCAAAATCTAGTTTTTCTACACGTGCCGGAAAATCCTTTTTTCCTACGATAAATCTTATTCCTCTTTCATTCTCAGTCAATACAACTCCATCTTTCGTAAAATAAAATTCTTTGATATTTTTTAAAAGTTCAGGATATTTCTTTTCAATAATTTCATAAACATCTATGATATTTTTAAGTGAATTTTTATCTATGTTTTCTCCCAGTGTCAAATTTTGCAAACCCAGCTTGGTAAAAACGGGATAAGGATATTCACTGGCATCACTCTTTTCTTCCAACACTTTTCCCCTGTCATCAATCAAAAAATATCGGTTGTGTGAACTTTCAACGTAAGCTATAGGTTTACATTCATGCACAATTAATCTGATCTTATCAGGGAATATTCTGTTAACCTGCAGAGTATTAATTCCGGGAAACTCTCGTGCTACTTTTTGAATTGAGCTATTTTGTAAAGAAAAAATATTCTCTCCCAGATATTTTTCAACTTCAAATTTTAATCTATTGGCATTAATATACTCTGCTCCCCGCACTTCTACTTCTTGCAATCTTGCAATATTCCAGCGCAGAAGACCATACTTCATAAAATATGCAGATAAAGACGTAAAAGTAAGGAATAATAGCAAAGTTAAAATCCATGGCAGAATTCTTTTTTTCTTATTGCGTCTATTTCTGGGATTATAATTAGCTGACATAGGAAAAATCTCCCCATAATCTAACTTCGGTCTGCAGATGAATACCAAATTTTTCTTTAGCCTTAACTTTTGCCAGTTTTATCAATTTAAATACATCGGCGGAATTAGCATTTCCGTTATTTATAATAAAATTAGCGTGTTCTTCCGAGATCTTTGCATCTCCGATTTTTTTTCCTTTAAGATCACATTTTTCAATTACTTCTCCGGCATAATAACCATCTCCGTTTCTAAAAACTGAACCAAAAGTGGGATACTTATTTAGATGCAAAGTATTTCTTTTTTCAAGGTAATTCTGGCTTTGTTTCTTTACTTCCTCAGAAGTTGATTCTTCATAATTTAGGCGGGAAGAGATAATGACGTAATCATGCAAATTAACTTTTGTTTTACGATAATTAAATTCAATTTCCGATTGAATAATATTTTTTCTTGTGCCCGTATTATCAATAACATTAATATCCTCTATAAAATTACCAATTTCAAAATCAAAAGCTCCAGCATTCATCGCTATCAAACCTCCCATAGTACCGGGTATTCCACTAAGAAATTCCATTCCACTTGCTCCCTGTTCTATACAGAAATTGATAAAATCTTTGTTTATGTAATTGCTGCTCACCTGAATAAAATTACTGCCGATATTAATCTTTTGCGGAAGATTTTCCAGAGTAATTACAAAACCTCTTACTCCCTTATCCGATACAAGCAGATTGGAGCCATTACCAATAATTTTATAATTTATTTTATTGTCACAGATAAATCTAAACATTTCTTTTAATTTGCTAGCATGGCTGGGTGCAAAAAAGAAGTCAGCTTTCCCACCTGTACCAATGGTGGTGTGAGTTTGTAAGCTATGATCAAAACTCACTTCCAGTTTTTTTTCTTCAATAAAATTTTTTATAATTTCCTGATTATCCATGATAAATCTTCTTATTTTTCTACATTCTCCCGCAAAAGTTCTATAAATTGTTCACCGGCTTCAAAAACATCTCCAGCTCCCATAGTAATAACAAGATCACCGCTCTTAATAATTTTAAAAAGATAATCCGGGATATTTTCTTTTTTCTTGATAAATTTTATATTTTTGTGACCCTCTTTCTTCAATTCATCATAGATCAATTTTCCTGATACTCCTGCAATAGGTTCTTCTCGTGCCGGATAAATATCATTGATTATTACAACATCTGATTCTTTAAGCGAATGAGCAAATTCTTTGTAAAACAGCTGAGTCCTACTATAAAGATGGGGTTGGAAAATCGTAATTACTCTACGGGCAGAGGCTGCGCGAATAGCAGTAAGGGTAGCCTTTATCTCCGAGGGATGGTGCGCATAATCATCATAAACCAGAATATCGTTGATAAATGCCTTCTTCTCAAAGCGTCTATATACACCACTGAAGCGTAGCAGTCCATTACGAATGTCAATAAAGGGAATATCCAGTTCCAGAGCTATTGTAGCTGCTAACAGTGAATTTTTTATATTATGCAATCCTGGTAATTGTAATTCTATCGTGCCCAGTCTTTCACCTTTGTAGATTAGATCATATTCGGAATTAAAATTCTTAAATTTTATATTTTTGGCTCTTACTTCTGCCTTTGAGTTGATTCCGTAAGTGCAATAGCGACGTTTGAATCTGGGAATGAGATGTTTTACTTTTGGATCATCTACACAAGCTACAATTAGTCCAAAGAATGGTACAGAGTTAGCGAACTGCAGAAAAGCGGTTTCCAGTTCTTGCGTATCGGCATAACAATCGACATGTTCTTCTTCAATATTTGTAATACCGGCGATAATAGGCGATAAACTTAAAAAAGATCTGTCGAATTCATCTGCTTCTACTACTATATAGTCAGAATCACCCAAAACTGCATTAGAATCAAAATTTTTAACAATGCCTCCTATTATCAGAGTCGGTTGTAATTGAGCTGCTTGTAGGATCATACCCACCATGGAGGTGCTGGTAGTTTTGCCATGAGTTCCTGCAATACTTATACCGAATTTCATACGCATTAATTCAGAAAGCATCTCTGCTCTACGAATTACCGGTATTTTCTTCTTTTGAGCTGCTCTTACTTCCACATTATCACCCTCAATAGCAGATGATTTTACCACAACGTCCACATCATCGGTAATATGTTTTGTCTCATGTTTATAAGATATTTTGGCACCCATTTTTTCTAGCTTTTCAGTAATATTTGTCTGGCGCAAGTCAGAACCTGTAATCTGAAAACCATAATTTATCAACAACTCCGCAATACCACTCATGCCGGCACCGCCAATGCCGATCAAATGTAATTTTTTTGTTTTTCCTAAAATCATATTTTTCCTAAAGATCGTTTTATTTCATTTACAATTATCTCAGAAGAGTTTCCAATTGATAATTTCTTAATATTATTAGACAATGTATCTCTTTGCTGATAGGAGGCAAGTAAATCAATTATTTTCTGTTTTAATAAATCAGCAGTTAAGTTATCTTCTATTAGTACAAAAGCTGCTTTTTTGTCTTCGAGCAATTGAGCATTCTTCAATTGATGGTCATCTGCGGCATAGGGAAATGGAATAATAATTGCAGGCAAACCAAAATGAGCTGCCTCTGCAATAGAAATAGCTCCCGCTCTGCAAACAACCAGATCACAAGCACAATATACATAAGACATTTGAGTAAAAAATGGTTTTATCAAAACCGACTCATTCTGTCCGAATTTGTTTTTTAGTATTTTATTTTCTTTTTCACCTGTTTGCCAAATTATTTGAATATCTTTTATTAAAAGGTCATTGATTATCTCTGCCAAAAATTTATTAAGTGGCATAGAACCCTGGCTTCCTCCATAAACAAAAATTGTATTCTTATTTTGCAAACCCAGTTTTTTTAATGCCTTTAGTTTGGGAATTTGCTCTAATTTTCTTAGCGGATTCCCTGAATAAATTAGTTTCTCCGAATATTTTTTTAAATATTTTTTTGCCATAAAATTACCCAGAAAAATTTTGGTGCTCAGGCAAGCGGTTTTTCTTGTTACCAAACCGGGATAGCTGTTTTGCTCCTGCAAAAAAATCGGAATCGATAACAATTTTGCTGCAAGAACTGCTACGCCAGCAGAAAATCCGCCAAAGCCAATCAATAAGTCACATTTATGTTTTTGTAAAATCACAACAGATTGCAACGTACTCTTGCCTACGAAAAAGGGTAATATTAGATTTTTATATGTAAAATATCTATTGAATCTACGCACATCAATCTTGTAAAGAGGATAATCATAATTCGTCAAAACATCTTCTTCAATACCAACGTGAGAACCAATAAAAATGATATCAACATTCTCAAATTGTCGCTTTAATTCTTCTGCAACCGAAACTGCCGGAAATATGTGGCCGCCTGAACCGCCCGTTGCAATTGCCACCTTAAGCATAGCGAAGCCTCCCCTTTTTCTGCTTCTGTAGTTCAGCATCTGTGAGATTAATAACAATTGCAATAGAAATAACATCTATAATGAGAGCTGTACCACCGTAACTAACAAATGGCAAACTTACACCGGTAGAGGGTATAATACTGGTCACTACTGCCAGGTTGACAATTACGTTGAAAGAGATATTAGCAGCAATAGCAACAATTAGCAGGGAAGAAAAAAGATCACTATTGCGCATAGCAAGTACTAAAATCAACAAGATAAGAGCAAGGTATAAAAAAATTAATACTGAGCAACCAACAAAACCATATTCTTCTCCTATAACGGAAAAAATGTAATCAGTTTTGGCAAAGGGCAGATAAAACAGTTTTGCCCTATCATTAAAACCACCTTTACCCCAAACTTTTCCCTGAGAAAGGGCAATAAGAGACTGTTTGGGTTGCCAAAATTTCTCCTTATATTCAGCATTAATTTCTTCCCCTGAAATAAATTTCTTAAAAGCGAAGAATCTATCTTTTCTGTATTCTGGTCCATAAGCTAAAACCCCGATTAAAACAATTATAGCTATCAAACTAATAAGCATTATTGTAAGAATATTAATGTTTGACAAAAACATCATTGTAAGGAAAACCATAAATAGAATAGCAGCTGTACTTAAATCCGGTTCAAAGAAAATAAGACTAACATAAAGCATTGCTATTACAACGATAGGGAAATATTTTTGCAAAAATTGAGTTGGCGAGGATGTTTCTTCTTTATCATGATTTTTGGCAAAGTAATGAGCCAAATAAAAAATAAAAATCAAACGTGCCACAGTACTTACCTGGAGATTAAAAAATTTTAATGATATCCAGCGTCGCGAAAAATTTACGCTTTTTCCAATACCCGGGATTAAAACAGCCACTAAAAGCAATGCACCCAGTAAAACCAGAGGAAATGCAAAAATTCTTAATTTTTTGAAATTCACTTTTTTCCAGACAAACCAAAACGCAATCAGGGAAATAAAAATCCACATAAATTGTTTGAGAAAAAAGCTAAAATTGAACTGAAAAGATGTAATATTTCCCAATATTATAAGGCTTACCAGTAGCAAAAAACTACATATGTATAGAATCGTATGCTCGATGGTACTGGTCTTTAGCTTCATTTTAAATCGTGCACAATTTTCTTAAATTGTTCTCCTCTATCTTCAAAATCTTTAAACATATCAAAACTAGCACAACCAGGAGCCAGCAAAACCACCTCTTCGGCTTGAGCGAGTTCAAATGCTTTTTTTACAGCAGCTTTAAGACTATCAACCTTGTGAACCGGTACAAAATCAGAGAAAATTTTTTCTAACTTGGCTGCTGTTTGTCCTAAAACGATCAGGTTTTTGACTTTTTCTTTTACGGATTTTTTTAGAACAGTAAAATCCTCATCTTTATCAGAACCACCCATGATTAAATGCAATGGTTTTTCAAAAGAATTAATAGCACAGAAAACAGAGGCACTATTAGTGGCTTTGGAATCATTGATAAATTTTATGTAATCTATATCAAGCACAGGTTCGAGACGGTGTTCCAGATTCTTAAAAGTAAGTATTCCAGAACGAATTTGATCAGCCTTTAGGCTGCTGTAAATACAGGCTAGAGCCGCTGCGTTTATGTTGCCAATATTATGATCACCGGTAAGAGGTAAATCCCTTTTACTGATAAATTCCGAACCTCTGTACTTATCAACAATTTTTAGATTGTCATCCTGATATTTTACATAATTATTTATGGGTGTTTTAAGACTGTATTTTACTTTTTTTACAGGAAACCTATAAGCCAATTTCATTACTTCCTCGTCATCTGCATTTAAAATAGCCAGATCAGCTTTATCTTGATTAGAAAAAATTTTTGCTTTTACCCTGTAGTAATTATCCACAGTCCCGTGTCTATTAAGATGGTCTGGGGTTAAATTGAGTAGTATGCTAATATTCGGTTTAAAATTAGTAATATTTTGTAGTTGGAAACTACTTACTTCCAATATGATAAATTCATACTCTTCGTTTTCCAAAGAAAAACCAGTTAAAGGATTGCCAATATTACCCGCTAGCACAACTTTTTTCCCGGCTCTCTTGAAGATATGGTAGATAAGAGAAGCAGTAGTACTTTTGCCATTAGAACCAGTTACTGCAATAATTTTTACATCACTATTTTTTACCATTTGGTAGCCAAGTTCCAGTTCACTCCAAACCGGAACACCCTGTCTGCGGGCTTTTTCTAAAATTTCTAGATCAGACGGCACACCAGGGCTTACGACAATGAGTTTATTCTGAAGAATTTTTTCCGAATGACCACCTGTTTCATAAGAAAATTTATCAAGAAAATCTTGTTTAACTTCAAGTTTCTTTTCGGGTTTACAATCAGAAATAAAGACTTCTGCTCCCAGGTTTTGCAATTTTTGCGCTGCTGCTTTACCACTGCGAGCCAGACCTAATACTGCTATTCTTTTATCTTTAAATTCCATCTTACCTTATCTTGATTGTTATGAGTCCAATAGCAGTTAAAAGCATAGTAACGATCCAAAAACGTATGACGATCTGACTTTCGGAATGATTTTTTAGTTCATAATGGTGGTGTAACGGAGCACAAAGATAAAATCTCTTTCCGGTACCGTACTTTTTTCTTGTATATTTAAAATAATAGCGCTGGAAAAGTGAAGAGAAAGATTCCATTACAAATACCAGACTAATAATAACAAAAAATATTTCTTCTTTAAGCAGTACCGCGATAACGGCAAGCAATCCTCCCATAGACAGGGCTCCCGTATCGCCCATAAATATTGAGGCGGGTTTAATATTATACCAGAGAAATCCAATTATAGCCCCAATCAAGGCTGAAATGAAAACTGCTAATTCACCGGCACTTTTAATAAATTCTAATTGCAGATAGTCAGCTATCACCGCATTACCCTTTAGATAAGCCATTACTCCCAAGCCAAAAGCTACAATAGCAATTGTCCCGGGTGCCAGACCATCCAGACCATCGGTCAAATTTACCGAGTTGGAATAAAAAGTTATAAAAAGTGCTACAAAGGGAATAAAAAGCAACCCCATGGATATATAAAAATTTTTGAAGAATGGAAATTGAATATGAGTAATATCAATTTTATCTGCGTAGCCAAAATATAGAGCAAAAGCTATAATCAAGCCCAAAATTATCTGCCCTATAATCTTATATTTTTCAATCAGCCCATCCGGGAAATCTTTAATATTTTTTAAGTAATCGTCAAGAAATCCTAAACCTCCAAGCCATAGAGTCACAAGCCCACTTACAAGAATAAAATTATTAGTTAGATCATTCCACAGCAAAACAGAAATGATTAGCGCCATACCAACAATTATGCCGCCCATTGTGGGAGTGCCACCTTTTCTTTTGTGCTCTTCGGGAAGAGACTCATTGATCTTTTCGGTAAACTGATTCTTTTTTAATTTTTTAATTATGTAGGGAGCAAATAAAAAAGTCAGAAATATAGATGTAATAAAAGCCCCAATGGCTCGAAACGAAATGTATTGAAAAATATTAAAAAATCCATGATATTCTACAAGCGGATAAAAAATATGATATAACATCAGTCAATCAACCTTTCCATAAGTTTTTCCAGCTCAATAAAGCGAGAACCTTTTAAAAGAATAGCAGAATTTTGAGGAAACTTAAACTCATCTTTTTCTGCAAGAATCTCTTCTACTGAGTTATAATGTTCATCACCCTTAAAATATCGGGCTAAGTCTCCAACCGTAATCAATCTATCTAAATCAAGAGTTTTTATAAATTCGCCAATTTCTTTGTGTTTTTCAACTTCTTTCTCTCCCAGCTCCAGCATATCTCCCAGAATTGCAATAGTATGCTCATACCCAACTTGCTTTAGGTATTCAAGACTCGCTTTCATAGCTTTGGGATTGGCATTATAGCAATCTGCTATTATTTCCCAATTCTTCTCGTCATTATATTTTTTGTCAATTCGCAAATCCAATCCGGGCTCGATATTTAGTCCCGCCTGTATTTGCTGTGAGTTAATGTTATGCAATTTACCAATAATAATAGCCGGGGTAGCATTGAAAACATTGGGTTCAAAGTCATTAAAAATTTGATACTTCTCATTGTTCAGGTAAAAGGAGTAATTATCGTTTTCCAATTTTATTTCACTGATGATATAATCATTATCTTCTTTGAGGCCAAAACTTAAATAATTTTCTTTTTTCTTCAAATCTTGAAAAAGAAACTCATCACCATCAAATATCTTTATGGCGTCCTCTTTAGCATTTTTAAAAATATCAATCTTTTCTCGATAAACTCCCCTGAGATTTTCCAGAAATTCTGTATGAACTTCTTCAATATTTGTGATAATCGAAATGTCTGGTTTTATTATATCAGTTAGCCAGGCAATTTCACCAAAATGATTTGTAGCTAGTTCGATTACAGCGATTTCATGTTCATCCTTAAGCTCCTGCAAAGCATAAGGTAGACCCACAAGTGAGTTAAAATTTCCCTGATTTCTATAAGTATTTAATTCTTGTGATAAAACATTTGCTATGAATTCTTTTGTAAGAGTTTTTCCTACCGAGCCAGTAATCCCAATTGTTTTAAGATCAAATTTAGATTTGTAGTATTTTGCCAATTTCCCAAATGCTTGGACTGTATCTTCTACAAAAATCAGCCTGCTGGTATCTTTTATATTATTTGGTTTGTGATCTACCAGGGCAAACTTTGCGCCATTTTCAAAAGCAGATATTACAAATTTGTGTCCATTAACTTCATTACCAGGAATAGCGACAAAAAGTGAGTTTTTATTATTTTTTACAACATCCCTGCTATCATAAAATAACTGGTTAATATAAGCGGCAGAATCACCGCTGAATTCGCCATCAACAGCCTTTATAACTTCATTTAGAGATATCTTTTTCATATACATAAATTTATTTTTGTAATTTTAGAGTCAAGATTATCAAAAAACATCTATTACCTCGTTCTAACCAGCTGCACACTCGACTTATTTAAAATTGAAAAACCGGGTTTGGGATATTGTTCTTCTACATAACTTCCCTCTCCGGAAAAACAATATTTGATTCCTTTTTGTTCTAACAATTCAACAGCTTTTGGGACTGGTAATCCTTTACAATCAGGCACAACCGTATATTCTGATTCTGCTAAATGAACCTTCTCTAATAAATTCGAACTGGGTAGAACAGATAATTCCTGAACTGTTTTTTTAAAAACAGGGCAAGCAGCCAAACTGCCAAAGCGGTGTTCATGGTCTGGTTCGTCCATAAGAATAAGCATAGCTATCTCAGGATTATCAGCTGGAAAGAAACCAGCAAACATGGCAACATACTTTCCTCTTTTCAGTTTTCCGTTTTCATATTTTTCCGAAGTACCCGTTTTTCCTGCTATTTTAAAGTAATCCATTTTTGCAGGTTTACCGTGCCCTTCTTCTACTACAGCCTGCAAAAAGGTATTTATCGTATCCAGATAAGTTGGAGAGGCTATGTGTCTTAATACTGTGGATTCATTTCTCCTCTCAGTTTCACCCTTATAATTTGTAATTTTTTCAATAATTGACGGTTGCAAAAGTTTACCACCATTCGCAATAGCCGCATAAGCACAGACAAGCTGTACAGCGGTAGTGCTCATTTCCTGTCCAAAGGCTAATGAGTGTTTTGAAAACTCAGACCAGTGATTTGGTCTTCTCAATACTCCGGGACTTTCGTTTCCCAAAAGGATACCTGTTTTATAACCAAAGCCAAAATCCACTAATCTTTTATAAAGATAATTATCTGGAATTTTATCCACCAAATAAGACATCCCCACATTACTGGAATGAACAATTATATCTTTAGTAGAAAGCTTCCCGAATTCTTCCACATCTGTAATCTCTCTGGAACCAATCCTTCTAGTTTTACAATCGAATGTATCCTGGCTTACCACCTTACCTCGTTCCATTGCAAAAAGTGCTACAATCGGTTTTAAGGAGGAACCAGGCTCAAAACGCCAGGATATGGGATAGATAGGCAGAGAATGTTGATAATTTATTGATTTTTCCTGCCAATTCTTCGAGATTCCTCTCATGGCTAATATTTCGCCATTATCTACAGTTACAATAATTCCCATAGCATTTTCAGCATTAGATCTTTTTAGTCCCCACTCTAGATTATTTTCCAATATAGTTTGCACATGCGCATCAATTGTTAGGTATATCGACTTACCAGGTACTGGATTTTTTCTTTCTAATTGCGAAAAGTGCCTATTTTCTCCGGTTCCGTAACGAATTACTTCCAGCCAACCATCATCACCTGTTAAAGTATCATCAAAATATTTTTCAATACCACTTTCTGCCCCATTTTCCGAACATAAACCTATTAAAGAAGCAGCTAATTCCTGTTTGGGATAAACACGCTGTGATTCCTGAGGTAAACTATAAACTCCCTCCACACCAATGTTTTTAAGTTTCGTCAAAATTTCATCTTTTTCTTTTACCGTGATATCCTTTATTAGTTCAAAGCCATTCGGATTTTTATAATAAAACTTATTGATCCTCTCAAATATTATTTCACTTTTTCGGGATGCAGATCTGGCAACTATATCAGAGATTTCTCTAAATTTTTCCTTTAAATGATAATTGGAGAGTGAATCTGAAAGTTGCTGCGAAAAAATTCCGGGATGAAACTCCAACTTAAAGATCTGCAGATTACCAGCAAGAGCAATACCGTTCCTATCATAAATAAGCCCTCTTTCGGCAGGCAACAATTCTCTATTTTTTTTATAGCGATGGTATTTTCCATAAAGTGAATATACATCCTTTATCTGGATGCTATACAAACGGTATACAATCAATCCAAAAATCAAAATAAGTACTATTTTAAACGTTAACATTCTACTTTTTTTGAAATTCATGTCATACCATTAAAATTTGTATAAATAAAAGATTACTAGTCAGCAGCTAGCACTTCAGGCGAGATGAAATTTTGAAAAGTATATTTGAAATCGTTATGAGATACTTTGGTTTTACGAACACAAATTATATCCTTGGAATCAGGAAATTTCATACCCAGATTCATTTTGGCAAATTCAATTATTCGCTCATCGCGTGAGAGACGGCTGATACTATTATTAAGGTCGTTAATATGTTCATATAGCTCACTAATTCGCTTATTCTTTTTTTCAATTTTATCCTGAAGATGAAAATACGAGTATTTGGCAAAATAAGAAAACAATATTATGATGAAAGCTAAGATAATAATGTAAATTGAAAGAGGTATTTTTTTGCTTTCTTTCATATTAATACCTTTCTCCTGCTCTTAATTTAGCACTTCTGGAAGCAGGATTTTGAGCAATTTCCTCCTCTGAGGGGCGAAGTGGTTTTTTAGTTATTATTTCTAACTTTTTTTCCTTATCACAAATACAAAAAGGTGCTTTGGGAGGACAAACACACTCTTTATTCTGATAAACGAAGAAATTTTTCACAATCCTATCCTCGAGCGAGTGATAAGAAATAACTACAATTCTGCCTTTAGTATCCAGCACCTCTATAGATTCTTCCAAAGCTTTCTTGAGATTATCCAATTCTTGATTGACCTCTATACGTAACGCTTGAAAAATTCTTGATAGCGTTTTGTTTTTATTTTTAGTTGATATCACAGATTCAATCAGTTTTTTTAAATCGTGCGTAGTTTTAATCTCTTTCTCTTCTCTTGCTGCTAAAATCTTTTTCCAAATCCTTTTCCAGGCTCTGTCTTCACTATACTCTTTTAGTACTTTTGCCAGCATATCACTTTTGTAGTAGTTTACAACTTTGAATGCAGTTAAATGTGAATTCTGATTCATGCGCATATCTAACTTTTCATTTTTTTTATAGCTAAATCCCCTACCATTACTTTGCAGTTGATGAGTTGACATACCCAAATCAAATAGAATACCATCAATTTTTGTAATTCGATTTAGAGCCAGAGCGGAGGTTAAATAAGAAAAATTTTTATTAATATAAGTAATGTTATCAAAATGCTTGCAACGTTTTTTGGCTGCGTTTATTGCTTCTTCATCTCTGTCCATGGCGAAAATTTTAATATCGCTCTGCTCGTTACATAATTTGTTCAGATGTCCACCACCACCAGCAGTGGCATCTACATAAATACCACCCGGTTTAATATTTAGCAATTCAATTGACTTATCCAGCATAACCGGCTGATGGAATCTGTTTTTCATAATAAATTGATATTCTCCTCTATCATATCATCATAATCTTTATCGATCTGCTGCTTATATTCCTTAAATTTTTCCGGATTCCACATAGAGAAAAAATTGCCCTCTCCCAAAAAAATTACCTTCTTATTAACCTTGACAATATTGAGTAAAAAATTGGGAATTAAGATTCGTCCTGGTCCTTCTAGCTCAATTACTGTGGCATATAGTCTAAGTCGTCTCAGCATCTCCTTTTGAGTGTTGGAGCCGTTGCTCAATTTCTGTTGCAATTCTTTCCAGTTGTCGAATGGATAAATATAAAGAGTGTTCATTTTTCCCCGTACTAAAGTAACTCTATTTTTGGCGGCAGTAGCGAATTGTTTTCTAAAATCTTGCGGAATGCTCACCCTGCGATTTGAGAGTGAATTCTCAAATGTTCCTAAAAATGCTCCTGACATTGTTAACTCCCTCGTCGATTTATTTTAACAGGTAATGAATAATTTTGACACTTAATGACATTTAGTAACATTTAAGATTGTTCTGTCAATTTTTTTCTTAACAAAATTTGACTTATTTTTAAATAATTTAATTTTTGAACCTATGTTCATTAAATTATTGGGTAGGCATTATGAAAATAACTATCATTTATGATAATACAAGTTACCAAAAAAACCTGAAAAAGGACTGGGGTTTTTCTGCTCTAATTGAGTATCACAACAAAAATATTCTCTTTGATACGGGTACAAATGGAGAGATCCTTTTGGCCAACATGAAAAAACTTAATATTGATCCTCAAAAAATCGAACAGGTCTTTATATCGCACTATCACTATGATCATACCGGAGGATTGTCTGCTTTTCTTAACAAAAACAGAAATATTGAAATTTTAGCTCCACCAAGTTTCAGGGGAATTCACAATGATGTTGTTGTAAAATATTACGATTCACCTCAGGAAATCTCTGATGATATTTATACAACCGGTGAAATCGCAGGTATCGAACAATCATTATGCCTTAAGAATAAAAAAGGAATAGTAATTATCGTAGGTTGCTCTCACCCGGGAATTGAAAAAATAATAAAAGTGGCTTCTCAATTTGGAAAACCGTATGCCCTTATTGGTGGCTTTCACGGATTCAATGATTATCCTATACTCAAAGATTTAGAAATAATTTCAGCAATTCACTGTACACAACATATCAAAGAAATAAAGCAAAATTATCCGGACAAATATGTTGAAGGCGGAGCCGGAAAAATTTACACACTATAAAAACTATTTAAGGAGAGTACATGAAACGTATCTTAGTAGCAATCGATTTATTAGAAGCAACTAACAGAGTAATTAAATATACAAAAAATCTGGCAAAAAAATATGATTCAAAAGTTTGCCTGGTACATTCTGAAAGTATAAATACTTACGTAGGTGCTACAGAACCGGAATATTATGAGTCAGTATCCATTGAAATTATGCAGGCTCATAAAAAAATGATAAAAACTCATATGCAAAAATTAGAAGCTGAACTTCAATCTGAAAGCATCGACTGCAAAAGTGTAATTATGGAAGGACCTACAGTAAACAATATTCTGGAAGAAATTGAAAATTTTGAACCTGATCTTCTAATACTTGGGTCACATAAACATGGCAAATTTTATCATCTGATTTTTGGCACCATTCACGACAGCTTATTAAATAAAACAGATATTCCGCTGCTTTTGATACCACCCAAGAACGAAGAAGAATAAACTTCGAGAAAATTATTGTCACCTGTAAAAATTAACTTATCATTTTTATACTATGAAAATAAAAAAATATACTACGGGGTTAAATGGCAAAAATTGAACCGTTTGAAAAGTATGCAGACCGCTATGAACAATGGTTTGTAGACCACCTGGCTGTTTATGTTAGTGAGGTGAATGTTTTAAGAGAACTAATTCCAAAAGGTCTGGATGGAATTGAAATTGGTATGGGCAGTGGACTTTTTTCTAATCCTTTAGATATAAATGAAGGACTAGAACCTTCACCTAAAATGAGAGAAATGGCAGAAGCCCGCGGCCTTAAAGCCATAGATTCTACAGCGGAAAATTTACCGTTGGCTGATAAAAGTTATGATTTTGCCTTAATGGTAACAACTATCTGCTTCTTGGACGATATCGATAAGAGCTTCCGGGAAGTAAAAAGAATAATAAAAGACGATGGCTTTTTCTTGATCGGTTTTGTCGATAAAGACAGCAACCTGGGCAAAAAATATCTGGAGTTCAAAGAGCAAAACGTCTTCTACAAAATTGCCAACTTTTATTCCGCCACTGAAGTAAAAAATATTTTGGACAGAAACGGATTTAAAGTAACCAACACTTTGCAAACTGTGTTTGGTGAGCTTAAGCGAGTAAAACAAATTCAGAGCTTCAAACAGGGACACGGATTTGGTGGTTTTGTAGCTATGAAAGCAATAAAAAAATAATAAATAGGAGATATATATGAATAAGAATCAGCAGGAAGATGCAAAAAAAGAACGAAACAAGTATCTAAAAGAGAACCTGGCAAAAATCCATAATAAGATAATTATTTTAAGCGGAAAAGGCGGTGTGGGAAAGAGCACCGTAGCAGTTAATGTAGCTTTCGATCTTGCCAAAAAAGGAAAAAAAGTGGGTATCCTGGATGTAGATATTCACGGACCTTCCACTGCGAAACTATTAGGCATAGAAGGACAGGTTCTAAAAAGTAATAAAAAAGGTGATATTGAACCTATCAAAGTTACCGAAAATCTCTATGCCATCACTATTGCTACTATGTTAAAATCACCTGATGATCCTATTATCTGGCGCGGACCCCTAAAAATGGGAGCTATTAAACAATTTATGGGAGAACTTCGCTGGCCCGAACTGGACTATTTAATAGTCGATTCCCCACCTGGTACTGGTGATGAACCTTTATCCGTAGTCCAAATACTGGGAGATGTGGACGGCTCATTAATCGTAACAACTCCACAAGATCTTGCTCTACTTGATGCCAGAAAAACTATCAACTTCTCAAATAAAATGAATGTAGATGTGCTGGGAATTGTTGAAAATATGACAACCTTTAAGTGCCCGCACTGTGGTAAACCAATAGATATTTTTAAAGGAACTGGCGTAAACAAGGCAGCTAAGGATTTCAATTTGGATATATTGGGCAAAATACCTGTGGATCCTAATATTTCAAGCACTGGTGACAAAGGCAAATCCTACTTTCTGGAAAATGCTGAGCAAGACTCCTCTAAGGAATTTGCAAAAATCACAAAAGCGATTAGGAAGAAATTGGGCTAAATAAATATTAACATAAAGGCGAGAATTCTGAAACATTGGTTCTCGCCTTTTTTTATTTTAAAACAACAACTCTAAATTTACAAAAAATCAATTATCTTGACTCAATCTACTTCGCAATATTTTTTTTAGGTACGAAAAAACAGTATTTCATAATACTAAAGGAGGTGAATTTGTATTACCATTTGTCTAAAACAAGAAATTTCGCCCTGCTTTTCTTAATAATACTAATGCTAACAGCTACCTCTTGTGACTACTCGCAAACTGACATAGATTTGTCCAGATACGAATTCAGAGATACTAAAAAACTAGTAAAATTTGCCTACCACGCAGCTGAAATAATTAGGAAAAAGGGAATTACCTGCATTGATTCTTTTAAAAAAAATAGAGATAACTTCGGTAATAACGATTTTTACCTATATATTTACAAATTTGATGGAGAAAATCTTTTTCATGCTGGCATAAAAGAATTCGAAGGACAAAATCTAGCCGATGTATTAGATCTGGATGGAAAAGCAATTCACAAATCGGTAATAACGGCTCTAGAAAACAAACAAAATCCCCATGCCTGGGTGCATTATAATTGGTGGAAGCCGAAAAGATTTTATCCTGTACCCAAATCTTCCTGTCATTTTAAAGTAATTACAGATGAAGGAGGAAAATTGTATGTGGGAGCAGGTATGGATTTTCCGCATGAGGAAAAGGAGTTTATAAGAATAATTGTGGATACTGCTGTGGACCTCATTCAAGAAAAAGGTAAGGAAGCTTTAGAAAAACTAAAAGACCCTACTTGCCAGTTTATTTACAGAGAAGTAAGAGTTTTTGTGTTTGACGACGAGGGAAAAACACTTATTTCTCCTGTTTTAAATTATAGTCCGGTAGAAATTAATTTCTTAGAAAGCAAAGATGCTGCAGGGCATAAACCTTTTGAAAGAGCTTTGACATCTCTGAAAGATAGGGATAGTACATGGGAAGTTTTTTTGGCTAAAAGCAGGAGCAGGAGGATATTATTAAAAAAGATACTCTATTTGCGTAAAATCAAATTAAACGACGAGATTATATACGTGGGTGCTGTTACAGATATGCCTGAACCCGCCTGGACTAATTAGGAGATAAATATGAAAAATAGAGAAAAAGATCTGGTTTACACGGTCAATGAAGTGCCTCCCTTACCACATCTTCTGGTTTCTTCTTTACAACATATTCTTTTGATGTTCGTTTCTATTAGTTTGCCCATTATTTTTGCCAGCCAGATAAATGCAAGTGCACAGTTTACAGCTACTTTTATCTCTCTATCCATGATTGTAGCAGGTTTAGGTTCAATAATTCAATCAGTAGGATTGCCTTTTATAGGCTCAAAGTATCTCTGCCCCAATGTTTGTGGTCCTTCTTATATGAGCCTATCACTTTCTGCTGCCTGGGTAGGAGGAATTCCTTTGATGCGAGGGATGATAATAATTGCTGGTCTTATCGAAATGCTAATAGCTCCCATAGTGCAAAAATTACGAAAAGTCTTCCCTACGTATATCGTGGGACTGGTAGTAGCTATGGTTGGTATTAGCATAATAAAAATGTCTGTGGCATCGATTTTTGGAGTTGCCTTTCAAGCTGATGCCATTCGCACTGCGGACTTGCTAATAGGTATATTTTCACTTCTCGTTATGGTTCTAGCAAATATTTGGGGAAAAGGTGTTATCAAAATGTATTGCCTGCTTATTGGTATAGCACTGGGGTGGTTACTTGCAATTATAGTTGTTCCAGAATATGGGTACGCCCTTTCAGTAGTAGGTGAAAAACCTTTCTTTGCCTTCCCTACAATTACTGATGAGTTTCATAAAATCACATTCGACATGAAAATGTTAATTCCCTTCGCAGTTATTGCAATTAGTGGAAGTTTGAAATCTTTTGGTAATCTTTTAGCAGCTCAAAAAATTTCCAAACCAGGTATGAAAAAAGCAGATTTTGTTCCTATACGCAAGGGGTTACTCGCAGATGGCTTATCTACTGCATTAGCAGGTATTTTTGGTGGAATGGCTGTAGACACTTCCTCCAGTAATGTAGGATTAGCAGGATCCACCAAGGTTGTTAGCCGCTGGATAAGTGTAGCAGCAGGAGTTATCTTTATAATTCTGGCTTTTTTTCCACAGCTAACTTTTGCTCTATCACATGTTCCTAAACCGGTCTTAGGTGCTGCTCTGGTCTTTGCAGGATGTTTTATGATTTGTACAGGCTTACAGCAGATGTTCAAGCAGGAATGGTCAGCCAAAAAGACATTTGTTGTCGGTATTTCTTTATTTTTTGGTTTAAGCACAGCCTTTTTACCCGCTTTATATGCTCGGGCGCCCCATTTTATTCAAACCTTCTTCACAGATCCGCTTCCCACAACTACCCTTCTTGCTGTCATATTAAATCAAATATTTAATCTAGACCAATTCTTCAAAAAAGTAAATAAGTAACTTTTAACCTATTGTAGCATATATTGCAAAGTTAATTTGTAATAAAATGCGTTAACTGTAGCAATTTATCCTATATTGTTAAAAATATTAAATAAACTTGACGCTACAATTTGTCCCATCAACTAATGTCCAAAAACTAATGTATAAGGTAGGAAAATGAAAGTAAGTAATATTGATATAATAGACTCAATTATTGACCAATTTAAGGGTAAAGACGGAATATTAATTCCCCTTTTGCAAGAAGTCCAAAATAAATTGGGATATTTATCTAATGATACTGTAAGACATATCGCTGAAAGAACTCAAATAACTCCAGCCGAAATTTATGGAGTTATTACTTTTTATACACAATTTAGAACCAAACCGATAGGTGAAAATATTGTTCGAGTATGTCACGGAACTGCCTGCCATGTTGCCGGAGCTCCCGGAATTTCCGAAGCGATATACGACGAACTTGATATTGGGAAAAACGGTACTACTGATGACCTTAAATTTACTGTAGAAGAAGTTGCCTGTCTGGGATGCTGTAGCCTTGCTCCCGCTATGATGATAAACGACAAAACTTATGGCAGATTAACTCCCGACAAAGTACGCAAAATAATCTCGAATTATTAAATTTAATAACCAATGATCGCTTTATTTTAGGAGCAAAATGGATAATAAAAAGGTGAAAATAAAAGTTGGTCTTGCCAGTTGTGGTATTGCAGCTGGGGGACAAGAAGTTTACGACGAAATTGATAAATATATTTCTAAGAATGACGTTGACATCAAACTTGAAAAAACTGGTTGTATTGGAATGTGCTACTCCGAGCCTCTAGTAGAAATCAAGGATGACTCAGGTCAGACTATGTATGGAAATCTTGAGGTTGATGATGTCGAAAATATCCTAAATAAACACATACAAAAAAAAGAGCCGGAAAAAGATAAGATAATTTTCTCTGATGAATTTGGTGGAACAGAAAAAAAAGTTTTAAAGAATCAAACTCGTATCGTGCTGGAGAATTGCGGAAAAATTAACCCCGAATCTATTGATGAATATTTAGCGCAAGACGGTTACAAAGCAATCGAAAAAGTTCTGAAAGAGATGACACACGAAGATGTAATCAAAGAAATCAAGGAATCAGGACTAAGGGGACGAGGTGGTGCTGGCTTTCCCACAGGGCTAAAATGGCAATTCGCTCGCAAGCCGGAAACAGACAAAAAATATGTGATATGTAATGCTGATGAAGGCGATCCCGGTGCTTTTATGGATAGAAGTGTGTTAGAAGGTGATCCTCACAGACTCTTGGAAGGTATGTTGATAGCTGCTTATGCCATAGGAGCTGATGAAGGATTCATCTACTGCAGAGCAGAATATCCTCTGGCACTTAAGCGATTACGGTTGGCTATTTCTGCTGCCAAAGAAAAAGGATACTTAGGTAAAAATATTCTTGGAACAGATTTTAATTTTAAAATTAACATTTACGAAGGAGCCGGTGCTTTTGTTTGCGGTGAAGAAACTGCACTAATGGCATCCATCGAAGGAAAAAGAGGAATGCCCACAATCAGACCACCCTATCCGGCTAATTCAGGTCTTTGGGGTAAGCCCACAAATATAAATAACGTAGAAACTTATTCCAATGTAGCCTGGATAATTAGAAATGGTGCCTCTGAATTTACCAAATTTGGTACGGAAAAAAGTAAAGGTACAAAAGTTTTTGCTCTAACCGGCAAAATTAAAAGAGGTGGATTGGTAGAAGTGCCTATGGGTATGACTCTGCGCGAAGTGATTTTTAAAGTTGGCGGCGGAATTATTGATGATAAAGAAGTTAAAGCAGTTCAGCTGGGTGGACCATCTGGTGGTTGTATTCCAAAAAATTTGTTAGACACACCAGTTGATTATGACTCATTAACTGAAACCGGTGCAATTATGGGCTCCGGTGGTATGGTTGTTATGGACGAAACCACATGCATGGTTGATATGGCAAGATTCTTTCTAAATTTCACCCAAGATGAGTCCTGCGGTAAATGCACCTTCTGTAGAATTGGAACTAAAAGAATGCTGGAAATTCTCAATCGTATTACTCAGGGAGATGGCAAAGAAGGTGATATTGAACTTCTGGAAAATCTGTCTCATAAAATCATTAACAATTCTCTTTGTGGTCTGGGACAAACAGCACCAAATCCTGTTTTAACAACTTTAAAATATTTCAAAGAAGAATATGAAGATCATATTTATAACGATCATTGTTCTGCCGGTATTTGTAAATCTCTATTCCAATATTTCATTACAGACGAATGTATAGGATGTGGTGTTTGCAAGAAAAAATGTCCTGTAGATGTAATCTCGGGAGAACAAAAAGAAAAACATGTAATCGATCAGGCAAATTGTATCAAATGCGGGGAATGCTTTAATGCTTGCCCTGTTGATGCAATTATAAAAAAATAAAAGCAGGGAATATGAGCAAAAAAGTAAAAATAAAATTAGACGGAAAAACAATAGAAGCAACAACCGATCAAACAATTTTAGATGTAGCCGCAGAAAACGATATAGAAATACCAACTCTATGCAACGACGATAACCTGGAACCTTTTGGTTCTTGCTGGGTTTGCGTAGTAAAAGTAAAAGATAAAGGATTTGTCCCTTCATGTGCCACAAAAGTCTATGACGGAATGGAAGTAGAAACAGGTAGTAAAGAAGTTTTTGCAGCCAGACAAATGGCTCTGGAACTTCTCTTATCAGATCACTATGCAGATTGTAGTGCCCCATGCTCTCTTGCCTGCCCTGCTCAAGTTGATATTCAGGGATATATTGCACTTATAAACAACAATCTTTATCATGAAGCAAACAAATTAATCAAAAAAAGACTTCCAATTCCCTTATCTGTGGGTAGAGTTTGTCCTGCATTTTGTGAAGATGAGTGTAGAAGACAACTTGTAGACGATCCAATAGCAATTCGGCAGGTAAAACGCTATGCTGCAGATAAAGACCTGGAAGATACTTTGCACACCTATAAACCGGAAATTGCCGATCCTACTGGCAAAGAAGTTGCCATAATTGGTGCCGGTCCTGCCGGGCTTAGTGTAGCTTATTTTCTCGCTCAAAAAGGGCATAAATGTACCATATTTGAAGCTCAGCCAAAGAGTGGAGGTATGCTAAGATATGGTATTCCGGAATTCCGACTTCCTAAAGAAATACTCGATAAAGAAATCGAATTAATAAAAGATACTGGTGTGACTATAAAGAATAATATAGAACTTGGTAAAGATTTCACCCTGCAATTTTTGTATAAGAGCTATGATGCTATCTTTCTTGGCCTTGGAGCCTGGAAAGCTGTTAGTTTGCGTATGGAAGGTGAGGATCTCAAAAATTGTCATCTTGGCATTGATTTCCTTAATAAAGTCTACGATGCTAAAATTACAAAATTAGAAGGAACAGTTGCAGTGATTGGTGGTGGAAATACAGCTATGGATGCAGCTCGAACCGCAATAAGACTTGGTGCAGATAATGTAAAAATTGTTTATCGAAGAGCAGAGGAACAGATGCCTGCCGAGGATATTGAAATCGAGGAAGCTAAAGAAGAAGGTGTGGAATTTAATCTTCTGCAGAATCCATCTAAAATTCTTGGGAAAGATGGCAAGGTGACCGGTTTGGAATGTGTTAAAATGCGTTTAGGTGAACCCGATGACAGTGGACGCAGAAGACCTATTCCTATTGAGAACTCAGGTTTTATTCTAAAAACAGATTACGTAATACCGGCAATTAGCCAAAAACCTTTACTCGATTTTATGGATGATGAAAGCTCCAAAATAAATGGTAGCACCCTCGACCTTACTCGCTGGAACTCTTTTAAAGTTAATGAAGATACCAAACAAACTAATATCCATAAAATATTCGCTGGTGGCGATGTAGTACGAGGACCTGCTACTGTTATCGAAGCTGTAGCAGATGCAAAAAAAGCTGCAAATTCCATGCATCTGTATCTGATGGGCGAAAAAGTAGAGCCCTTAATGGAGAAGTTTAATAGCAAGAAAGCTGAATCAGTGGACGACCTGGATCCGGCAGAATTTGAACATTACGAAAAAGAAGACAGAGTTCATCCAGCAATGGTAAAAGCCGATGACAGAGTTCATAATTTTCAGGAAATTGAAAATACTTTTACAAAAGATGAAGTCATAAAGGAAACAGCTCGCTGTATAGAATGTGGTTGTGATGTTAATCAGGATTGTGCCCTCAGAGATTATGCTACTGATTATGATGTAATTGTATCTGAACTGATGGGAGCAATGAATAAGCATCCCATTGATGATTCCCATCCATTTATTATCCGTGAATCCAACAAATGTATAAACTGCGGTCGCTGCGTAAGAACCTGCCTCGAAATACAGGGTGTGGGCGCACTCGGTTATATAAACCGTGGCTTTTCTGCTCTCGTTGCTCCGGAATTCGGAGATTCTTTGCTGGAAACTTCTTGTGAAAGCTGCGGTAAATGTATTCAGGTTTGCCCGGTTGGAGCTCTTACACAACGCAATACTAATGTAAAAACTGCACCTATTGATATGGATAGCAATAAAACCACCTGTGAACTATGCGGCTGTGGTTGTCAGGTTGAGTATTTTACCAGAAGTAATATTATTATGAAATCCGATGCTGTTTACAGCCCGATTACCAAGAATAACATCTGTTTTAATGCCCGCTTTGGCTTTGAAGCACTACAAATTAACGACAGACTAACCAAACCATTATTAAGAAAAAATGGTGAATTGGAAGAAGTAGAATGGCAGGAAGCTTATGAATATATTCATGACAATATTGATAAACTCGGTCCCAATAGTGCTACTTTTGCTTCTGGAAACCTTACTAATGAAGAGCTTTTCTTAATTGATAAAATTGCCGAAAAATACACCAATTCTCAGAAACTTGCCTGGACTCTTAACAATTCGGCTATTAAGGAAAAATTCAATATTGATTATTCTCCAAATCCAATATCAGACCTAGATAACAATGATATGATAATACTTGTAGGTAAAGTACCTCACACGCTTGGAGTCCAAATAATTGAAGCTATTAAGGCTGGACATAAACTGATGGTAATTAACAGGGAAGAAAATAAATTCAGTCGACTTGCAGACTATTTCATAAAAACCGACAATTACCTGAAAACACTAAATAAATTGGCTCGTATGTTCGTTGAGTATAGACATCACAATGTTGACTATATTGTTAATTTTGTTCAAAACTTTGTTGATTATAATCAAAAATTATTGCAGATAACTCACAGTGCAGAAGAAGAAAAATACTCCGAATTACTGGCTGATTCCAAAGTCCTTTTTGTTTATTCAGAGTCCGATCTTGATTACAACACGCAATGTGCTATTCTTAATCTCTCTATTCTAAAAGGTGATATCGGCAACAAGGGTAGAGGTATTCTTACAACCTCAGAGTTATCAAATAAACCCACCCTATTATCCTATGGCTTCTCACAACCAATTCGAATTTCTGAAATAAATTCTGCCCTGATATTTGGCGAAGATCCTCTATTTAATAATAAAATGAATAAATATGAATGGTTAAATGGACTTGATTTCTTGTTAGTTGCTGATAGTTTCCTCACAGAGACGGCCAAGATGGCTGATATAGTGTTACCCCAAGCTCCTTTTACCCAAAAAAGCGGTACCATTATAAACAACAATGCTATGGAGCAGAAAGTTGAAAAAATCATTGATTCACCAATTGAGATTACAAATATTGATATTCTAACCAAAATGTTTAGAGAAGAAGATATGGACTTTTCTATTGATGAACCCAAGGTCTTGCAAAAAGAGTTGAAGCTTGATGAGAATGATAAAATAACCATGGAATTTCATAAAGAAAATTCCGTGTTCAGTACTAAGATAAATTATGATAGTCAGCGTAATAGAATTAATTCCTTTAAAAACAAAAAATTAAATAAAGAAGAGAATTAATAAAACAATCTTACAAATATTAATCGCCAGGTGGGTAGAACATCTGGCGATTTTTTATTTTTAGTTGAAATATTATTTTATTCTGTCAATTCATATCCGTCGTATTTAGCCTTTTTCGTAGCAGGAATGCCATATTTTAGCCAGGCAGGAGCTGGTCTGTCTTTTAGAAAATGATTGAAGTATTGAAAGAGTCTTTTAGTATAATCAATGCGATTATTCCATTTTCTTAATGAATGTTTTTCTCCGGTATAATTAAGCATCCAGACTGGCTTTTGTAAACGTCGTAATCCCAAAAACAGCTCTATACCTTGCGTCCATGGTACAGCACCGTCGCGATCATTATGTAAAATAAGAAGAGGAGTGTTTATACTATCAGCATAGAATAAAGGAGAATTTTTGATATACAATCTGCGATTTTCCCAGAGTGATTCCCCCATTCTGCTTTGCCCAACCTCATATTGATTTTGTCTGCTTTTCCCGGAGCCCCAGCGAATTCCACCGTAGGCGCTTGTCATATTACTAACAGGTGCACCTGCCATAGCTGCTGCAAACATATCCGTTTGAGTAATTATATAGGCTGCTTCATATCCGCCCCAGCTGTGTCCTACTAATCCTATATGATTTTTATCAATGATACCCTTTTTTAACAAGCCTTTTACACCACTAACTACTGCTTCTCTTGCATCTTCTCCGGGAGTACCTACATCATATTTTATATCCGGTTTAAAAATCAAGTATCCGTTACTCAGATAAAAGGGGTAATTTACAATACTTCTGCTGGGTCTAACAGTATAATGACTATGTAACCTGTCACTTGTTTTTTCATAAATTTTCACTATCAGAGGATATTGCTTTGTCGAATCAAAATCTTCCGGCTTATATAAAATCCCTTGTAGTTCCTTACCTGAAGGAGTTTTCCATTCAACTAGTTCACTTGTACCCCAGATATATTTCTCTTCTTGAGCATCTAGATTAGAAATTTTTTCAATATTTTGAAATTTTTCATCACTTTGGTAGAGATCTCCATATTCAGCAAAAGACATCTTTCTCCAGATCAATCTATCAGCCCTTTTTGCTTCTTGCAAATAATAATATATATAATCACCGTAAATTAACTTCTCAGGACCGTCAGCAGTAGTAATATTAAGCTTGGAGTAACCATCTTTTTTATTCTTATCATTAAAGATGACTAGGTATATATTATTTTCTACAAACAAATTATTCTTATCTATATCAGCATAGCGATAGATAATAGAATTGTCCCTACCATTGGTTAATTTTAATGGTTTTTCGGACATTTTAGGGTCTATTTTCCAAATGTCGTATTTGTCGTATACCAGAATGTATTTATCATTTTCTGTCCAGCCTGCTATACCATAAGCATAAGGATTTTTAGGTCTGTCGTATTCATCGTTGAAAAAGTTTACATCTATATTGCCGGTTAAATTATATTTTTCAGCAGTTTCGGTAGCTTCGGCAAACCAAACCCCTTGCTCCCTATCAAACCAGTAGATAAATTTGTTAGCAGGAGAAAGTCTGTAATAACTTTGGGTTTTCTCAACTACCTTTCGTCTTTTACCAGTATTTAAATTTACTAAATAATAATCCCGATACGAGGGACTTGTCCATTGAGATGAAATTTGGTATGGAAAATGTGCAGTGTTAATTGCGTAATTACAGGGTCCATTTTCCTCTATAGAAGAAAACTTGCTTGTACTATCTTCGATTTGTATATATTTTTCTTTTTCAATATTATAGCAAGTAAGATATTCCCTTTCCAGCTCCTCTTTTAGATGCTCTTTTTGATAAGACTGAATTCGTTTATCCTTCCAGTGCCAGAGTTCCAGATTATAATCAATATCCCTTTTACTGGATTTTTCATAATTGTTCACAATTGTTATACCAAAAAAAAGTTTCTTGTTATCTCCGGAAAAAGCCAAATCTTCATTAGTGCCTACCGTCCAACTTCTTTTTTTTATTTCCATAAACGGATCAAGCAGAAATGGCATTTTTTTACCTTCTTGCCATAGTGCAATATGATATTTCTCCGTTATTGTATCAGAGGCAGCGATAAATGCTATTTGTTTCCCTATTTTATCGATCTTGATTTCTTCTACTTTATAAGAACTTCTATAAATAACTTTACTGGTTTTATTTTTTGTCTCATATTTAATTACAAGACAAGAATCGGTTGAATCACTGGTTGTTTGAGAAAATGCAATCATACTACCATCTTTGCTAATATCAAAATTATTTACTCGAGCAAATTCTTCATAAAACATTTCTGCCGGATTTATAATTACCAATTTTTCTATGGGCTCTTTCTTGTCCAATGTATCTTCTACCACTTCGCTAGAATCCTCATACAAAAATGCCATAAATGATGAGGAATCTTCTGCTAATTCAAATTCTTTCAAGTTTGGTATTTTTTTTAGTGAATCCTCTGCAAAAATATATATTCCCAGGGAATCAGGCTGTTGCTTATCATCTTCTTCATCCGTAGAAAATCTCGGTTCAATAATAAATGCAGCATAATCGGAATTAGATGAAAATTCTGATCTGTCACCTCGAGGGATCGAATCTTTGATTCCTGTACTTGTTTCATGAAAAACGAGATAACCATCACCCCGCATGGGATTTATTTCATAGGAAATATATTTGGCATCAGGTGAAATTTGGGGATCGTTTAAATATTTCCATTCTTCATACACAGAATGTGTTAAGGGCTTTTTCGCAGCAGTAAGCAAAATATTTGCAAACGTAAAAAATATGAAAAAAGAGACTAAAATTATAATAGATATTTTTCGCATATTAATTTCCTCACTTTGTTAATATCAACACAAAACCGAATGAGAATTTTTGAGAAAGGATAATTTATAACTAAATCAATGATATTTTATCTGATAAGAAGCATCTTTCTGACGAAGCTGGAATTGTCAGTTTTAATTTTATAAAAATATATTCCGGAAGAAACCTTCTGGGCATCTTTATTCTTACCATTCCACTTAACTGTATAATTACCCTGTGAAAAGTATTTTTCTGTGATATTTTTTACTTTTTGACCCAGAATATTATAGACAGATATTTCAATATTTTGCGGTTGAGCCAATGCAAACTCAATATTCATGGTCTCCTGAACAGTAAATGGATTAGGATAATTTTTTACAGAAAGCAATACGGGTTCATCAGGCTGCGGTTCATCAACAATAAAAGGTGGTGCTCCATATTCATAGCATCCCATATCGACTATAGGTTCTCCGTCGTCGTCTCCATCCCAAATACGTTCATTTCCTGCCAGATCAGTATCGGAATTCACATAGCTATTCCAGCCTGCATCAATACATGGACTTGCAGAGGTTAACTCATAATTTATCTGGTCGGGATCTTCGAATAAGGGATTTAAATTGATATTTCCCGTTCCCTGATAACCATCCTCTACATTAGAATAACTAACTTCCACATCAGAATTTAATTTAGTGATTTCTGGTGCAATACTATCAGCCCAGAGAATTGAATTATGAATATTCAATGTACCGGAATAGACCATTGCTCCACTTCCGTAATTTTGGGCATAATTCTTTGAGAACGTACAGTTTTTAATGGAACAATCTGAATCATAAACATAAAATCCGCCACCAAAGCCGGTGTTTCCTATAACCGAATTACCTATAAAAAGACAATTTTCAGTTTCAAAATCAGAAGAGCCTTCCAAAGCAACTCCTCCACCACGAATCGAATTATTACCGTGAAAAACCGAATTTTTTATCAATCCTGCTTGAGAAAGTGAATAGATCCCTCCTCCGTACTGTGAAGCACTATTATTTTCAAAAATACTGTTATCCACAGTAACCTGAAAAGCGGCTGAATCTGCATTAAAATACGCAGCAGCTCCATTTTCAGCTATATTATCGTTGAACTCACTATGATTAATTACTAAATTTACGCAATTTTTACTAAACAAAGCGCCCCCCATACTTCCACTCTCATTTGATACAAAATCGGAGCTATCAATAATTATATTGGTATTATTATTTAGATAGATGGCAGCACCTTTTTGTGCAATGTTACTGCCAAAACTATTATTTATAACCCAAGTTGAATCAACGCCACCCACAGCTAATGCTCCTCCATAACTGGCTTCCAGAGCTGTAAATTGATTGTTTTTGAACCCCAGATTTTCCCCACCGTCTATATAGATAGCTCCTCCATTACCAGCTGCAGAGCAACTATCGAAAACACAATTTTCCAGGTGTAAAGAAGAATTTTCGCCGTAAATCGTTCCACCATCAGTAGGATTGTAGAAATTTTTAAATGTAAGTCCATTTATAACTGTTGATTCGCTATTTTTCAGGGCAAAGGCGAAACCTGCATTATCTCCATCCAAAATACAGTCTTCATTCCCATTTTCAGAAGTGATATAGACATTTTTTCCTTCTAAATCCAGGTTTTTATTCATACTTCCGCCATAGGTTCCATCTGCTATGAGGAGAGTATCTCCATCGTAAACATGATTTATTCCCTGGTACAGATTTGTATAATCTCCTGAGCCGTCTGCAGCTATATAAACTACATTTCCGCCACCGCTGGCAACATCAATATAATTATATTTTGGCCTGGATGCAGTAAACCCAAACTCATCCGTCACAGTTAACTTAACTGTTTTTTTGCCAATCACATTATAAATATGAGAAGGAGATTGTTCAGTAGAAGTTTCTCCATCTCCGAACTGCCAATACCAGCTTGCGATAGAATCAGATATGGAAGTAGTTTCATCAAAAAATTGAACTTGCAGAGGTTTATCGCCAAATAGCACATCAGCATAAAAATTAGGAGTAATAACATTATTTTCTTTAGTAACAGTCACATCATCTATATAAGTTCCTTTTCCTATTTCTCCCTCATTACTAAACATTCTAAATCTAATCTTAACTTCAGTACCTGCCGGATATTGAGAAAGGTTATATTCATAAGGTAGCCAATCATTACCTGTGGTTAATGTGCCCAAAGCTCCCCCACTGCCAATAAAATCAAGAGTTTCCCATTCATTTCCCTCCTTCACTTCTACGTACATCCCATCTGTACCATAATTGGGAAAATCATACCAGCACCAAAAGGATAATACAGAATTTTCATCCAGAACAATATCCTCCGAAATAAGACTGGCATTCATATTGTTTACATATCTGTGAGTCAAAGAATCACCACAATACCAGCTGTAATCTCCGGACATTGATTTAAAATAGGTTTGATGCCACAAATCATTCTCGCCGGAATGAGTCCAGTTATCAGTTCCGGATTCCATATCATCTTCAAAACCTATTTCCCCTACAGCCAAAATAAAGGAATCAATTGTTGTAGTACCGTTTTTGTAGATATGAAGATACAGTATAGGAAATAATGGAGTGGGACAATTAGAATCTATACCTACTTCCAGATATTCTGCAGAATAATCTTCCGGAGTGATCTTGTCAAAACTCCAGGCACAATATGGTATGCTTAAATAGGGACTATCTGTACTTAATGTTACAGTAACATCATCAGCTGATATTAGACCTTTGTTTTGTAAAATCAGATTGGGATTAACAAATTCTCCCGGTTCTGCTATTCCGTTATCATTACCCATAGAATCGCTTATTTCATGAGTATAATAGCTAATTTTTGCTTCTGCACCTACAATACCAAGTACACCATCCCATATCTCTTCAGCAGAACTTATTTGATAATTTAAATATATAGTCTCTTCATTTTTAATTTCATTAGAACCAATAAATTCAAATGCTCCTGCTAATTGGACTGAATCATTGGAAGCAATAGTTGCTATGGATTCCAATGAATCGAGAAAAGTTACTTTATCACTAGTAGTTTCTAAAGTTAAATTTAGATTAGAAACAGGATTTGAGCCAAAGTTTTTTACAGTTATATCCACAAGAGCAGTGTCACCGGGTTCAATCAAATTCGAGATTGAGCCATTCAAAGAAAAATCAGATATCTGAATATAAGTCTGATCAGTATCTACTTTTATCGCACCTTCCACTGGGATAAAGTTTTTTCCTGTTACAGTAATAGAAATATCTTTAGATGGATCAGTTACTTCTATTGGAAGTGATAATTGCCCGTTAATACCAGTATATCCGGTTACGTAAATACCCTGCTGTTGAGCCATAAGGCAAACAAGAGCATTCTCCACAGGCTGTGCGTCATGATTCACTGTAATATTGCATTGGTTATTTCCAAGGGGAATAGTGTCTGGATAATTTACCGTAAGTTCCCGGGGTTCATCAGTCCAAATAGGCAGCGTGGGATCACCAAGCAGATTGATTTCATATTCGCACCAGCGAAATACATTTTCTTGTCCAGAAAATGGTATATAAGTTGATTTTATCGCTCCTACAGTATTGCCGATAGTATTTATTCCCTTGTCAAAAATCTGATGGTAAAATTCTTGATCAAATCTGTCTGAGTACCCATAAACCGGATTACCCGGACTTCCCCAGCCATAGCGTGAATTGCCAACAAATGCTACACCACCACCATCGGGATTAGTTAAAAAATGTTCTGCTATGCAATCATAATCAAAAGCAGCAGGCCAGCAACCGATAGAATACAGAACAGAATACTTTGGTCCATTTGTAAGTATATCCATGTCATTATTGGTAAGATGGCCATCACCAATTCCCATTACATTCCACCAGGCATGACCATCGTGATTAACAAAATTTTTACCGTTATTAAGTGCAGTCATCACGTTTTCATAGGTTTCATTACCCTGAGATTGATATAATTTCTCTATCGGATCAAATCTGGGAGGAACATACAGACTATCTATAAGATCTTTACCAATTCCGGAATCAGTATAGGGATCCCACCATAACACCATGGCTAAATATAGCATTTCTTTCGCATAATCTTCAGGTGGATTTTTTTCGTAAGTTATTACTTTATCAACAAATGCAGATGCTTCTGATGAGTTTTCTACCGGAGCTCTGCCCACAAAAACATCAGGATACATATCAATATCATCTTCTACTTCACCGTAGATATCATTCCCATTTTCATTCCAGCTGCCATCAAGGTCGGAATAATACAGATCGCAGGGGAGATAATTATCTTCGTAGTCACCATATTCGCAGTCAAAAGCAAAGGCTTTTCTATCCGGAATAACTTGAGTATCTCCCCCCAGGAGCACCCACAAAGTTCCCCAATTTTGATAGGCATCTTTGATAAAATTTCTTATTTTAGCAGCATTATCAACACCGGAATATTCATCATAAATCCATTCAGCTGTAACTAATTCGGCAGAAAATCCTTTTTTGTTTTTCCAATTTGCCAGATCTCCAAATTCAGGCACCAAATCTTCTGAAGTTATAATAACATACAGATATTCTTCATCAGGCAATTTATTGGATTTGTTAGAATTTACATTGTAATTGTACGATCGTAAGTCTTGAGGATTATCAACTAATTTTCTTACTTTATTTGTAAGATAATCCTCAGCCAGTTTAGAGCGTTTGGTAATTTTTGCGGTTTGATCAACCACATTGCGTAAACTAATATTCACTGTGATTTTAGAATAGAATTTTACCTGTCTAATGGCAGGATCATATTGGAAGGGATGAATTAGCAATGAGGCAATATTGTAGCCCGAAAGATATCCTCTTTTGCCTTTTTCAACAATATTTTCAGGAAACAGATTTTTAGATTTATAATACTTATCTACGGGTTGGACAAAATTGACTTCACTTTCCTTTTTGGACAACACGGTAGGTGGCTGAGCCGGATAAATATTAAATGCTTTATCAAGGAAGGTTGATTCAGTATTAGTAATTTTGATTTTTGCAATCTCTTTGCCGGGAGGTATAGATAATTTTGAAGCATCTCTGGGTAAACTTGGAGCACCAGTTTGTATCGTGTTGGTTAAATCACCGTACTCTATATAATCATAGTTCCTTATCTCTCTGAATTTAATTTTATTTATATCGTAATTTAAGCTAATTTCCAATGCATTTATAGAAGTTATAAAAATTAAAGTAATCATAATTGTTAGAAGAACCGGCTTTTTCATAAATTATTCCTTCGACTTAATTTTTTTTATTAAAATTTGAGGTCTTAAAATATAGTTTCTAAAAATTTTTGAGATTAATCAACTCGATAAAAATACACGGCTCCTTCATTTTTACCATCATTTATCTCAGAGAAAAATTTTTCATTCATTTCAATTTCATAATCCTGCGGCTCAACATATTGGGCTGTAACAGTAACCTGGTTATCTTTAGTGACTTTGAATTTCACATAATTATATAAAAATCCTCTATAATTTATCAAGCTGCTATGCGAAAAAGCAACAAAGGCTTGAGTATTGCCCACTGCTCCTTTTGCAAAATATTCAAAAACATGTATTTTCATACCACCAATTGCCTGGGGTGATCTATCCTGCACTTCATTATCGCTTATTAATTTGCAATCCCCATAATGGACTACAACTTTTACCTCTTCTCCCCGATTTAGATTTTCCATTAAGTCTTCAAAGTTGGTTACCTGAGTAGTTTCTGCGTTTACAGATTGGCTCCAAACGACAACTAGCACAAACACTGCGATATAGAGCCAGCCTTTATATTTATTCTTCATATTTCTCCTATGAAAACGTCTCTGTTATTATTCCTTTGCAATATATTTATTAACCTGTTCCATTACCAGATCTTGAATTTCTTCCAATCGTTCTTCTGATTCCGCCTCGAATCTAAGTACTATTACCGCTTGAGTATTAGAAGCTCGGAGTAGTGCCCAACCATCATCAAAAGTAATTCTCATACCATCTATATCATTTATTTCGTAATTTTTTTTCTGGAAGTATTTTTTTACTTTTTCTACTATCTCAAATTTTTCTTCTTCTTTACATTCTTTTCTAATTTCGGGAGTTGAATACATTTTGGGCACATCAGCCAGCAGTTCGCTAGTTTTTTTGTTTTTTTGAGAGAGTATCTCCAGGAATCTGCCTGCCGCGTATATGGCATCATCAAAGCCAAAATACTTATCCTTAAAAAACATGTGGCCACTCATTTCACCCCCAAGCAGACCGTCTATCTCGCGCATTCGTTTTTTTATGAGAGAGTGTCCGGTTTTCCACATTACAGGTTCTCCACCATGTTTTTTTATATCATCAAACAAAATTTTGGATGATTTCACATCAGCTATTACAGGTGAGCCGGGATATTCTTTTAGTACTTCTCTGGCAAAAATAGTAAGAATTTGATCTCCCCAGATAATATCTCCGTTATCATCAACAACTCCGATTCTGTCGGCATCTCCGTCAAAGCCGAATCCCACATCTGCATTTTCTTCTTTAACTGTTTTTATCAGGTCCTGAATATACTCCGGAACGGTAGGATCGGGATGATGATTAGGAAATGTTCCATCCATTTCTTCGTATAGTGAAATCACCTCACACCCCAATCGCCTGAATATTTCGGGGGCTACAGGACCGGCAGTAGCATTACCGGAATCCACAACAACTTTTAGCTTTTTATTCACTTCCAGATTATTTACCAAGTAATCTTGATAATCTTTTACGATATTATCGTATTTTTCTATTTTTCCTTCAGCGTTAAAATACACATTTTCTTCAATAATTTCCCTTATTTTTTGGATCTCTTCACCAAAGATGGAAAAACTACCGACACACAACTTAAAACCATTATATTCTGGAGGATTATGGCTTCCTGTTATCATAATACCTCCATCGCTATCAAGCTGTTCTATGGCAAAATATAAAACAGGAGTGGGCACAGTGCCTATATCGATCACCTCACAACCTGTATTGGCAAGAGATTCTCCAATTATTTGACGAAAACGATCAGAACTAAGACGGCAATCTCCTCCAACTACCACTTTTTTCAAACCCTCTCTGCGCAAATAAGTTCCAAAGGCAAGCCCAATATTTTTTACCACATTATGCGTGAGATCTTCATCCACTATACCACGAATATCATACTTTCTAAAAATCTGTGGATTTAACATTTAATCCTCCTAAAATTAAATTTGTCGTCAGTATTTAGATGTATCACTTTAATTATCAACTTTTTTAAATATTTTAAATTTATAAGATTTTTTCATCACTTCACTCTTTTTTTTACAAATTTAGAAGTCATAAGTCGAGCTACCGCCATATAACTGGGATTGAACTTGATACTATTTCCAACATTATACTTCTTTTTTTTACTTTTCTTTGAAATATTCTCACCCAGACTATACACAGTCATATCCGAAGTAGTTCCCAAAAATTTAACTCTATCATCCTTTGGTTTTATCTCCTTTACATCTACATCCAGAATGCCAAAATCAAGTACAGCTCTATAAATTTCATTAAAACTCTCATCTTTTGCTACATCGTTTGTATGACCGACATTTGCTTCACTAATCTTGCCTTCAGGTTTTACTCTCTTTTTTTCCATCTCAATAATATTTGCTACATATTCAAATGCATCAGTATGCAGGTCATGAAATTTTTCTCCACTAAAGGGGGAGGTTCCTAAAAACACAGCCTCACCGATTCTAAAATGATTTAAAGATTTGGGAATTTTTTCTTCTTCTATCAAGGGCAGGGTTATTGAGCTGCCACCGGAAATCAATTCAAGTTTAACATCAAATTTTGCTTCGATTAGCTGCTTGTATAAGCTTAGTTGAATTAATTTGTCATAAGTGGGTTCGATGCCATACATACAACCAATATTCGTCCCAAGTCCAATCACTTCAATATTGGATAATTCAAAAATTTTGGAATAAAATTCCATGATATTAGCTCTTAAAATTCCTTCTCTTAATGACCCCATTTCAATCATAATTATTACTCTATGTATTTTATCCAGTTTTCTTGCTTCTTCATTTAATGCCTTAATGGTCTCGTAAGAAGTATTGAATGAGATATCTGCGCATTTTACCACAGCTTTTGTATATTTTATGGCAGGTGGTTTGATATACATAGTAACGATATCGGGATCTATTTCTTTTATATTTTGCAGACTGGATAATCTAGAATCACCAATTGAATGAATATTTTGAATTTCTTCAGTTGATAAAATCTTGCGCAAAGCGGGTTTATTTCCGGCAAGAACTTTTGAAATCAAAGTCCATTGCATATTTTGTTTTTTGAGGAATTTCGTAAGTTTTTTAAAATTAGAATGTATCTTTTTGGAATCTATGACCAGTTCTGCCATTTTATTTTACTCCTTGTTTGTTAGTCTCATTTCTGCGTATTTATTATCAAAACCAAGCCGTTCGTATAATTTTTTTGCGGGATTATCATATTCTACATGTAGAGCAATCTCCCCCTGTGTAATCTCCCGGGCTTTATCTATAATTTTTGTTCCCAGTCCCTTACCCCGAAAATCTTCGTGTACTGCAATGTAAACAAGAATGTTTTCCGGAATATAATGTGTCATTCCTGTATGATTCATAACAAGTGCTCCAATCAATTTATCATTCTCCAGAGCAGCCAACAGAAAACCTCCTTTACCTTTTTCTTCTGAAAAAGTATATTCAATAGCTGCTTTGATAGCCTCGCGTGAATCACCGAATTTATCGAGATGATTATGAAGAAATTCAATAAAGCTATCCTGATTTACCACTTGGGGAAATTCTTCAAGTTTATTGATGACTTTTAATTGAATCATTTTATCCTTTCTTGTTATTTTCAGAATGATTTGCTTTTATACAAAATGTAAGTTAACTACTTTTTGTCAATTTTTTCTAATAATACAAGCTATAGTAAAAAATTTAGGAAAAAATTGGATTATAAAATATTGACATACAATTGATTATTATTAAAAAAAAGCAGGAGGCAAAAAAAGAATGAGAAAATCAATATCTATAATTATATTTTCTCTTTTTCTAATTCTATTACAGGGATGCTATACACCGGCTACATTTCAAAATGCTAAATTAATCCCACCAAAACAATTTGAAATCAGTCCTAATATTACTGCCAATAATCCCATGACTGATGCTAAAACCAATTTTGGGATTATTGTTAAATATGGACTTAGCGAGAAAAAAAAATTTACTTTTCCGTTATGAGAATATTAATGTTTCAGAATTCGACTCAGTAGGATACAATTATCTTGCTTTGGGGGGTAAAATAATCTGGAAAAAGAACAAAGTTACATTTACCGATTATGCAGGAGTATATTTTGAAAAAGACAATATAAAGGGGTCATTTTTTGAATACAAACCGAGTGTTAATTGGACCATATATGACAATGATAACTTAGAATTGAACCTTTCAGTTAATACACCCATCAACTTTGCGAGCGATGCTAAAAATGATGATATTCATATTTTTTTCGGATATATTAATTTTAATTTTTGCCCTGCCTTTAGTACAGATTTTAGCAAATATTCCATCATACCATTACTTGGTTGGAGCTCATATGCATGGGACGGATTTGAATCGAAAAGATTTTATCAGGGATTAAGTTTTTCTTATAATTTTTAATTAATTAATTTTAATTATCATATTGTTTTAAGAGGTTTTGATTGTACTTTTCTTGACACTAAATTACCTTCTTAAACTGTCTTACCAACAATATATTGGAGGAATTAATGCGATTTAGTAAAGCCTTTATTCCAACCTTAAAGGAAACTCCAGCTGAAGCTGAAATTCCCAGCCATCGGCTGATGATAAGAAGCGGTATGCTGCGAAAATTGGGTTCCGGACTTTACACTTACCTACCCCTGGCTCAAAGAGTAATTCATAAGATAGAAAAAATTGTGCGCGAAGAATTGGATAATATAGGATGCCAGGAGCTTCTTATGCCAATTATTCAACCGGAAGAAATATGGCAGCTTTCCGGCAGATGGGATATATATGGACCAGAACTGATGCGTCTGGAAGACAGGCACGAGAGAATGTTTGCACTCGGGCCTACTCACGAAGAAGTCATCACTCTTCTGGCAAAATACGATATAAAATCTTACCGAGAACTTCCCATAAATCTCTATCAGATACAAACTAAATTTCGGGATGAGATCAGACCCAGATTCGGTGTTATGAGAGCCCGAGAATTTACTATGAAAGATGCTTATAGTTTTCATACTGATAACGTATCTCTAGAAGAAACTTACCAAAAAATGTATAAGGCTTATGACAGAATTTTCGAACGTTGCGGGCTGGAATTTTCGGCAGTAGAGGCAGATGTTGGGGCTATTGGCGGATCAGATTCACACGAATTCATGGCTTTAGCTGAAACCGGAGAATCAGAAGTATTAAATTGCGAATGTGGTTATGCAGCAACTGCAGAGAACTGTAAAATCTCTCCTCTGGAAAATATAAAAGTAGAAAAAGAGCTCCCACTGGAAAAAGTTCATACACCTGATAAAAAATCAGTAGAAGAAGTAAGTAACTTTTTGGATATAGATAAAAAACAGATTATAAAAACTATTATGTATAATTCCGACAATGAACTTGTTGCCTTTCTTATACGAGGAGACAGAGAAATCAATGATGTAAAAGTAGCTAATCTTCTTAATTCTATAAACCTTGAATTTGCTTCTGATGATGAGATAGCAGGGGAACTTGATTCTGTAGCCGGCTTTGTGGGACCTGTAGGAAATAAAAGCATAAGAATCTTTGCTGATAAAAATTTGAAAGATGCTATGAATATGGTAGCAGGAGCTGATGAAAAAGATTATCACTACAAAAATGTGAGCCTGGGTAGAGATTGTAATGTTACTGAATTTGTAGATATAGTCCAGGCAAAAAAAGGGGATAAATGTCCCAAATGCGGAAAAAGAATGAATTCTTACAGAGGTATTGAAGTAGGACAGATTTTTCAGCTGGGTGATAAATACAGTAAGGCAATGGAAGCCACTTTTACTGATAGCGACGGTAAAGAAGTACCCTTTGAAATGGGTTGTTACGGTATTGGTATAACCAGAACCATGGCAGCAGCCATCGAGCAAAATTATGATGATTATGGTATAAAATGGCCCCTGCCCATTGCCCCCTATCAGGTTGAATTAATAAATCTCTCCACACGAAGCGATGCAATAGTTTCATTTTGTGATAAGCTTTATAAAGAACTCAAGCAAAATAATGTAGAAATCTTATATGATGACAGAGATATTCAACCGGGTGTTAAATTTAATGATGCCGATCTCATCGGTATTCCTATACAAATTGTTGTAGGTCAGAGAAATTTCAAAAAAGAGAAAATTGAATATAAACTACGCCACGATAACAAAAAAATCACTATGGATAAAGATAAAATTGTTGTTAAAGTACTGGAATTGATTGAAAAATTTTCGCAATAATAAATTCTACAATCTAAGCAATAGATGTTACATAATCTCTTAAAAGATAAAGAAATAATTCTGGCTTCTAAATCGCCAAGACGCAAGAGACTATTTGATCAGCTGGGATTAAAATATAAGCAAATACCTTCCAATATTGCTGAACATCACTTAAATATCCCTGCAGATGAATTTGCAACTTATTATGCTCGTGAAAAAGTAAAAGAAATTGCTAAAACAAACCTTGAGAGTTTCATTGTGGGGGGCGATACAATAGTGCTTTTGGATGATAAAATACTGGGTAAACCCAAAGATAAAAGAGAAGCAGCTAAATTTTTACAATTTCTCTCTGATAATGAGCACACAGTAGTCAGCGCTATTGCTATTTATTTCCGGGAGCAGATCTACACAGAAGTTGCCAGAACACGTGTTTTTTTCTATAAACTAACAAAAAAAGAGATTGAAGAATACATAGCCACAGAAGAACCTATGGATAAAGCAGGGGCATACGGTATCCAGGGATATGGTAGTCAATTCATCAAAAAAATAGAGGGTTGTTATTTTAATGTGATGGGCTTTCCCGTTCCGCTTTTCTACAGAATGTGCAAAAAAATTTTGACGAAAAAATTTTAACATTTATTCATTAAAAGTCTTAACTACATAAAAAATATCAAATTTTTTGCCATTGCTCTTAGGTATTGAGATTTCCCACATATTATCATATGGTTCGTTAATTTCGATTTCATTATCTTGTTCCAAACTCTTCATTATAGATTCTACTTCAATTTCTGAGCTCATGATTATTAAGTGATCTAAATTCTCTATCCATTTAACTATTGCTTTTATTGGGGACGAAGCATTTTCCTGTCCGATATAAACTCCACCTTCGATCTCTACTATCAAAGAATATAAATTCACTTAACACCTCCGATTGGTAAAATTACATCTTAATTATCCTATATTGTTCAAATATTTACTTGGTTGGATCATACAATTTTCCCATAAACAGAATATTTCTCGTATTTTTCTGCTGAATAATAAATATAAACGGATGGTCTGCTTTAAATATTTTGGGTTCTTCTGTAGGCATAGCTGCCCCTGCTTCCATTACTACAGCTGTGGCAGCAGCCGCTTCTGTTCCATACTCCGCCACTTCCACAAAAGTTTGATGAACTACTTCACTAATAAATAATTCTCCGGTTGGACTTATACCTGTAAAATCCGCTTGGGGATACTCAAATGCTGTTTTCATACCCAACTCTTGCAAATCCTCAGACATAAAATATTTAGTTTCGAACTTAAATTTGGGTAGTGAAACCTTTACTCTTTTAGTCCTTAGAGAATCTCGCCAGCAATTCAATTTCTTCAGATCCAATGTGACTTCAAGTTTCTTTATATCATTAACCTTGGGCAATATTACTATCATTGAAATCTCATTACCCTTATAATCCATTTCTAAAACCTGAATATTATCTGTTTCCGTATAACCATAATAATCTGTATTATGCATCATTGGTGTTATTACATCCTTTTCTGAACTCAAGGTAAATTTTTCATCTCGGGTGAGTTCAGTTCTAAATTCATCCAACCAGTTTGCTTT